>NZ_CP139970.1:0-306779 GCF_034424545.1 Trinickia caryophylli | reverse complement strand
GCGCCTACCTGGCCGGCATCGTCGCCGGCTCGGTGACGAAGACGAACACGCTCGGCTTCGTGGCCTCGGTGCCCATCCCCGAGGTGGTGCGCAACATCAATGCGTATACGCTTGGCGCGCGCTCGGTCAATCCGAAGATCCATACGAAGGTCGTCTGGATCAACAGCTGGTTCGACCCGGGCAAGGAAAAGCAGGCTGCCGAAACGCTGATCGGCCAGGGCGCCGATGTGCTGCTGCAAAACACGGATTCGAGCGCGACGCTCGCGACGGCCGCCGCGAAGAAGGTGCACGCGTTCGGCTGGGACTCCGACATGAAGAAGTTCGGGCCTGACGCGCACCTCGGCTCGGTCGTCGGCCATTGGGGCGTCTACTATTCGGCCGTGATACAGCAGGTGCTCGACGGCAAGTGGAAGAACGACCCGATCTGGTGGGGCATTCCGCAAAAGGCCGTCAACCTCGAAGATTTGAATACGTCCGCGATCTCGGCCGATAGCCAGAAAAAGGTGGAGACGATGCGTGCGCAGATCGCGAGCGGCAAATGGGACGTATTCACGGGCCCGATCAAGGACCAGGGCGGTGCCGTCAAGGTGCCGGCGGGCAAGGCGCTGTCGGACGCCGAGTTGCAGCGGCTCAACTGGTACGTCGAGGGTGTGGACGGCTCGCTGCCGAAGTAACGGCTGGGCTTGACGAAGCCGAAATCCGCCGGCTCGCAGCCGTTGCCGACATGGTCGGCCCCGATGCGAGCGGCAGTGCGCCGGAAGGCCGCGCATTCGCCGCGGCCTTTTTTGTTCGGGTGGGCGCGGACCACGCGCGACGCCGCATCGCGCTAGTCTTCGATGCGCATGCCGACCTTGAGCGAAACCTGCCAATGTACGATATTGCCGTTCTCGATGTGCCCGCGCACGTCGGTGACCTGGAACCAATGCAGATTGCGCAGGGTCTTCGAGGCACGCTGGATCGCGGTGCGGATCGCCTCGTCGCTCGAGGTCGTAGACGAGCCGGTCAGCTCGATCTGCTTGTAGACGTGATCGTTCATGATGGCGCTCCGTTGTTGGGCCGGGAAAAAAAGTATAGGCGGCGTGCGATCCTCGTTTCCCGCTTTGAATGAGCCGCGCGCCGCCATCGAAGCGCCGCGCAGGGATCGTTCCCGCCTTGGGCGCAAGGAGCAAGGACAAGAGATGGATATCGGATTTTGCGGGCCAGGCCTCATGGGTGCACCGATGGTGCGGCATCTGCTGCGCGCCGGGCACACGGTCTGGGTCTGGAATCGCACGCGCGCGAAGGTGGATGCGCTCGTGAAGGACGGGGCGCGCGCCGTCGAGGAGAGAGCAGGGCTTGCTGCGCGCGTCGAAGCCTTGTTTCTTTGCGTTACCGATGCGCGAGCGGTCGAAGAAGTCCTCTTCGGCACGGGCGGCGTGCTCGGCGAGGCTGGCGGTGCCGCCGCGGCGGCGCGCAGGCTGCACACGATCGTCGATCATTCGACGATCGCGCCGTCGGCCACCCGGGTACTCGCGCAGCGGGCCGAGCGCGCGGGCGTGGCATGGATCGATGCGCCCGTCTCGGGCGGTGTGCCGGGCGCCGAGGCCGGCACGCTTGCTGTGATGGCGGGCGGCGGCGAGCAAGACCTGGCGCAGCTCGCGCCCGTGATGGCCGCCTATGCGGCCCGCGTGACACGCATGGGCGAAGTGGGCGCCGGGCAGACGACGAAGCTGTGCAATCAGGCGATCGTCTGTGCGACGGTTGCGGCGATCGCCGAAGCCGTGGGGCTCGCCGAGCGTGCCGGCATCGATGCGGCGAGGTTGCCCGAGGCGCTTGCGGGCGGCTGGGCCGATTCGGTGCTGCTGCGTACGTTCGTGCCGCGCATGACAGAGGCCGGTCATCCGGCCATCGGCTCACTGAAAACCTTTCAGAAGGATATCGACGCGGTGGCCGACGCGGCACGCGAATCGGGTGCGGTCATGCCGGTGGCGAGCACCGTGCAGCAGGTGCTTAGACTCGGCGCCGCCATGGGACTCGGCAATGCGGATCTGGCCGCGTTCATCGACGTCGTGCACCCGCGCGGCAACTGAGCGGCAACTGAGCGGCCATGGAACACGAACCCGCGCGCGCGTCGGGCGGAACCAAAACCGGCCACCCACGCCAGGGCGCTCAGCGCAGCGAGCGCGGGGTGGCGTCGCCGGTGCTCTGGGGGCGCGTGCCGGGCGCGGCGCCGCCGGCACCGAACTCCGGCAGGATGCGCGAACGCGCGCGGCTTGCAAAGACGAGAAAGCCGAAGCCGTTCGCCTCATACCAGTAGCCGCCGTTTTCGAGCCCGTCCAGCGGCTGCTCGAGTGCGTTGGCGATCGACTCGATGCAGCGCCGCCGCAGTTCGTCGACAGCCGGGTAGGGCGGCTGTGCGCCGCGCACGCTGCAAAGCAGGACGTCGAGCCCTGGCAGCACGTGCGCATAGAGCACCGGCTCATCCTGCGCGCGCGCTCGGGCGATCTTGGTGTCGAGTTGGCCAAAAGGCTTGAATTGGCGCAAGACGGCAAGAAACGACTCCTCGCACTGCGCGCTCGCGCGCCTGCGCTTTTTCGGGAAGGACATAAACATTCGCCTGAAAAAGAATTGCAAGAAACACAGCGTCCTCATGCGACCACTCCCGGCTCTCGCGCGCCGCACGTCGATCTTTTATAGCATACCGATACGGCGTGTTCACGATAAGCACGCCGAACCCCATCGCGTCCCATCCGCTTTCACCGACGGTCAGCCTCCGGCTCGCGTCGAAGGATTCGTCCACCGTCTATGCCAATAATAGGCCCGAGAACCGTCGGCGTGCTGATCGAGCGCAGAAAAATGCCCGAATCGTGGGGCTACCGCACGCTCCGGTCGCTTTCCGCCCGGCCGCGGTTCGTTGAAATATCTGCCGAGTGCACGGATAATGGGTCGGTTTCACGTCCCGCACGTCGGTGCGGCGCAAGGGTCGTGCCGAGGCGGGTGGCTGGCGGCGGCGACTCACGACGCAGGAGGGCTGCCAAGGACACATGAAACTGTTCACGAAGGGGCTGCTGCTGATCGCGGTGCCGAGCGTCGTCGAGCTGGCGCTCGTCGGTATGCTGTCGAAAACACAAGAGCAGACGACGAAGGCCGCCCAATGGGCCACGCACAGCAAGCAAGTGCTGTATCAGGCGTCTATCATCGTGGATCCGCTTCTGCGGGAGGCCGCGCGCTCGCGCGCAGGCCTGATCGTCGGCGATCCTTCTTTCATCGACCGCCGCGCGGTATGGGTCGATCTCGGCGATCGGCTCGACCAGCTCGAACGGTTCGTGGCCGACGATCCGCTGCAAGTCGAGCGTGTGCGCCGTATGCGCGAAGCCGTCAATGCCTACCGTGCCCAGGTAGAGGCGATGTACGCTTCGCTGCGCGACGGCCAGCGAGCGCAACCGCCCGCGTTCGACGAGGAGTCGCTGCCGCGGCCGATCCGGGCGTTTCGCGACGAACTCGATGCGTTCGTCGCCGCCGAGTCGCGGCTCGATGCCGAGCGGAGCGCCGGCTTGGCCGCCACGCGGGAGGAGCAGCGCCATGCGCTCATCGCTGCGATCGCCGGTTCCATGCTGATCTGGGCCGTGGCGGCGCTCGGATTCGCCGGCGACATCGGGCGGCGCCTCGCCACGCTGCGGGCCAACGCACAGCGCCTGGCTGGCGGCCAACCGCTCGGCGCGACGCTCGCGGGCAACGACGAGCTCGCCCAGCTCGATACCGTCTTGCACCAAACAAGCGCACGACTCACGCAGGCCGAGCAGGAACAGGCGGCGCTGCAGACGACGCTCGAGGCGCGTGCGCGCGAGTTGACGCAGGTGAACGAAACCTTGCGCCAGCAGAAGCAGGACAACGACATGTTCATCTACAGCGTCTCGCACGACCTGCGTTCGCCGCTCGTCAATCTGCAGGGGTTCTCGCGCGAGCTGCAAGTATCGTGCGACGAATTGCGCACGATGCTCGATGGCTCGCGGCTGCCTGGGGCCGAGCGCGAGCGCATCGCGCACGTGCTCGACGGCAATCTGAACGAGGCGTTGCACTTTTTGCGCACGGCGGTTTCCCGCTCGGCGTCGATCATCGACGCGCTTTTGCGGATATCCAGGGCGGGGCGGCTCGAATACCAGTGGCAGCGCGTGAGCGTCGCGCGTGCCGTTGCGCGCGTGATCGAGTCGCTGCATGCGCAGATCGGCGAGCGCGGCGTGGCCGTCTCGGTCGGCGAGCTGCCGCCGGTCTGGGGAGACCCGACCGCGATCGAGCAGATTTTCAGCAACCTGATCGGCAACGCCGTCAACTATCTCGATCCCAGCCGCAACGGGCGCATCGAGGTGGGGGCGCTCGAGCCGCCGCCGCCGGCCGAGCCGGGCGCACGGGCGCCGCGCATGCGCACCTATTATGTGCGCGACAATGGGCTCGGGATCCCGGGCGCCTATATGTCGAAGATGTTCAGCGCCTTTCAGCGCCTGCACGGCGAGCGCGCCAAGGGCGACGGCATCGGGCTCGCGCTCGTGCGCCGCGTGACCGAGCGGCACGGCGGCCGGGTATGGGTAGAGTCGACGGAAGGCGCAGGGTCGACTTTTTTTGTGACGCTGCCTGAACAACCGCTGCGCGTGACCTAATCTGTGCAATACAACGACAGAACGATCGGACGATCGAAAAACAGCATGACGGACGCTGCGCTTCCCGCCGAACCTGCCCGCGTGCTAGTCGTCGACGATGACGAGGGCATCCTGCGGCTGGCTCGCAAGTCGCTCGAGCGCGCGGGCTGCCTGGTGTTCGCGCGCTCGAGCGTTGCCGCCGCACGCGAAACGATCGGGCGGGACCGGCCCGATCTGCTGGTGCTCGACTATCAGCTCGAGAGTGCCGAAACAGGGCTCGATTTCTTTCGCCGGCTCAGACGCGAGGGCGTTGCGTTGCCGGCGATCCTCGTCACGGGCTTTACCGACGAGTCGCGCGTGATCGAGGCGTTGCGCGCAGGCGTGTCGGATGTCGTGCCCAAGTCGGAAGGCTATCTCGATTACTTGCCGGAGGCCGTCGAGCGGGTCCTGGCTCAGCTCCGGCTGCAGCGCGCCTCGGCCGAAGCCTTGCTGCTGCGTGACCGCGAAGCGCATTACCGCAGCCTGTCGGAGGCGTTGCCGCACCTCGTGTTCACGAGCAACGCAGAAGGCGAGTGCGATTTTTTCTCGAAGCAGTGGTATGCCTATACGGGCCTCGACGAACAGGTCTCGCGAGGCCTTGGCTGGCTCGAGGCGGTGCATCCCGACGATCGCGAGACGCTACGCCGCAAGTGGCTCGACGCCGTGCATGGCGAGGCGGGCGACCATCGCCACGAGTTGCGCTTCCGCTCGCACGACGGTGCCTACCGCTGGTTCGATATGCGCATTGCGCCCGTGCGCGACGCGAACGGTGGCATAGGCAAGTGGTTTGCGAGCTGCACCGACATTCAGTCGCAACGCGAGGCCATCGACGAGCGCGAGCGGCTGCTCGCCGCCGAGCAGAGCGCGCGGCAGACGGCCGAGGAGGCCAATCGGGCCAAGGACCGATTCCTGGCGATGCTCTCCCACGAGCTGCGCACGCCGCTCACCCCGGTGCTGGCCGGCACGCGCGTGCTCGAAGTGATGCCCGGGCTTCCCGACGCCGCGCAGGGCAGCGTCAAGATGATCCGGCGCAACATCGAACTCGAGGCGCGCCTCATCGACGATCTGCTCGACCTCACGCGTGTGGCCAACGGCAAGCTGCGTCTGACGCTCGAGACCGTCGACGTCCATGAGGTCATCGACAGCGTGCTGGAGCTGTTTCGCAGCGAGATTCAGGTCAAGCAGCAGGACGTGCACGTCGAGAAAATGGCCGAGAACCATTACGTGCTGGCCGATCGTGCGCGCTTGCAGCAAATGTTGTGGAACCTCGTGCGCAACGCGGCCAAATTCACGCCTGACGGCGGCCACATCTACGTGCGCACGCGCGACGCGCGCATGCAGATCGAGATTTCGATCGAGGATACCGGCATCGGCATCGCGCCCGAGCAGATTCCGAAGCTTTTCAATGCATTCGAGCAGGGCAGCCAGCGGATGACGCAGCAATTCGGCGGGCTGGGGTTGGGCCTTGCGATCACGAAGGCGCTGACCGACGCGCACGGCGGCACGGTCAACGCGCAGAGCCCCGGCCCGCATTGCGGTGCGACGTTTACGATCGCACTGCCCACCGTGGCCGCACCTGCCGAGGAACCAACGGCGGCGGCGCCTGCCGCGGCTGCTGCCGACGAGCGGCTGGCGATCCTGCTCGTGGAAGATCATGCCGATACGGCGGAGGTCATGGCGCAACTGATGCGCGGGCTCGGGCACGATGTGACGGTTGCATCGTCGGTGGCCGACGCGCTTGCAGCCACGCAGGCCGCGCCGTTCGATCTCATCGTCAGCGACATCGGTTTGCCCGATGGAACGGGAATCGATTTCATCGGCGCATTTCGCCAGCGCTCCCAGGTACCGGCCGTGGCGCTCACCGGTTTCGGCACCGACGAAGATGTGAGGCGCTGCCTGGCGGCAGGTTTCACGTCGCATCTGACGAAGCCGGTCAACTTCATCCAGCTCGAAGAGCTCATTCAGCGGGCCGCCGCGGGCAAGACGGGCGGCGCGGCGTTTAGCGCGGCTCGCGCTTGAGCGAATCGCGGATTTCGCGCAACAGCACGATATCTTCCGGCGGGGGAGGCGGCTCGGCTGCCTTTTCCGGCTCGGCGGGCTTTTCTTCGAGGCGGCGAAGCGCGTTGATGAATTTGACCATGCCGAAGACGATGATGGCGAGGATCAGGAAGTTGATCAGCACGGTAACGAACGAGCCGTAGCCGAACACCGCCACGCCGGCTGTTTGAAGATCCTTGAACGAATCGGGATTGCCTTTGAACGACGGAGGGATCTCGCCGAGCCGGATGAACTTGTTGGAGAAGTCTAGCCCACCCGTGGCCACGCCGACGATCGGCATGATGAGGTCCTTCACGATGGAATTGACGATCGTGGAAAATGCGCCGCCGATGATCACGCCGATGGCGAGATCCATGACGTTGCCCTTGAGTGCGAACTCCTTGAATTCCTTCACGATGCTCATGCGTTATTCCCTCCTTGCAGACGTGCATGCGCATGCCGCGGCGCGCGGCATGCGCAATCGGGCATGATAGCGAAGGGACGTAGGGCGCGCGCGGCTTTTTTTGCGATGCCGGCGCGCGCCCGGGCTCAAATTTTGTACGCGAGCCGCAATCCGCCCCAGTGCCGGCCGGCTACGATGATCGGTGCGGAAGCGTCTTTCATCATCACGAACTGGCCTCCGCCCATGTCACGGCGGTAGGTCTGCAGGAGGAAAGGCTTCGTGTTCGTGGCCGCCGCGAGCCCTGTGCGATCGTTGAAAATCCGACGATTGCGGCAATGCGCGGCATTCCAGACGGCGTCGCCGGGCCGTTGCGGTTCGGAGAACTTGAGGTTGTGCGTGGGCAGATAGCCGCGGGTATCGACGGCCGCGCAAAATGCCACGCGCGCATCGAACTTGAGAATCGGCTCCTGCAGTGCGGGCAATACACGGTCGGTGAACGCCGTGAAGTGCGTCATGACCTGCTGAGGATCGGTGCCCGGGATCGGTACGTAGTTCGCATCGAAGAGATCGGCGATCGAAATGTCGCCGCGCGCGACCGCCTGCTCGAAAAGCTTGCCGATCGCGGCCGCCGTTCGTTGTGCGGCCTCGACGAAACGCGTGTCGGACGTTTCCGCCCCGGTGGCAGCGGTGAGCTCGATCAGCGTCTCCGAAACACCGAGCAGCGTCGTGAGCCTATTCTTCGCTTGAAGAAAGTTGTCGCTCGACTGTTCCACGCCGGTGGCCATCGTATGCACTTCCGCCTCGAGCGAATGGCATTGCGTTTCGATGTCGCTCGTGAGCGACGCGATCTCCTGCGCCTGGCCATGCAGTTGCGTGATCGCATGGCCCGTCGATTGCACGATGTCGCCGATGGCACGCGTGCCGTCGTTCACGCGGTGTGCGCGCGCCGTATTCTCCGTGCCGTCCGCGATGAGCTGTTCGGTCTGGCTGGTCAGTCGGGAAAGCGTCGTTTCGATCTGCGCGGTGGCCTGCGCGGTCTTGTTGGCGAGGTTCTTCACTTCCGAAGCGACGACGGCGAAGCTCTTGCCCGACTCGCCCGCACGCGCCGCCTCGATTGCCGCATTGATGGCGAGCAGATGGGTTTGGCGCGCGATCAGCGAGATCTCCTCGGAGACGCTGCTCACGTGGGCCAGCGCTTCGCGCAGCGCCTCGATCTGGGAGGCGATCCCGGTCACCCCCTCGACGAGGCCGTGGATGTCGGCAAGCGAGGCGTCGAGCGTCTGACGGGAGGTGTCGACCGCTTCCGAGGCTTGTGCGCTGACGGCGCTGACCTCGCGCGCGGCCTCGGCGATCCGGTGGTTTCCCGCCATCGTGACGGCGGCGGATTCGCGCAGCCGGCGGCATACATGTGCCTGCTCGGCCACGCGCTCGGCCACTTCCTCGACATGGCCCGAGATGTCGCAGATTTCGATACCGAGCCGGCCAGCCTGTTCGGCGATGTCGCCGACGAGCGTGGACGACGGACGGGCGCGGCGCAAGGCGAAGCGCTTCATGCAGGTCTCCTGGAAGGCGGGTGCGCGAGCCCCGCATTTTTGTCGATATGGCTGTCGCCCGGTGCGGCCAGTTCTATCCAAGTTCGCTTACGCCAGACTTACGCGGCCCGGAGCGGCGAGCGGAGCGCTCGTGCATGTTTCACCCTTGCTTTATCGGCGCCGGGGCCCCACAACTTGAGGCCGCGCGGGTAGTGAATTTCCCGCCGTTGCGTGCCGGCCGCGAAACGCTTAGATTGGCTCAGGGTTTGCACGCACGACGCGCCCGATTAGACCGCTCGCAGCAGGCCGGGTCAGTCCGAGAACGCTCCGCAAGAAGAGCCATCCGTGCGTGCTTCACACTACAACGGGAGATGTGCGCGTCTCGCTGACGACGCACGCGCCAACACCATGCTCAATCGCTTGACGATACGCGGCGGGCTTACGCTCACGATCGCGGGGTATACGCTTGCGCTGATGGCCACGATGGCCATCGCCATGCTGGGCCTCGGTCGGAGCAACGATGCTCTGCGGCAGATGTACGAAACCGACACGGCGGCGCTCACGCACCTGAAGCTGAGTTCCGAACGCATGCTGCAGGTGCGACTTGCGCTCAGCAGCTACGAAACGCTCTTTGCCATGGGCGAGGCTTCGGACGACATGCTGCCGAAGGCCCATGGCGTGCTCAAGGAGAGCGACAAGGCTTGGGCCGAGTACTTGCGCAAGCCGCGCGACGACGAGGAATCCAAGCTTGCCGATGCGGTGGGCAACGCCCGCTCCGCGCTCATCGCCCAAGCCGTGGAGCCCGAGTTCAAGGCGCTCCAGGACAACGATTTCAATGCGTTTCGCACCGTCCAGGGCCGCACGGCGAACCAGCTCTATGCGCGCTACGACGCGGCGATCGGGGCGCTCGAAGCGTTGCAGATGCGCCATCAGCAAGCGCGCTATGACCGCTCGCAGCAGAACTTTCGCACGCTTGCGTTCGCGGCGGCGATCATGGCGTTCGTCGCGCTCGTGATCGGCGTGATCGCGCGCACTGCGATCGTGGCGGCCGTCGTCAAACCGATCGACAGCGCGATCCGCCATTTCGAGCGGATCGCCGCCGGCGATCTGACGGGGACGATCGATGCGTCCAGCAACAACGAGATGGGCCGGCTGATGGTCGCGCTCCAGCGCATGCAGGCGGCCTTGGGCGCCACCGTGGCGCGCGTGCGCACGGGCTCGGAGGCGATCATGCATGGCGCGCGCGAGATCGCGTCGGGCAACGCGGATCTCTCGCAGCGTACGGAGCAGCAGGCCGCCTCGCTCGCGCAGACCGCCTCGAGCATGGAAGAGCTGACCTCCACCGTGAAGCAGAACGCCGACCACGCGCGCGAAGCCAGCCAGCTGGCTCACGAGGCGTCCCGCACGGCGACGGTAGGCGGCGAAGTCGTCGGCGATGTCGTGCGGACGATGGAGGATATCGCCACCAGCTCGAACCAGATCGGCGACATCAGCGGCGTGATCGAAGGCATCGCGTTCCAGACCAACATCCTCGCGCTCAACGCAGCCGTGGAGGCGGCGCGCGCGGGGGAGCAGGGGCGCGGTTTTGCCGTCGTGGCTTCCGAAGTCCGGTCGCTGGCGCAACGCAGCGCGAGCGCGGCCAAGGAGATCAAGGCGCTCATCGCGGAGTCGGCCGACAAGGTGCAGGCAGGCACGACGCTCGTCGCGCGGGCCGGCTCGACGATGGACGACGTGGTGTCCGCCGTACGTCGCGTGACCGACATCATTGCAAAGATCAGCACGGCCTCGGACGAGCAATCGAACGGGATCGAGCAGATCGGGCGCGCCGTCATGCAGATGGACACCGTGACGCAGCAAAACGCCGCGCTCGTCGAGGAGGCGGCTGCCGCGGCCGCGTCGCTCGAGGAGCAGGCCGCACGGCTCGACGAAGCGGTGGCGGCGTTCCGCGTCGAACTGCACGCGCGCGCACAAGGTGCAACGGTGCCGCGTGTGGACCCGGCCGTGGCTGGGTCGGCGCCGGGCGCGTCGCTGCCGGCGCTCGCCGCCTGATCGCGCGCGGGTCGCGGTCGCGGCCGGCTTGGGCTGCGGCTTCAGGCGGCCGAGCGCGCTGGTTCGGCGGCGGCCCGCATGCCGAGGAACGCACGCACGTCGGGTGCCAGGCGCGCCGGCGCTTCTTCCATCGGCACGTGACCGAGCTCCGGGTACACGATGGCGCGTGCGTTCGGAATGCGCTTGGCGAACTCATGCACATGGGCAGGAGGAATCCAGCGATCCTTTCCGCCCCACAGCACGAGGGTCGGCACGTCGAGCGAGGCGAGGGCGCCGGTGTCGATCGTCGCAAAGTCGATCGCGGGCACCATCTTGACTACCGCTTCGCGTGTCCCTTCGCCGTGGAAAAAATCGATGTAGCGGCGCAGCGTGGCGGCATCGGGCTTGCGCTTGTCGCCGTAGACGTCGCGCACGGCGCGCTTGACGATCGTGTCGGGCATGAGCCGCGATACGCTCAGGCGCACGAGGGGATGGTTGAAGAGCGCGATATAGATCGGCAGCTTCATCGGAAAGCCGGCTGAATCGACGAGCACGAGTTTGTCGACGGCCCCGCGATGTCTGAGCGCGTAGTCCCAGGCAATGAGACCGCCGAGCGAGTTGCCGACCAGCGTGACGCGCCCGATTCCGAGCGCGGCGGTGAACGCGTCGATGAAGCGGCGATAGGCCGGCAGATCCATAGTCTCCACGGCGCCGGTGGGCGAGCGCAATGGCCCGGTGACGCCGAATGGCGGAAGGTCGACGCGAACGACGCGCCGCTCGCGCGCAAGGTCGGCTGCAAGCGCGTCCCATGTATGCAAGGACGCGCCGAAGCCGTGGAGCATGAGGATCGTATCGCCGCGTCCTTCGTCGGCGTAGTGGATCCGCGTGCCCAGGAGGTTCACGAAACGCGAGCTCGGCAATGCGTGGCGGCGTGCCAGTGCTTGCCGGTCGATGCTCGTCATGCCCAGACGCGCGACGAGCGAGCGCCGCCACGGGGCGGCGCCGGCGGACAGCTTCAAATGCATGGTTCTCTCCCTGTAGCCGGCTTTTGCCGGTCTAGTCAACCGTGCTTCACTTTGGAGCAGTCGCTATTGTCGTGGTCCTCAGTCTGTTTTTGCCGGGTTAAAGCCCGTAAACGTCTTCTAATTCTCGAATCGGTAGTCCCGCGTGCGAACGCGCCGCGTCAGCCATCGAAAGCAAAACGTAAAGCCGGGCCAGAGCTGCGTGTTTCGGCCGCTTTTCGAGAGGTACCAGCTGCGGCAGCCGGTCAGCCACACCGAGCGCGCGGAGGCGCGTTGCACGCGGCCGTTGAAGGCATGCTGAGCGGCGGGCGTGACCGTCATCGTTCGCGCACCGCGACGCGCGAGTGTGCGCAGACACTCTGCGATATAGGCGATGTGCGACTCGATCATGTAGATCATCGAGTTATGGCCGAGCCCCGTATTCGGGCCGAGCATCATGAAGAAATTCGGAAAGCCCGAGATCGCGGTTCCGAGGTAGGCTTGCGCGCCGTCGCGCTGCCAACGCGCGTCGAGGTCGGCGCCCTGTTCGCCGATGACCGTGAACGGTGCTCCCGCATCGCCCGCCTGAAAGCCGGTACCGCAGACGATCGCATCGACCCGATGCAGGCGGCCGTCGTCGGTCATGACACCTTCGTCGACGATTTCGCGAATGCGCGTCGTCACGAGTTCGACGTTCGGTTGGCAAAGCGCCGGGTAATAGTCGCTCGACAGCAGCACGCGCTTGCAGCCGAGCCGGTAGTCGGGCGTCAGCTTCGCACGCAGCGCGGCATCGGGGACGCGGCGGGAGAGATAGGCGCGCGCGAATGCCATCGGCCGCTTCATGAGGCCGGGCGCGAGTACGAAGGCGAGTGCGCGTGCTTCGTGCTGCCAATAGAGTGCCCAGCGCGCGGCGCGCTGCGCGAGTGGGAATCGTTGGAAAAGACGTTGCGCGCGTGCTTCGATCTCGCGGTCCCGGCGCGGCATGATCCACGGAGGCGTACGCTGAAAAACGAAGAGCTGCGACACCTGTGGCGCGATGCGCGGCACGAACTGCACGGCGCTCGCACCCGTGCCTATGACCGCCACGCGCTTGCCTTCGAACACGTAGTCGTGGTCCCAGGCAGCCGAGTGAAACAGCTTGCCCGCGAACCGGTCGATGCCCGCGATAGCCGGCAGCGACGGGCGCGATAGCGGCCCGTTCGCGGCGATGACGATATCCGCTTGCGCTTCGGCCGGCTCGCGCGCGTCACCGCACTGGAGTTCGAGCCGCCAGACGCGCAGCGCGTCGTCGAAGCGAACGGCGCTCACGCGTGTGGCAAGGCGCACGAACGAGGCCAGCCCGTGCTTTTGCGCGCACCGTTCGAGGTAGGCCAGAATTTCCTGCTGCGGCGCGAATGTACGCGACCAGTGCGGGTTCGGCTCGAACGAGAACGAGTAGAGATGCGATGGAATGTCGCAGGCGGCGCCCGGGTAGCGATTGTCGCGCCAGGTGCCGCCGATATCGCTTGCGGCTTCGTAGATCGTGAACGACGTCAGGCCCATCTGCTTGAGCCGGATGGCCATGCCGATGCCGGCAAAGCCGCTGCCGATGATCGCAATGCGAGGGGTGGTGCGAGGGGTGGTGCGAGGGGGGGCAGACGTCATCGGTCGGTGTTCGGTGAAATTCCAGCCGTGCGGCAGCGCGGTCGGCACCAGCCGCCGCGAAACGAAAGAGGCTCCCGCAAGGGAGCCTCGGCGATTCAGGTTTCGAAGCCGGCCCGGCAGACGAACGCGTGAGGATTCGGCCCGGGCTCGGCACGCGCTCAGCTATTGTCGCTCCAGTCGCTGCCGGAGTCGTTGCTGCCGTAATCGACGCCGCCGCCTGCGCCACCATCGTTCCAGTCGTTCGAGCCCTGGCCGAGGTCGATGCCGCCGCCTGCGTCGCCACGGCGGCGCGTTTCGTCGTCGACGATCACCTCGCGCTCGACCACGCGATCGCGCCCATGCGAAAGCGCTTCGCCGAGCAGCACGCCCGTCAGCAAGCCGCCCATTCCGCCGCCGAACCCGCCGCCTTGCTGCACGATGACAGGCGGCTGCTGCGGTGGTTGCTGTTGATAGGGCGCTTGCCCGCTTTGCTGCTGCAGACGCTCGGCTTCCTGCGCGTACGCAGACGTGCCGCCCGTGCCGCCCGCGACCGGTGCAGGCGCCGCATTCGGATCGGGGCGCCCCTCGGCGCGTGCCTTCAGGCTATCGAGCCGGCGGTCGAGATCGTCGAGCTGATAGGGCGGCACCGGGTTATTGCCGTTCGACAGCCCCTCGACAAGTTCTCGCAGCTCGGTCTCGGCGCCCTCGATTTCGGCGAGCAGCGCTTCATGTCCCGGCGCGCTCGACAGGCGGGCGTCGAGCTTCAGCGCACGCGCCGCGTTGAGCAACTCGGTCGCGCGTTTCAACTGCGCGCGCCGGGGCTCGCCGGCTTGTCCTTCTTCATTCGAACGCGCGCGGCGCAGCGTCCAGCGCAAGACGAGGGCGATCGCGACGAGCAGGACGGCAATGCCGATCCATGCGGCCATCGAGGGCCCGTGCCGAACCGGCGCGGCGGGCACTGCCTGCGCCTGCTGCTGTACGAATGGATTGGCCGCGTGCTGTGCCGGCGCCGATGGTGCCATGGCGCGGGCACCGCGCTCGGCTTGCCCGCGGATGCGTGCCTCGACCTGCGAGAATCGGGACGCGTCGGTGAAGCGGATCTGCGGATCGAGCTGCTTCGCCTGCTCGATTTGCGCAAGGCCCTCGGCATAGCGGCCCTCGCGTGCGAGAACCTGGCCGTAGAGGTAATGCGCGTGCGCGTTGTTCGGATGTGCCTGGAGCACCTGCGTCAGCTCGGCATCGGCCTGCTGCCAGTTGCCTTGCGCCATCGACCGTTCGACTTGTTGCGCGCTCGGCACGGCGAATGCCGGCCCCGCCAGCAAAGCGAGCGAAACGGCTGCCGCTGCGAAAAGTGTTTTCATCTGCTGAACCGGGCGCCATGCGCCCGTCTCCGTGCCAATCCCCATTCGGGTACGACCGGCCTGCAGCGAGTTTCGTGCATGCGGGCCGTCGTTACTGCTGCTGCCTTGCCGTCAGCCGTTCATTGCGCCGGCGGATTGAGCTGCTTTTTCAGCGCCGCAAGCCGTTCGTCGACGGACGGGCCGCTGTCGAGTGCCGCAAGTTTGTCGTCGAGCGCCTTGCCGCTCGATACGTCCGCCGAATTGAGCCGGGCGTCGGAGCGCGCGTTCGAGAGCGCGACCTTGTCCTCGAGCTTGCGGAAATCCTCCGACAGATTCTTGCCGCCGATACCGCCGAGCGCGGTGGCCGCCACGTCCTTCGCCTCTGCGATCTGCTGCTTCGCCTGCAGAATGTTGGAGCGCGCATTGAGATCGTTGCGGCGCTGGCGCATATCGGCGATCTGGCTCTTCAACTGGTCGACCGACGGCTGCAGCGTGGCCAACTCGCGTTCGAGCGCATCGCGTTCGGTTTCGGCGTTTGCCTGGGCCGCAAGCGCTTCGCGCGCGAGCGCTTCGTCGCCCGATTGCAGCGCGCGCTTGGCGCCGTCCTCGTATTTGCGCGCTTTTTCGGCGGCCGCATCGCGTTTGCTCTGTTGCGTGGCCACCTGCGCTTCGATCTCGATCAGCGCGTTTTCGGCGCGGCCAATACTGTCGTCGAGTTCGCGCACGATCTGCCGCGCGTCGCGCGACGGATCCTGCACGGATTCGGCGGCGTCGTTCAAGAGACCCTTGACGGTGCGCGAAATGGTGTCGAATAGCGACATGAAATCCTCCTGGGTTGACTACGGCGCCGAACGTGCAGCGCCTGGCCGTTGAATCGCCGATACTACGCCGCCGATGGTCCCGGCGGCGTTTCGAAGTGCATGTATGACGCGGGAGCGGGGCACCGCGCAGCCAACATGCTCGGCGGATATATCGGGGTGCGCACGCCGATTCCAACGGTCGAGCCGGCGAAAGATTGCGCAGCCGAGCGATCCGTCGCGGATATTACAACAGCGGATCGTTAAAGCACGCTTAAGCGAATCGACGGTGCGCCGTGCACGGAGGCGCAGGCGCTCTGCAGGGCTCAGGGCTCAGGGCTCGTCGTGCCCGCGCCGGCGCCGGCGCACGCGGGTGTCGCGCTCTTTGCCGTCGCCCGCAGGCTCGTCCGGCTCGGCCGCCGTGGCACCGTGCCACCAGTTCGCCGTGACGCGGGCCACCGTTTGCACGTCGACGTCCGGGTTGCCATCCTCACCTTCATCAGATTCGCCATTTGGCGGAAGCTCGGCGAGCGCTTGTGCGACCGCGGCGGCAACCGAACCGGGCGCGCTTTGCTCCGCGTCCTGCCCAGGCTGTCCCGCAGGGCGGCTGGCCGCGTCGGGCGCATCGGCCCGGTCGTGCGATTCGACAGGCGCGGCAACCGGTGCTCCGGCCGCGGCCGCGATGCGCCGCAGCGTGTCGCTCAGCCCGTCCGGCGGGGCGGGCGCGCGCCAGCTGTCGACGATGCGCGCGGCGCGCACCTCTTCGGCCGTCTCGCCGTAGGCCAGTACGGCTCGGCGCAACAATTCGCTCACGCTGATCCCCAGGCTCGCAGCCTTCGTGGCAATGGCCCGCTTTTGCGCGGCGGTAACGAAGACGACGAGGCGTTCGCTGCTCTGGTTCATGGTCGGCTCCGCAAGCGGAATGTAGGCCAGTGTGGGTTCGCTCGTTGCGACGGAGCGCCTTCCATCATAGGATGCCGCGGGCCGGCGCAAAATACGGGCTTTTCATGGAATCGGCGCGCGATCAAAGGCTTGGCGCGCTTTTCGGCACGTTTTCCACAAGCCTTTCAACATATTCTGTTGATAACCGCCAATGCGCCGTGCGTAGACGAACTGTCGGGAATTTTTACAAAAAAATTGGATTCCGCCAGCGCGATTTCATTAAAATGCGCTGTTACGCCGGCGCGTCCGATAGTGTGGCGGGCGCCGCGCCATTATGATTACGACCTGAAGGCGCCACCTCGGAGTGCGCGCGAAGCGGCGCCGCCAGCCGCGCCGATCCTGCCGTCATGCCAATTATCAAACGTCCCCCCACTTCCGAGTCTCCCGCCGAGCGCCGGCAACCGTCCAAACGCAGTTCCGAACGTCAGCAAGGCTCGATCGCGGCCCGGCTCGCATTGACCTTCGGCGCGCTCGCCGGCGGTGTTGCCGTCGTCGGCGCCCTCGTTGTCGGCTACGCGCTGATCGTCATGGCGCCGCAACTGCCGTCGCTCGACGTGCTGACCGATTATCGGCCCAAGGTGCCGCTGCGCGTCTATACCGCCGACCACGTCCTGATCGGCGAGTTCGGCGAGGAGCGCCGCAGTCTCGTGCGCTTTGCCGATATTCCCGACGTCATGAAAAAAGCCGTGCTCGCGATCGAGGACTACCGGTTCTACGAGCACGGCGGCGTCGATTTCATCGGCATTCTGCGCGCGGGGACGACCGACCTGCTGCACGGCGGCGCGTCGCAGGGCGCGAGCACGATCACGATGCAGGTGGCGCGCAACTTCTTCCTGTCGAGCGAGAAGACCTACACGCGCAAGATCTACGAGATGATGCTCGCCTACAAGATCGAGCGCGCGCTCACGAAGGATCAGATCCTCGAGCTCTACATGAACCAGATTTATCTGGGCGAGCGCGCCTATGGCTTTGCGGCCGCGGCGCGTGTCTACTTCGGCAAGGACCTGAAGGACATCACGCTCGCGCAGGCCGCCATGCTCGCCGGCTTGCCGAAGGCGCCCTCGGCCTACAACCCGGTCGTCAATCCCAAGCGTGCGAAGATCCGCCAGGAATACATCCTCAAGCGCATGCTCGATCTGCGCTATATCACGCAGGCGCAGTACGATCAGGCCGTGAAGGAGGACATCCACACCAGGCTGTCGGGCAACGAATACAGCGTGCACGCCGAGTACGTCGCCGAGATGGTGCGGCAGATGATGTACGCGCAATACAAGGACGAGACCTACACGCGCGGCTTGTCCGTCGTGACCACGATCGATTCGGCCGATCAGGACGCGGCCTACCGCGCGGTGCGCAAGGGCGTGATGGACTACGAGCGCCGCCACGGCTATCGCGGCCCGGAGGGTTTCGTCGAACTGCCGGCCGAGCGCGACGAGCGCGACGAAGCGATCGACGATGCGCTTGCCGACCACCCCGACGATGGCGAGATCGTTTCGGCCGTGGTGACAGCGGCCGCCCCCAAGCAGGTGACGGTACAGTTCGTCAACGGCAATACCGCCAACGTGACGGGCGAGGGCTTGCGCTTCGTTGCCTCCGCGCTTTCGCAGCGCGCCTCGGCGACGTTGCGGATCAAGCCGGGCTCCATCGTGCGGCTGATGCCCGATGCAAAGGGCAACTGGCAGATCACGCAGCTTCCGCAGGTCGAGGGCGCGCTCGTTTCCCTCGCGCCGCAAGATGGCGGGATTCGCGCGCTCGTCGGCGGGTTCGACTTCAACAAGAACAAGTTCAATCACGTGACCCAGGCGTGGCGTCAGCCGGGTTCGAGCTTCAAGCCGTTCATCTACTCGGCGTCGCTCGAAAAAGGCCTGGGGCCGGCAACGATCATCAACGACGCGCCGCTTTATTTCCCGCCGAGCGCACCCGGCGGCGAGGCCTGGGAGCCGAAGGACGACGATCAGCCCGACGGGCCCATGCCGATGCGCCTCGCGCTCGAGAAGTCCAAGAACCTCGTGTCGATCCGCATCCTTTCGTACATCGGCACCAAGTACGCGCAGGACTACGTGACGCAGCGCTTCGGCTTCGATGCCGACAAGACCCCGCCGTATCTGCCGATGGCGCTCGGCGCGGGCCTCGTCACGCCGCTGCAGTCGGCCGCTGCCTACTCGGTATTCGCCAATGGCGGTTATCGCGTCAACCCCTACCTGATCGCGGAAGTGGACGATGCGCGCGGCCAGCCGATCTCGAAGGCGCAACCGATCGTCGCCGGACGCGACGCACCGCGCACGATCAGCGCGGCCAATGCCTTCGTGATGAACAGCCTCCTGCATTCGGTGGCCACCGCCGGCACGGGCGCGGGCACGAACGTGCTGCATCGCTCGGACCTCGCCGGCAAGACGGGTACGACGAACGAGGCGAAGGACGGTTGGTTCGCGGGCTATCAGCCGACGCTCGTCGCTGTGGCATGGATGGGCTACGATCAGCCGCGAAGCCTGGGCAGCCGCGAGTTCGGTGCGCAACTCGCATTGCCGATCTGGGTGGAGTACATGTCGCGTGCACTGCGCGGTGTGCCGCAGGTGCAAATGCCGATGCCCGACAGCGTGGTCACGCTCAACGGCGAGCTTTATTACGCGGATATGACGCCCGGCAATGGCTTTGTCGCCAGCATCGGCGTGGATTCGGGCACGGCGCTCGCGGGTGCGCCGGCAGCGAGCGACGCCGTGGGCAGTATCGGGCCGACGGGGCTTGCGGCGCCCGCTGCGCCGCCGCCCAACGTCTCGTCACAAGAGCGAACGCAGATCCTCAACATGTTCGACCATCACTGACCGCGCGCCCGCCCGGCGCGCAGCGCTCGCGGCGAGGCGGCTCCCGCGGCGCCGTCAGCCCTTGGCCTGACCGAGGTGATTCGCGAGCGTGGCGGGGTCGGTGTTGGTTCCGCACAGCAGCACGCCAACGCGCTTGCCTTGCAGCGTTTCTCGCAGCGGGCCGAGCAGGGCGGCCGTTGCCGCTGCGCAGGCGGGCTCGACCGCGAGTTTCAACTGCGTGAAGAGCTTGAGCATCGCGGCGCGCAGGGCATCGTCCGATACCGTGACGATCCGGTCGACGTGCCGCCGGCAGAGCTCATAGCTGTATTGCTCGGTATGCGGCGCCATCAGCGAATCGGCGATGGTGTGCATCGTACCCATTTTCACCGTGTGGTTGGCCGCGAAGCTCCGTGACATGGCGTCGGCGCCTTCGGGCTCCACGCCGTAGACATGCACGCGCGGGTTGGCGAGGCGCAGCGCCGTGGAAACGCCGGCTGCAAGCCCACCGCCGCCGATCGGCACGATCACGGCGTCGAGGTCGGGCGTCTGCGTAGCCCATTCGTAGCCGAGCGTGGCCGTGCCGAGCACCGTGCGATAGCCGTTGAACGGATGCACGAAGAAGCGGCCTTCCTCGGCCTCGATGTGTCGAACGAGCTCGAACGCCTCGGCCGGCGTGTCGGCCAGGACCACTTCCGCGCGATATTGCCGGCATAGCGCGACGCGCGCCGGGCTTGCGGTCCGAAACATCACGACCTTGGCGCTCGTGCCGAGCCGCATGGCCGCATACGCGACCGCTGCCGCATGATTGCCGCCCGACACGCACGTCACGCCGACGCCGCGCTGCGATGCATCGAGTGCGAGCAGGTTCGTGAAAGCGCCTCTCACCTTGAAGCTGCCGCTCGCCTGCAGTAATTCGAACTTGAAGTTGACGCTCGTGCCTTCGAGGGAGGGGAAGTCGTGGCGCTCGAAGACGGGCGTGCGCATGACCCACGGCGCGAGTGCGAAATGCTGACTGGCGATGGCGTCGAGCGTCGGGATGGGTTCCGCGTCGATCGTATGGTCGGTGTGTTGCGGCGAGGCGGTGGACATGTGCGGGGAAGGGATTATCGAAAGCGGGGAAGGGTGACGCGTCATGCGCGCGCGTCGACGGACATGCTGCGCATGAACTTGCGCAGGAAGCTTTCGCACGCGGCCAACTGGGAAAGCTCGACGTATTCGTTCGGCTTGTGTGCCTGTTCGATGTCACCGGGCCCGCAGACGATGCTCGGTACGCCCGCGCGCGCGAAGAGTCCGGCTTCGGTCCCATAGGCCACTTTGCGCGTCTGGCGATCGCCCGTCAGCGCGCGTACGAGTTCGGTGATCGCGGCTTGCTCCGTGGCATCGAGGCCCGGCGCCGATGCGATGCGCGTGAACTCGATCGCCGCATCCGGATGCTCGCGCCGCATCTGCGGCAGCAGCGTTTGCTGCGCGTAGTGCTCGATGCGCTCGAACACCGTGGCCGGATCGAGCGTCGGCAGATTGCGGAATTCGAAAGCGAACCGGCATTCGGCCGGCACGGTGTTGACGGCGTTGCCGCCTTCGATCGTGCTCGTTTGCGCCGTCGTGAATGGCACATCGTAGAATTCGTCGAAGGGACCGTCGCGGCGCATTTCGTCCGCCACGTCGCGGATATGGCAGATGAGCCGCGCCGCATACTCGATCGCGTTGAGGCCCTTTGGCGTCAGCGACGAATGGGCCGCGTGGCCGCGCACACAACAGCGATAAACATTGATGCCTTTGTGGGCAACGATCGGGCGCATGCTCGTGGGCTCCCCGACGATGCACCCGTCGGGATTGACGCCGCGCCTTTGCAACTCGGCGATCATGAGCGGCGCCCCGGCGCAGCCGATTTCTTCGTCGAACGAGAAAGCGAGGTGAATCGGCTTGGCGAGCTTGACTGCCTGCATCTCGGGTACCAGCGCCATCACCGCACCGATGAACCCTTTCATGTCGCAAGTGCCGCGGCCGTAGAGGCGCTGCTCGCGGATTTCGGCGCGGAACGGGTCGCTGTCCCACTGCTGGCCATCCACGGGCACCACATCGGTGTGACCCGACAGAACGACCCCGCCTGTCGTCGCGCCGTCGTGCGCGGGGATCGTCGCAAAGAGATTGGCCCATTCGCCGCGCTCGCCCCGCTCGTCGCGCGTGAGCGTCGAGACGATGCCATGCGCGCTCAGCGCTTCGCGCACGATCTCGATCAGTTCGATGTTGGGCCGGCGGCTTGTCGTATCGATCGATACCAGCCGTTCCACCCATTGCAGGCTGAGAGGAAGGGGCGAAGCGGGGAAGGGAGCCGGTGCCGGCGACTGCGAGGAAGAGGGGAATCGGTGCGCCGTTTCAGCGTCTTGCGGCATGGCTAGGGCTCCTTCGCGTAGGTGTTTTCGATAATACCGAAAAAAACCTCTACAACCCAAATGCCGCACGCGGGGAATGCGATGCTGCACCGCCGCAATGGAGCGCATGGCGGCGAGCGGGCCAAGCGGACCCTGTGCGGGGCCAGGTCGCGAGCCCGCCCGTCCCCGCGCAGGACACGGTCTACTTCGCGACGGCGGCGCTTTGCCGGGCGGGCGCCCCGAGGGCGCGAAGCGTCTCCTTCGTGGTGCCCACACGCACGACGAGATCGGGGCTGCGTGTTTCGATGCGCAGCTTGTCCTGGCCGGCCAGCTTGATGTGTCGGTGCTTCTGGACCATCTCGATGATGCGCATGCCGTCGATCGGCGGGTTGGGAACGAACTGCAGGCTGATTGCCGTTTCGCTCGCATCGATCTTCGAGATGCCGAGCGGCTTCGCCGCCAGCCGCAGGCGATGCGTTTCGACGAGCGCGTGGGCTTGCTGCGGCAGCTTGCCGAACCGGTCGATCAGTTCCTCCTGGATATCGTCGATCGCATCGTCGCTTTCGCAGTTGGCAAGACGCTTGTAGATCGACAGACGCTCCTGCACGTCGCCGCAATAGTCGGCGGGCAGGATGGCCGGCGTATGCAGATTGATCTCGGTCGTGGCGGCGAGCGGCGCCGTGAGGTCGGGCTCCTTGCCATTCTTCAGCGCCTTCACGGCGTCGTTGAGCATTTCCGAGTAGAGCTGGAAGCCGATCTCGTGAATCTCGCCCGACTGCTTGTCGCCGAGCACTTCGCCCGTTCCGCGGATTTCGAGGTCGTGCATGGCGAGGTAGAAGCCCGAGCCGAGCTCTTCCATCTGCTGAATTGCCTCGAGCCGCCGCTGCGCCTGCTTCGTGAGGCCCTGCGGATCGTGCACGAGCAGGTAGGCGTAGGCCTGATGGTGCGAGCGGCCGACGCGCCCGCGCAACTGGTGCAACTGGGCAAGGCCGAACTTGTCGGCGCGATGGATGATGATCGTATTGGAACTGGGTACGTCGATGCCCGTTTCGATGATGGTCGTGCAAAGCAGCACGTTCGCCCGCTGCGCGACGAACTCGCGCATCACACGCTCGAGTTCGCGCTCGTGCATCTGCCCGTGCGCGACCGCGATGCGGGCTTCGGGTACGAGTGCTTCCAGCATGGCGCGGCGGTTTTCGATCGTCTCGACCTCGTTGTGCAGGAAGTACACCTGCCCCCCGCGCTTGAGCTCGCGCAGCATCGCTTCGCGGATGACGCTGTCTTCCTCGCGCCGCACGAACGTCTTGATCGCGAGCCGCTTTTGCGGCGCGGTGGCGATGACGGAGAAGTCGCGCAGCCCCTCGAGTGCCATGCCGAGCGTGCGGGGGATCGGGGTGGCGGTCAGCGTGAGCACGTCCACCTCGGCGCGCAGGGCCTTGAGCGCCTCCTTTTGCCGTACGCCGAAACGGTGCTCCTCGTCGATGATGACGAGCCCGAGGCGCTTGAACTTCACGTCCGACGAAAGCAGCTTGTGCGTGCCGATCACGATGTCGACGGAGCCGTCGTTGATCTGCGAGATGGCCGTGTTGACTTCCTTCGTCGACTTGAAGCGCGAGAGCTCGGCAATGCGCACGGGCCAGTCGGCGAAGCGGTCGGTGAAGGTCTGCGTATGCTGCTCGGCGAGCAGCGTCGTGGGGGCCAGCAACGCGACCTGTTTGCCCGCCATCACGGCGATGAAGGCCGCGCGCAAGGCGACCTCGGTCTTGCCGAAGCCGACGTCGCCGCAGACGAGCCGGTCCATCGGGCGGCCCGCCGTCATGTCGCCGATCACGGCAGCGATGGCCGCTGCCTGATCGGGCGTTTCCTCGAAACCGAAGCTCTCCGCGAACTTGACGTAGTCGCGCGGCTCGAGCTTGAACGCATGACCTTCGCGTACCGCGCGCCGCGCATAGAGGTTCAGCAGCTCGGCCGCCGTATCCCGGATCTGTTGCGCCGCGCGGCGTTTCGCCTTTTCCCACTGGCCCGAGCCGAGCGCGTGCAACGGGGCGCTTTCGGGATCGGCGCCGCTGTAACGCGAAATAACATGCAGTTGCGACACGGGCACATAGAGCTTGCTGTCGCCTGCGTACTCGAGGTGCAGGAACTCCGTCTCGCCCTCGCCGAGATCCATCGCAACGAGCCCCATGTAACGCCCGATGCCGTGCTGGGCATGCACGACCGGGTCGCCGATCTTCAGCTCGGACAGGTCGCGCACCATGGCGTCGACGCTGCTCGCCTGCTCCTGACGTCGGCGGCCCGCGCGCCGCACGAGCCCGCCATAGAGCTCGGTTTCCGTCACGATGGCGAAACCCTCGCCGGGCAACGCGAAGCCCCGCGCGAGCGGCGCCACCCCGAGCGCAAACGGCGCGTCGCTTTCGAGCCAGCTCTCGAAACTGTCGCTCGAGTCGGGGCGAAGTCCGTGCTCGGCCAGAAGCTGCGCGATGGTCTCGCGGCGGCCGGCCGACTCGGCGGCGATCAGCACGCGGCGCCCGCTCGTGGCCAGATAGGCACGCAGCGCGGCAACGGGGTCTTCCGCATGACGGTCGAGCGCCAGCGACGGCAGCGCCGTGGCCCACCCGCCGCCCGCGTCGATCGGCAGCGAGAGGCGAGCGAACGGTTTGGCGAGCGCGTAGAAGTCTTCGTCGCTCAGAAAGAGGCGCTGCGGCTCGAGGATGGGCCGCTCGCGATCGTGCGAGAGGAAGGCATGGCGCTGCTTCGTATCGGCTGTGAAGCGGCGGATCGCGCTGTCGAGATCGCCGATGAAGGCGAGATGCGCGGCGGCCGGCAAGTAGTGAAAGAGCGTAGCCGTCTCGTCGAAAAAGAGCGGGAGGTAATACTCGATGCCGGCCGACGGCACGCCGTTGCCGATGTCCTTGTAGATCGACGAGCGGCTCGGGTCGCCCTCGAATACTTCACGCCAACGGCTGCGAAACGCAGTGCGCGCGGCTTCGTCGAACGGAAACTCTCGTCCCGGCAGCAGCCGTACGTCACGCACCGGGTAGAGGCTGCGCTGCGAATCGGGATCGAACGCACGGATCGAATCGACCTGATCGTCGAAAAGGTCGATCCGATAAGGCAGGGGCGAGCCCATCGGATAAAGATCGATGAGCGAGCCGCGCACGCAGTACTCGCCGGGCCGTACCACCTGGCTCACGTGCTCGTAGCCGGCCAGTGTCAGCTGCGCCTTCAGTTTCGCCTCGTCGAGCCGCTCGCCCTGCGCGAACGAGAACGTGTAGGCCGCGAGGAACGAGGCAGGCGGCATGCGGTAAAGCGCGGTCGTGGCGGGCACGATGAGCACGTCGCAACGCCCTTCGCCGAGATCGTGCAGCGTGGCCAGCCGCTCGGAGACGAGATCCTGGTGCGGCGAAAAAGTATCGTAGGGCAGCGTTTCCCAGTCGGGCAGCAGCCGCACGCGCGCGTTCGGCGCGAACCAGCCGATCTCCTGCGACAACCGCTGCGCGTCCACCGCGCTGGCGCAGACGACGGCGAGGAGCGGCACGGCTTCGCGCCCAGCCTGCAGATAGCGTGCGATGGCGAGCGCATCGGAGGAGCCGTGCGTTCCATCGAACACGTGGCGCTGACCGGCCTTGACGACCGGAAACGGCAGGGGGAGGGCGGCGGGCGATGCGGCAGTTTGAGGCATGACGAAGAAAAAGCGGCCTTTGCAATAGACGGCGGGTGCGCAAGAAACAGGCACGACATGCGCGCGGACGGCGCACACACCGGCTTCGACACGCCGCCGTGGACGATGCGCGGGCATCACCCTGGAACGGGGGCGCTGCGCGCAAAGAACCTATTATAAAATCCGTCCTTTATTTTGACGCGCGATTCGTTCGTGACTTCCCGCCTCTTTGCCCTGATTCCCTGTGCCGGCACCGGCAGCCGCTCGGGCGCGCCGATGCCGAAGCAGTACCGCACCGTCGCCGGCCGCCCGCTGCTGCATTTTACGCTGGCTGCGTTCGACGCCTGCAACGAGTTCGCGCAGACGCTTGTCGTGCTTGCGCCGGACGACACGCATTTCGATGCGCGCCGCTTCGCGGGGCTGCGCTTCGCCGTGCGGCGCTGCGGCGGCGCATCGCGTCAGGCGTCGGTCATGAACGGGCTTGCGGCGCTGGCCGAATTCGGCGCGGCGGCCGACGACTGGGTTCTCGTGCACGACGCGGCTCGCCCAGGCATCACGCCCGGGCTGATTCGCACGCTTGTCGCCGCGCTCAAGGACGACGCGGTGGGCGGCATCATGGCGCTGCCGGTCGCCGATACGCTCAAGCGGGTCGATGTCGACAACGGCGATCGGATCGCGCGCACCGAGTCGCGCAACGGCCTGTGGCAGGCGCAAACGCCGCAGATGTTTCGCATCGGCATGCTGCGCGAGGCGATCGAGCGTGCGCAGCGCGATGGCCACGACCTCACCGACGAGGCCAGCGCGATCGAATGGCTCGGCCATGCGCCGCGGCTGGTGCAGGGCAGCTTGCGCAATTTCAAGGTGACGTATCCCGAGGATTTCGATCTGGCGGATGCGTTCCTGCGGCGGGACGCCAGCGCCTGAGGCGGCCAGCGGGCCGCACCTCGCCGGCCGCACCTCGCCGGCCGCACCGAATTCACACAATTGAGAATGGGATCACGGATGGACTACAGGATCGGACAAGGCTACGACGTACACGCGTTGGTGCCGGGGCGCCCGCTCATCATCGGCGGCGTGACGGTACCTTACGAGCGCGGCCTGCTAGGCCACTCGGATGCGGACGTGCTCTTGCATGCCATCACCGATGCGCTCTTCGGCGCAGCGGGGCTTGGGGACATCGGTCGTCATTTTCCAGATACGGACGCGCGCTTCGCCGGCGCCAACAGCCGCGTGCTGCTGCGCGAGTGCGCGGCAAGACTCGCGCAGGCGGGCTTTTCGATCCGCAACGTCGACAGCACCGTGATCGCGCAGGCGCCCAAGCTCGCGCCGCACATCGAAGCCATGCGCGCGAACATCGCCGAGGATCTCGGGCTCGCGCCTTCGCGCGTGAACGTCAAAGCGAAGACCAACGAGAAGCTCGGCTACCTGGGGCGAGGCGAGGGCATCGAGGCGCAGGCGGTCGTGTTGCTGGAGCACGTCGAGGCATAACGGCCTGCAAAGGGGGGCGCTGCGCGTCGAAGCGGCACGGGCTGGCGCGCGCGCGTCAGCCCGTGCCTTTTATTTCGCTTCCATTTGGATGACCTGCGCCGCCGCGTTGACGACGGCCGCGATGCGCCCGACGTCGCGCAACTGCTGCGCCGACATGCCCTGCTCGTTTTTCAGCAACGCATAGTGCGAGCTGACGCAAAAGTGGCACTTGCCGATGATCGATGCGGCGAGGGCATACATCTCGAAGCGGCGCTTGTCGACACCGCCATGGCTGGCGTAGGCCGTCATGCGAAGTTCGGCGCGCTGCGTCTTCAGATCCGCGTCGCCCGCCATCTCCACGTACGGATACCAGACGGTGTTCATGCCCATCAGCGCCGCGGCGGTCAGCGCGCCGTTGAGTTCTTCGGGCGACAACACGCCCGCGGCCTTGATGGCATCCACGATCACGGTGCACCTGGCGGCGAAAGCGGCGGCCAGTGCCACCCCCACCGCGTCGTTGCCCTCGAGCGACGAGCGTGCAATGGTGCCGTCGAGGTTCAGTCGGATGTCCTTGGCGTAATCGGGGATACGCGCCTTAATCGCAGACAAGAATTCCATTGATAACTCCTATCGGTGATTCGATAAAAAAGCCCGCCGGCTGCAAGCATAGCGGGCTCGGTGCCTGAGCGGCTTACAGCGTGGCGCCGCCGACAGCGCGGTTGCAAGGGCAGAGCTCGTCGGTCTGGAGGCCGTCGAGAATACGCAGGATTTCCTGCGGGCTGCGGCCGACGTTGAGGTTGTTCACCGATACGTGCTGGATCGTGTTGTCGGGATCGACGATGAACGTGGCGCGCAGGGCAACGCCCGCTTCCTTGTCACGCACGCCGAGTTGATCGATGAGCTCGCCGCGCACGTCGCCGAAGCCGTAGTGGTTCAGTTTGTCGAGGTCCTTGTGTTCGCGGCGCCATGCGAGCTTGACGAATTCGTTGTCCGAGCTGCCGCCGAGCAGAACGGCGTCGCGCTCTTCGAAGTCCTTTTGCAGCTTCGCGAATTCGACGATTTCGGTCGGGCACACGAACGTGAAGTCCTTCGGGTAGAAATAGATGATTTTCCACTTGCCCGGGAACGACTGTTCGGTGATTTCTTCAAACGCCGACTGGCCGTTTTCTTCATGATTGTTGAAGCCCGGCTTGGCGGCGGTGACGGTGAACGCTTCCAGTTTATCGCCCACGGTTTTCATGCAGTGACTCCTGTGTAGGGGTTGAAAAAACTGCGCTCTTCAAAGTTACTCGGTCGCTGTAACGAACGCGTTACAGGGGCGACACTATACTGCTATTGGATTTTGTTATCAATAGGCTTTGTCTACCGTGGCGGGTCGCCTTGCCGTTGCGATTCGCAAGGCCCGATCTCGCATCCGCGGCGCCCGCGTGGCCGTTCCTAGCCGTTTTTCGCCAGCGGAAACTCGATGGTGACCTCGAGTCCCGGCCCTGGCGTGCGGTTGCGCAGCCGCAGCGTGCCACGGTAGCGGCTGACGAGCCTTTGCACGATGGCCATGCCGAGGCCCGTGCCGTTCGCCTGGCTGCGCGCCGAGTCGACCCGGTAAAACGGTCGCGTGACGAGCCCGAGCTGGTCTTCCGGAATGCCGGGACCTTCGTCGAGGACCGACAACTCGACGCGCGAATGCGACACGCGTGTCTCGAGCATGATGTGAGGAATGCCATCCGCCTCGCTATGCCCGTACTTCCTGGCGTTTTCCAGCAAGTTGCCGACCACGCGGCGCACGTCGGTAGGATCGGCTTCGATGACAGCCGACGGCGCGAGCCGGGTGATGATGCGCACGCCGTCCTCGCTGGCCATGCGCGCACTCATCTCGGCGACGATATGCGACAGATCGACGGATTCGGACGTTCGCTGCACTGGCCGCGCGTAATCGAGGAAGCGCCCGATGATCATGTCCATCTGTTCGATGTCGTCGATCATCGCATCCTTCGTTGTCTGGTCGGAGGGGCTCATTTCGGTTTCGAGGCGCAGGCGAGCCAGCGGGGTGCGCAGGTCGTGCGAGATGCCGGCCAGCATCAGCGCACGATCGGCCTCGAGCTGTTCGAGGTCCTGCACCATCTGGTTGAAGCTGCGGTTGGTTTCCGCCGCCACGCCCAGGCCGCGCTCCGGCAACGGCTCCGGTGACTGGCCCGAGCCCACCTTGCGGGCAGCCGCCGCGAGCCGTGCAAAGGGCCGGTTGACGAGGCTCGTGATGAAGGCTGCGCCGAAGAGCGACAGCGCGAGCGCGAAGACACCCCAGCCGGCCCATTGCAGCCCCGTCACACTGTCGAGTTGCTCCCGATCGAGCGCGACCCAGTAATCGTCATCGTCGATCTTGAAGCTGATCCACACGCCGGCGATGTCGTTGACCGACTGAGCGATGATCGTGTCGTCTCCGAGCCGGCCGCGGATGTCGTGCTCGATGAGCCGGTTCAACGATTCGTCGGGCTGCAGCGTGAATTTGTCAGTGGTTTCGCGCGGGTAGACGCGCACCCCTTCATTGCTTTCGAGGTCTTGCAGCAACGCCCTGCGCAAGTCGGGATCGGAATAGAGCAGCGCCGTACGCGTGAGCTTGACGATCGCCACGAGTTGCAGGGCGACGCGCTGGGCGCGCGGTTCGCGCTCGATCACCCGAAAGCTCTGAAACCATGCAGCCAGGCTCACCGCGATGAGCAGGGCGATCAGCAGGAACGTGCGCCAGAAAAGGCCCCCGAAGACGTTGGCGAGAAAACGCCGGTCGATCCGCATGGGGCCTACTGGAAGCAAGGGCGAGACGGCAAATTGGGCACGGCGCGCGTCACGCCGAGCCGTCGGGGATGAAGACGTAGCCGAGACCCCAGACGGTCTGGATGAAGCGTGGGCTGCTCGGATCGACTTCGATCAGTTTGCGCAGGCGGGATATCTGCACGTCGAGGCTGCGATCGAACACTTCGTATTCGCGCCCACGCGCGAGCTCCATCAGTTTTTCGCGCGACAGCGGCTGGCGCGGATGGCGCGCGAACACCTTGAGCACCGAGAACTCGCCGGTAGTGAGCGGAATTTCCTGGCCCGCCTTCGTCAGCGTACGCGTGGCGAGGTTGAGCGCAAAGTCGCCGAACTCGAACACTTCGGTGGTTTCCGAGGGCGCGCCGGGCAGCTCGGACGGCGCCTGCCGCCGCAATACGGCGTGAATCCGCGCGACAAGCTCGCGCGGGTTGAACGGCTTGGGCAGGTAGTCGTCCGCACCCATCTCCAGGCCGACGATACGATCGACGTCCTCGCCCTTGGCCGTGAGCATGATGATCGGCGTGCGGTCGTTGCTGCCGCGCAGGCGCCGGCAGATCGAAAGGCCGTCTTCGCCGGGCAGCATCAGGTCGAGCACGAGAAGGTCGAACCGCTCGCGTACCCAGAGCTTGTTCATCGCGGGGGCGTTTTCCGCCACGTAGACGTTGAAGCCCTGCTCGCCCAGGTAGCGGCGCAGCAGGTCGCGCAAGCGCGGGTCGTCGTCGACGACGAGAATCTTCGAGGGGTTTTTCGTTTCCATGGGCGGCATCTTAGCGCGATTGCAAAGAGGGACGGGAAAGTCCGAATTATGGAGTAACAGTCCGTTACAAAATTTACCCCGCTCGGAGGGGTGCCGTAAACAGGGCGCACATAAACTGCTTCACGGATGGCGCCTCTTCGGTGGATACTTCGACAGATAAACACTTTTTATGCGCTCCGCGTTCTGACGGGCGCCAGCACACGTAATTCGAGGTAGCCGTTTGCCGCATGACGAAGGGAACAAGATGACGGTGGTAGCGTGGCCGCGCATGCGGGCGCAGGTCTTCGCGATCGCGATCGCCGGCGCGCTCGTTGGCACCGTCGGGTCGCTCGATGTCGAAGCGCAAACGCCGCAACGGCGCGGCGCGCCCGAGCCGCACCCGTCCGTTCCCGCCCGGCGCAACGCCGCCGCGCAGCGTCAGCACGGCGCAAGCGCCGCCTCTGCCCCGATCGTACGCACCAACACGCTGCTGGACTTCGACAGCCAGCAGCGCGACGGGCACCTGACACCCGAGGAGCGGCGGCTGCTGCGTCAGCACATCGAAGACGCCGTGCGCGAAATCTACAAGCGCTGAACGCGGCGCTTCATCGGTTCTTCAGCCACTTACTAGCGCGCGCGAGCCGCGCGCCAGGCAATCCAGAGCTTGCGGATCGGCGTGAGCGCGATGCGCTGGTGCAGCACCTGATAGCCGTCGCGCTCGATCTCGTCGAGCAACGAGATCGCCATCGCCGATTGCGCGCGCAGCGTTCGCTGCGTTCGGCGCTCGGCAGCCGGGATGCCTTCGAGCCCGGCGCGTATCGCGTCTCTCGCGCGCTCCGTCTGGAATCGCATCAGTTCGGTGAATGCGGGGCTGTAGCGGCGATTGATCAACTCCGCCGCGGTCACCTGGAACCGCTGCAACTCGTCGATCGGCACATAGACGCGGCCATGCCGCGCATCGTTGCCGAGTTCCTGCACGAGCTCCGCCAGCATCAGCGCGTTGCCGATCGGGCGCGCCCATGAAGCCGCAGCAGAAGGGTCGCGAGCGGTGGCACGCGCGACCGCGCTGGCGAAGGCGCCGCCCACCTTGTCGATATAGCCGCGCAGGTTGGCGAAGTCCAGATAGCGCGCCTGATTGAGATCCATCTCATAGCCGGCCACGAGCGCTTGCAGCGTCTCGGCTTCGTCGCCGATGTCCGGGCGATGCGTGGCCAGTGCGATCGAAACCGGGTGTGACGGACGCCCTTGCGCCAGTGCGGCAAGCTCCTGCTGCCACCAGGCGAGCTTCGTCCTGCCGATGGCGGGGTCGCTCGTTTCCTTGGCAGTCTGCTCGAGTTCTCGCCGCAGCGCGAAAAGCGCCGTCAACAGCGGCTGACGGGCGAGCGGTGCCTGACGCAGCGCGTAATAGACGCTCGAGCCAGGCGGCGCCGCTTTTTGCGCGCAGTACTCGTCGAAGTTATCGGAGGTGGGGTTCGATTCTTGTGACACGTCGGAAAAGCCTGAAGCGACGCAAACGATGGAGTGCGGATACTACCTCATCCGCTGGCGATGCGGCGCTCCCGCGGCGTCCGGCAAGGGGTTCATCCGGACGCGAGCCGCCCGCCGAGCCCGTCGAGAAAAGCCAGTACGTGCGCGCGGCCGCCCCGCGTCCAGACATCGACGTGATCGGCGCCCTCGACGATCACGAGCCGCCGCGGCGAGCGTACTGCGGCGAAGAGCTGGGCGAAGTGGCGCGGAGGAATGACGCCATCGGTATCGCCGCCGTATATGAGCACGGGCGCGCTGACCGCGCCGATCTTCGCGCGGTTGTCGTAGCGGTCGCGCAGCAGCCAGCGTACCGGCATGTAAGGATAGCGTGCGCAGGCGACATCGACCATCGAAGTGAACGGCGCCTCGAGGATCAAAGCGTCGATCGGAAACTCGGTGGCCAGTTGCACGGCGATGCCCGAGCCCAGCGAGTAGCCGTGCACGACGACGCGCGGCGTGCGTTGCAGTACGAATTCGAGCGCCGCGCGCCCGTCGGCGTACAAGCCGGCTTCGTGCGGCTTGCCGGGATTGCCGCCATAGCCGCGGTATTCGGCGAGCAATACGCCGTAGCCGCCCGCGATCAGGTCGTGGGCGATGTGCGCGCGCTGCGAAAGATCTTCGCCATTGCCGTGAAAGAGCACGACTGCCGGCTTGTCGGGCGCGGTCGGCGGCCGGTAGCGAACGGCCAGCGCGAGGCCGTCGCGCGTCGTGACGGTCACGCGTTCGAGCCGGTCGGCAGCCGGATTCGGCGGGACGTCGCGGATGCGCTCGAGCGGATAGATGAGGCGGCCTTGCAGCCAGAGCAGCGTGGCGAGCGCCGAACCATAGCCGGCCACAGCCGCCCCCGCGACCGAGAGCAAGGCGATGCGGACCGAGGGCTTCATGTCGTCTCCTCGAGCAAGTCGAGCGCGAAACCGAACCTCGACGACGCGAGCCCGTTCGCCCGTTTGTGCGACGAGCGTGTCGGAGGGCCGTTCAGCGCCGGGTGCCGTATCGTCGGGCCCGGGCGTGATCATCGGTTACGCGCGCGACCGTAACCTGCCAGATGATCGCGTACGCGCGGCTTGCCGTGCAAGTACTCGCTCAATGTGGCACCGGCGGTTGGGTCGAGCGGATACGGATAGACAGATTGTTCTCTCGTGCGCGCGACGGGCCTGCCGTGTGTGCCGCGCTCGGCTCCATATAACGGCACGAAACTAACGGCGCGAAACTAATAGCGCTCTGGCGAGGCAGTGGGCGAGGACGATTGGCGGCCTGCTATGGCCAGGGCAAGGGATGCATGCCGCGGAGCATTCCATCGGAACCGGTTCGCGTCACGAGCGGCGACAGGTGCCCAAATAGGTGACCGGAGAGGCCGGGGCGCCGCGAGGGCCCTCGGCGCATTTCAGTGCCGTGTCGTCGCGACGGCTTTGAGAAGGAGTTGGCCGTCGGCGGTGAGCTTGGGTTGCGCGTGCCCCGACGCCGGGCGCTCGAGCGCGACAAGTTGTCGCTCGACGAGCGCGGCCAGATCCTCGCGATTGAGATCGGTGGGATCCAGGTCGCTATCGACGAGTAGCAACGTGGCGAATTCGTGCGGGCTGAGCATGGTGATCTCCTGCAATCGGATGCGAATGGGGTGACGACCGGCACATGACTCGATGCGCGAACTGCACGATGCGAAAAGCAGTACGCGAGCCGCCGCGATGCGCCGCCACCTGATTCGCTAGGGAGTGTTTCAAGGATAGATGCTTCACGTGCACCAACGCGGCGCATTTTGCCGCATGTCTCGAAACCTTGATCCTGCTCAGACCTCCCGCCGCTGTTCGTGTTTATATCACGACATGAGGAATGTGGATGCGCATGCCATCGCTGTCGGCAGGGAATCTTGGGCCGGGAGTGCACGCAGCACTAAGATCGTCAGCATGACGCAGTTTCATGACAGGAAAGAGAAGATGATGAAGATCAACGAACCCGCGCCGCGCGTCGCGCCGAATCAGGTGCGGGGGCTGCCGGTATTGCGGCTCGGTTTCAGGCCGTTTTACCTCGGGGGCGCCGCATTCGGCGCGATTGCCGTGGCGCTTTGGCTCTTCGGCTTGCACGGCTACCCCGTCGCGGGACGCACGGCTACGATGAACGGCGTGATCTGGCACGTGCACGAGATGATCTTCGGGTTCGTTGCCGCGATCGTCGTGGGGTTTCTGCTCACGGCCGTGCGCGCCTGGACCTCGCGCGAAACGCCGCACGGCGCTTCGCTCGGCTGGCTTTGGCTCGTCTGGGCGGCCGGGCGGCTCTTCGTCTTCACGGGGCCGGCATGGCTCGCGGCGATCGTCGACTGCGCGTTTTTGCCGCTGATGGCGTTCGTGCTCGCGCGCGTGCTCATTTCGGCGAAAAACCGCCATAACGTGTTCCTGCCGATTGCGCTCGGCTTGCTCGGCATCCTGAACGTGCTCTATCACTGGTGGGCCTGGGAGGGGCGCTTCGATCTCGCGCTGCGCTCCGCCTATGCGGCAACGGGCCTCATCGTCATGTTCATCGCCGTGATCACGGGCCGCGTCGTGCCCATGTTCACGATGAACGCGATTCCCGGCTTCACCGTGCGCCGCTGGAAGTGGATCGATGCGCTCGCGTATCCGGTGCCGCTCCTGGCACTCGTGCTCGATGCGGCAGGCGCACCCGCACCGATCGTGTTCGTCTGCGCGCTTGCGGCCGCGCTCGTTCATCTCGTGCGAATGGCGGGGTGGCGCTCGTGGCGCGTCGGTGCCAGGCCGATCCTCTGGATACTGCATGCGGCGTGCTTCTGGATTCCGGTCGGATTCGCCATGCTGGCATGTTCGTCGCTGGGTTTCGTGGCGCATTCGCTCGCGATCCACGCGTTGACTGTCGGCGCGATGGGGGGCGCGATCATTGCGATGATCACGCGTACGGCACTTGGCCACACCGGGCGCATGCTCGTTGCGGGGCGCGTCGAGGTGACGAGCTACTGGCTCATGATCGCGGCCGCGCTGCTGCGCGTCGTCGGACCGCTTGCAGTGCCGGCGGCAACCGCGCTTTGGATCGATGCCGCCGGCGCTGCGTGGTGCGCGGCGCTCGTCGTCTATCTCTTCAGGTACGGACCGTTCCTGATGTCGCCGCGTATCGACGGCAAACCGGGCTGAGTCGTGCATCGACAGTTCGCGGCAGCGTGAAGCATCGCGCGGCCTTTCGCCGCTAGTCTTGCAGCTCCAATCCGAACCGGAGCAGACGATGCAAGACTTGTCGATCGAACTCGATCACGAACCGGGCGCGCTGGCCCGCATGGGCGAAGTACTGGGCGCCGCTGGACTCAGCGTGGAAGGCGGCGGCGTTTGGGCCGTCGACGGCCGTGCCGTCGCGCACTTTCTGTTCGAGCACGGCGAGGCTGCGAGGCGCGTGCTCGAGGACGCCGGCATTGTCGTGCGGGCGGTGCGCGACGTGCTCGTCCAACGTCTCGATCAGGCGCTTCCCGGCCAGCTCGGCGCGATCGCGCGACGCATGGCCGATGCCGGCGTGAACCTCGAAGTGATGTACAGCGACCATGACCACCGGCTGGTGCTCGTGGTCGACGATCACGCCAGGGGGCGGGCTGTTTCGCAGGCTTGGGAGAGGGAGCGGGAGGAGCGGGAACGGGAAAAGCGGGAGGAGCGGCCGACGGCGCGCTGAACGAGCGCGCCGTCGCGGAGTCCGGCTCAGTGGCCAGTCAGCACGATCCGGCCGTCGACCTTGCCGGCCTTCAATGCAGCAAAGATCTCGTTGATGTTTTCGAGCTTGTCGCGGTGGATGTGCGCGCGCACCTTGCCCTCTGCGGCGAAGTCGAGCGACTCCTGCAGATCGCGGCGCGTGCCGACGATCGAGCCGCGCACTGTGATGCCGTTGAGCACCGTCGAGAAGATCGGCAGCGGGAAGTCACCCGGGGGCAGGCCGTTGAGCGAAACGGTACCGCCGCGGCGGACCATGCCGAGTGCCTGCGCGAAGGCGCTGCGCGATACGGCCGTGACGAGCACGCCGTGTGCGCCGCCGATTTCCTTCTGAATCACGGCTGCCGGATCGGTCTTCGATGCGTCGATGGCGAGCTGCGCACCGAGTTTGCGCGCGAGCGCGAGCTTTTCGGGCGAGACGTCGATCGCGGCCACGTGCAGGCCCATGGCCACGGCATACTGGACGGCAACGTGTCCGAGCCCGCCGACGCCGGAAATGGCGATCCACTGGCCGGGGCGCGTATCGGTCATGCGGATGCCCTTGTAGACCGTGACGCCGGCGCACAGGATCGGCGCGATTTCGTCGAATTCCACATTGTCAGGCAGGTGGCCGATGTAGTTCGGATCGGCGACGACATATTCGGCGTAGCTGCCATTGACCGAATAGCCAGTGTTCTGCTGATCGTGGCAGAGCGTTTCCCAGCCCGTCTGGCAGTATTCGCAGTGTCCGCAGGCCGTATAGAGCCAGGGTACCCCGACGCGGTCGCCTTCCTTCACGTGGTTTACGCCCGCGCCGACGGCGGCAACGATGCCGACACCTTCATGGCCGGGGATGAACGGCAGCGTTGGCTTTACCGGCCAGTCGCCGTCGGCGGCGTGGAGGTCGGTGTGGCATACGCCCGATGCCTTGATGTTGACGAGGATCTGGCCCGGTCCCGGCGTCGGTACGGGGACTTCCTCGATACGAAGCGGCTCGCCGAAGGCGTGCACGACTGCGGCTTTCATGAACTTTGCCATCAGATACTCCTTATCCGAGTGCGGTTGCAAACCTTGCCAGTATCCGCAGTGCGTGCGGTGCCGCATTGAGGCAGATCAAGGGCGTGGGACGCGTCCCGCGACGGCGCTCGAGATGCGTGCCTCGACAGGATGCGGGCGTTCGCGTCAGGCGCGCCGCAGATCGCGCCGCTTGCTCGCGGCGTCTTCGAGCATGCGCGTCATGTCCTTGAACGCGTCGCCGAGCGCGACGTAAAGGTCTTCATGCGCGTTGCGATTCGCGACGAGTTCCTGCCCGGGCACGGTCACATCGATGGCGACCGTAAACGGCTTGCCTTGCTGCTTGTGCTTTTCGTCGAGCACGAGGCTCACGCGGCAGCGGACGATGTCGGCGCAAAAACGTTCGAGCTTGGCCGCATGACGTTGCACCGATGCTTCGAGCGCTTCGGAGTGCGCCATGCCTTGAAAGGAGATCTCCAGCGGGAGTTTCATTCGCTATACCTGTCGAAAGAGAAGATGCCCGAATCGGGGTGTGAGACTGAGTCTTCATTGTCTTGCGTCGGCTGCGAGGCGGCTTGACGCGGATCAAGCAGGCAAGCCCTGGAGCGGCGAACGCTCGTGCCCGGGCCGGCAAGACGATGCCCGGCGCCAATGCGCGCCCGCGCGCTGCGGCAATGCTTCCCTTGACATGGATCAAGACCCGCATACGGGGTTGTCCGATATGTTACGGAGATCAGAAAAGTAGCTGTGAGCCTCGCTCACGCCGACCTATGCCGAACAGCCGTAACACGTTGGATATCGAAATCGGGGAACTGGTATCGGAGCGGATTCTGACGTGCGAAGCGCATACGGCGGTGGTCGACGCGGCTCGAAGAATGGCCGCCGCCTCCTGCAGTTCGATCATCGTCATGCACGACGCGGTTGCGGTCGGCATCTGGACCGAGCGCGACGCGCTGGCGCTCGCCGAATATCCCGCGCTCGGTGCCCAGCGGATCGACGCCGTGATGAGCCGCCCGGTGCTCTCGCTCGCCGCGCGCACGCGCTTGTGCGACGCGGCGAGCGCGTTTCGCGACAAGGGAATCCGCCATGGCCTTGTTGTCGGTGACGCGGGGCAGCCGCTCGGCGTGCTGAGCGAGACCGATCTCGTCATGAGCCAGGGAACCGAGTTCTACCTGCAAATGCGCTCGATCGAATCGGCGTGTCCACCGGCGCCGCTCGTCGTCGATGCGATGACGCCGCTCGCCGCGGTTGCGCACCGGATGCGCGAGTGCCGGGCGAGCGCGGTCGTCGTTCGCTACGGCACCGACGACTACGGCATTCTCACCGAACGCGACGTCGTGCGCGTGCTCGCCGCGGGCGATGCGCAGGGTGACGCTGCCGGCGCAATCGCGCCGTATGCGACGCGCATGTTGCGTTCGTTGCGGCAATCGCAGACGCTCTATACGGCGCGGCAGTTTCTGATCGAGCACCAGATGCGGCATGTCGGTGTGCTCGACGACAAGGGAGCGCTCGTGGGGCTGCTGAGCCTTTCCGACATCCTCAACAACGTCGAATCGGAGTTCATCCACGAACTGCAGGCCGCGCTGCGCGAGCGCGACGGGGCGCTCCTCGCGTCGCAGCGACACCTGAGGCTTGCGGACCGCGTGTTCGAATCGACGCGCGACGGCGTGATGATCACGGGCCTCGACGGGACGATCGAGCGCGTGAACCCGGCCTTCGTCGAGCTGACGGGCTACGAGCAGGCGGAAGTCGTTGGCCGGGACGCGCGTCTGTTGTCGTCGGGCCGGGAATCGGCGGCATTTCATCGCGCTTTCTGGGCGGCGCTCGCGGAGTGCGGCTATTGGCAGGGCGAGATATGGAATCGCCGCAAGGACGGCGAACTGTTTCTCGCGCATCTCTCGGTGTCCTCGATCAGCGATGCGCAGGGGCAGCCTTCGCATTTTGCCGCCATCTTCTCCGACATCACGAAGCGCAGGGTTGCCGAAGAACGGCTCAGCTATCTCGCCACGCACGATGTGCTGACCGACCTGCCCAACCGCACGCTTTTCAACGAGCGGCTCGAACAGGCACTCGCGCGTGCGCGCCGCTCGCTACGGCGCGTGGCCGTCATGTTCGTGGACCTGGACCGGTTCAAGCTCATCAACGATACGCTGGGGCATGCCGTGGGCGACGAAACGCTGAAGGTCGTCGCGCAGCGTCTGAAGCGCGCGGTGCGTGCGACCGACACCGTGGCGCGGCTCGGAGGCGACGAATTCACGATCGTCGTGGAGGATATCGATAGCGTGCGCGATGCCGGCCAGATCGCGCAGACGGTGCTGTCTGCCGTCGGTCAGCCGATTCGCGCGGCGGGGACGAACGTGTTCGTCACGCCCAGTATCGGCATCAGCCTTTTTCCGGATGACGGGGGCACGACGCGACAACTGCTGATGCAAGCGGACCGTGCCATGTACGACGCGAAGGACGCGGGCAAGAATGGCTTCCGATTCTTCAGCGGGCAGATGCATGCGGCAGCGCTCGAGCGCATGACGCTCGAAGCGGCTTTGCATGACGCGCTCGCCGCCGGACAGTTCTGCCTGCACTATCAGCCGCAGTACGATCTGGCGAGCGGTGCGATCGTCGGCGTGGAAGCGCTGATCCGCTGGAACCATCCGCAGCGCGGCATGCTGTTGCCCGCGCAATTCGTTCCGCTGGCCGAGGAGTGCGGCCTGATCGTCCCCATCGGAGCCTGGGTGCTCAACGAAGCTTGCCGTCAGGCACGGACCTGGCTCGACGAGGGCTTCGACTTCGGCCGCATCGCGGTGAACCTGTCCGGCGTGCAATGCCGCGACGAGGGTTTTTTGCACCTGCTTGCCGACGTGCTCGCCGAAGCCGGGCTGCCGCCCGCACGCCTGCAGCTCGAACTCGTGCAGACCGCCACGATGACCGGGCGCGAGCAAACGAAAGCCGTTCTTAACGACCTCTCGCGGCGCGGCGTGAGCCTCGCCGTGGACGACTTCGGTACCGGCTATTCGGCATTCGAGTATCTGCACGCGCTGCCGGTAGACACGTTGAAGATCGACCGTTCGTTTCTCGGCAGAATCGATATAGAAGGCAAGCAGGCAGCGATCGTCAAGGCGATGGTCGCCATGGCGAAAACGCTGGGTCTGCCTGTCGTCGCGCAGGGTGTCGAGCAGCCCGCGCAACTGAGGTTCTTGCGCGAGATCGGCTGCGATCGCGCGCAGGGCTACTGGCTCGCGCGCCCCGGTGCTGCCCGGACGCTCTCACGCAACAAGGCACCTCTTTTCACGGACAGGGAAGGTGCCGGTTACGACAATGTCCGTCATGTGAACACCGCTACCGAGCCGACCTGAGAATGCAAGAGCAGATCCTCCCGACGCGCGCGGACGAAGAACTCGTGCTCTCCGAGCACGATGTCGTCATTACGCGCACCGATGTCCAAGGGCGTATCGTCTACGCCAACGAAACTTTCCTGAGAACGAGCGGCTACACGCGCGAAGAGGCAATCGGGCGGCCGCAAAGCCTCGTGCGCCATCCGGATACGCCGCGGGAGATATTCCGCGATCTGTGGGAGACGATCGCGTGCGATCAACCCTGGACCGGCGTCCTGAAGAACCGCCGCAAGAACGGGCAGTTCTATCGCGTCGTGGCGAACGTCACACCCGTGTTCGAGGACGGCGTCAAGGTCGGCTACATGTCCGTGTGCACCCGTCCTGCGCCGGAACTGATCGCCGAAGCCGACGCGCTCTACGCCGTGCTGAACGGCCCGCGTGGCTCGGCCGTGCGGCTCGCCGGCGGCGAAGTGTTGCGTACCGGCGCCGGGGCCGCCGTCGAGCGCGTGCTGCGGCTGCCCGTCGATTTGCGTTTGTGGGCCGTCATGGTTTTTCTGATCGCGATGTTTGCGGCGCAGGCGCTCGGGATGCGCTACACGCTCATTCCCGGCCTCGCACGCGATGCACAGGTGTGGCTCTTCGGCGTGCTTGGCGCATTGTCCGCGCTCGCGGCCGGCATCTATCTCACACGCGAAGTCCTCGCGCCGTTGAAGGCGCTCAACGCGACAGCGCTCGGCGTGCTGTGCGGACATATCGAGGAGCGGTTCGCCGAACGCGGCGATGCCCAGGTTCGCAAGCTCGGGCGAATGCTCAATCAGATGAACGCGAAGCTCGTCGGCATCCTCATCGACGCGAAGCTGTCGATCGACGTGATTCAGAATGCGGCGCAGGAGTTTGCAAACGGTACGGCCGATCTGGCCAATCGCACCGACGAGCAGGCAAGCGCCATCGAGCAGACCACGGCGAGCCTGGCCGAAATCACCGAAACCGCGCAGCGCAACGCGGCGGGTGCCGAGCGCGCCAATGCGACGGGGCACGAAACCGCCGAATCGGCGGAGGCGGCCGCGCGCGAAGTCCAACGCACGGTCGATGTGATGGCGCAGGTGCGCGATCATGCGCACAGGATCGCCGAAATCACGTCGCTCATCGACGGCATCGCGTTCCAGACCAACATCATCGCGCTGAACGCCTCGGTGGAGGCGGCGCGGGCCGGGCAGTACGGGCGCGGCTTCTCCGTCGTGGCGACCGAGGTGCGCAGCCTCGCGCAGCGCGCCGCTCAGGCGGCCAAGGAAATCAAGGGGCTGGTCGACAGTTCTCTCGATACCGTCGGCACGGCCGCGCAGGCGGCTAGCCGGGCGGGCGAGACGATGGGCACGGTCGAGCAGTTCATTACGCGGCTCACCGAAACCTTGCGTGAGATCGCGACAGCCAGCCGCAATCAGAGCGCACAGATCGCGCAGATCAACGAGGCCGTGAGCCAGGTGGCTGAGCTTACCCAGCGCAACGCGGCGCTCGTCGAGCAATCGGCCGCCGCGTCGGTCGGCCTGCGGCAGCAGACCGAGTCGCTCGACTCGGCCGTCAGCGTGTTTCATCTTCACGACGGCGAAGCGGGTGCCGTGCCGGCGGCGCCCGCGCGGCACCTCGCCGCGTAGTTTGCCCGCGGCGGACGCGCCGCGCGGCGTCGAAACCGCGAGCGCTCAGGCGTCCACGTCGAGAAAGCTGTGCGCGGCGAGTGCGTCGGCCGATTCGCGCAGCGCTTTCAGTGCGCGCCGTTCGATGCGGCGGACATGCTCGCGTGAAAATCCCGTGTCGTGCGAGATCTGCTCGTACGTGCGCGGCGCCTGATCACTAAGGCCGAAACGCCGCCGCAGCACATCGGCATCCGCCGGGGCGGCGTTCGCCAAAAGCGCCGCCATGCACTCGCGCATGCGTCGCTCGACGACCGTGTCGAGCGGCGAGGGGCCGGCCGGATCCTCGATGAGATCGCCGAACTCGGCTTCGCCGTCGGGCAACGGTGCATTGAGCGACGCGGGCTCGCTCGGCAAATCCAGCAACGCGCGGACCCGCTGCTGCGACAAGCCGCATTCGGCGGCGAGTTCGTCGAGCGCGGGCCGGTGCCCCGCCGCCCGCCGCATCCGCTCGCGCGTACGCCGCACGCGTGCCAGTTCGTCGTTCACGTGAACCGGAATGCGGATGGTTCGGCCGCGGTCCGCCACGGCGCGCGCCACGGCTTGACGAATCCACCAGGTGGCGTAGGTCGAGAACTTGAAGCCTCGCCGGTACTCGAATTTCTCTACGGCGCGCATGAGCCCGATCGTTCCTTCCTGCACGAGGTCCGCCAGATCGAGCCCGCGGTTTTGATACCGCTTGGCGATCGATAGCACGAGCCGCAGGTTCGCCTCCACCATCTTCGATGTTGCCCGCTCGATACGCCGCTCGGCATGCCGCGCATCGGACGCCAAGGCTGCTTCCGTCCCTTGCGGGGGGGCGGCAAGACGGTTCAAGGCAGCACGTCCCGCCTCGATTTCCTGCGCGAGCGCGATCTCCTCCTGATGCGTGAGCAGCGGCACCGCTTGCATGCGGCGCGTGAAGACTGCGAGCGTATCGAGCGAGGCGCCGCCGCTGCCGGCAATTTCCGCGAGCGCCACGCCCGCTTCCTCTAGCGCCTCGCGCTCGACGAGGGACTGCGACGTGTGTGCCGACGCTTCTCTGTCCGGCCGCTCGTCGAGCACCTCGATACCGGCTTGTGTGAGCGTCGCCAGCATCGCGTCCAGTGTTTCCGGCGAGCAGACGTCGGGCGGCAGCGCGTCGACGATGTCGTCGCGCAAGAGGTAGCCTTGCCGGCCGGCGAGCGCGAGCAACGGGCCGATGGCTTGCGTGTCAAGGTTCGCGCGCGATGCGCGCTCGGTCGAATTCATTTCGTCAGCGGTTTTACCGCGGTCACGTGTTGGCGGGCGCGGCAGTCGGACGCCCGTCCGTTGCGCCAGCCCTATGTCCGCCCATTTGAGGGCGGCCGCAGCCAAATCAAGCGGGCAGCGGCCCCGGAAGGACGGTAAGCCATGCCCCGTCCGTCCGAGGAGTACGGCCGGACAGAAGTCGATCACGTGGCCGTGACGAGTGCGGGCGTGAATGCACTCATGCTGGTGTCATGCCTGCGACGGTGCCCGCATCGACGCCGGCGTGGCGCGGCTGCGCCTGTATCTCGACTGGCACGCATGATTCTCTTCGTGCCGCGCCGCCCAAAAGAACATTTCATGCGATCGATAGCGCGATAAATTCGTTTGCGCCACGTTCCGCGCGGCTCAGAATCGTCGAAAACGCCGCACGGCCGCACGTGCGGCGTCGCCTTCGAGTCAGACGACGCGATGACGCAGTGCTTTCCGGCAAGGTTAGGAGAACGAAATGTCGATCCGTGCAAACAGATGCGATTGGCCACCCAGGCTGGTCACGGTTCCCGGACTGCACGGCAGCGGGCCGGCGCACTGGCAGACATGGCTGGAACGTCAGTTCGCGTATTCGATTCGCATCGAACAGGCGATGTGGGACGAGCCCGATCTCGAGCGCTGGCGCGAGGCCCTCGAACGGCGGCTCGAGCATGAGCGCGGGCCGTTCGTGATTGCTGCGCACAGCTTCGGCTGCCTCGTTGCCGCTCATGCGCTCGGGCATGGCCTGCGCAATGTGGCGGGCGCGCTCTTGGTGGCACCCGCGAGCCCGGTGCGTTTCGGCGTCGGGCTCGCGCTGTGGCGCGAACGGTTGCCCATTGCCTCCATCGTCGTCGGCAGCGAAACGGATCCCTGGTTGCCGGCGGCCGGGGCGCGCGCCCTCGCGGAATCGTGGGGGGCCGCTTTCCTCAATCTGGGCGAGGCGGGACACGTCAACCCGGCATCGGGCTTCGGGCCGTGGCCACGCGCGAAGTATCTCGTCGACACGCTCGCACACTGGGCGGCACCGCGTCATCTTGCTCGCGGACACGAGTGCCGAAGCTCGTCGGGTGGCGCGACCGTCCAGCCCGAACCTATGCTGGCGACGGAGACGCTCAGCCGTTGATTCGCCGGCGGCGGCGTGGCCGCCGGTCCGCAGCCGATTCGATATACCATCGACGTCGTGGCGGCACGCGCAAAGGCGGCGAGATGGCTTCGAAGCAGGAAATCAAGCGGTATCGGGCTAACCTGACGGACGAACTGCACAGTGCGGCGCTCTACGACACGCTCGCTCGTGTCGAGCGCGATTCCGTGCGCAAGGACGTTTTCCGGGAACTGGCGAAGTCGGAACGCGAGCATGCACGCGTGTGGGCGAGCAAGCTCGAAGCGTGTGGTGCCGCGCGGCCCCATCCTGGCCCAGCGATCAAGACCGTTCTCATGCAAGGGCTCGTGCGCCTGTTCGGCCCGCGTTTCGTGCTGCCCGCGCTCGCCGCCGCCGAGTATGCCGATCGCAACAAGTATGCGGGCCAGCCCGACGCAGGGGGCCTTTCCGCCGAAGAACGCTATCACGCCGGCATCGTGCAGGAGCTCGCGCATACCGAGTCGCCGGGCATGACGCAGGGTGCGCGCATCGCGGCAGCGGAATCGTGGCACCGGGGCGTGTCGTCGGGCAACGACCTGCGCGCGGCGGTGCTCGGCGCCAACGACGGTCTCGTCTCGAACTTCTGCCTGATCATGGGCGTGGCCGGGGCCGGCGCGGCGAACCCGTCCATCCTGCTCACGGGCTTTGCCGGGCTGATAGCGGGTGCGTCGTCGATGGCGCTCGGCGAATGGCTGTCCGTGACGAACGCGCGCGAACTTGCGCGCACGCAGATCGCCAAGGAAGCGGACGAACTGACGATGGCCCCCGCATCGGAGCAACGGGAACTCTATTTGATCTACCGCGCGAAAGGCCTCGACCGTGCGAGTGCGCACCGCGTCGCTTCGCAACTCATGCGCGACAAGGACAAGGCCCTCGATACGCTTACGCGCGAGGAACTGGGCCTCGACCCGGCCGAACTCGGCGGCAACCCCTGGTCCGCCGCGGCTGTTTCGTTCGGGCTTTTTTCCGTCGGCGCAATCTTTCCTGCGCTGCCCTTCGTCTGGGCGCACGGCGTCAATGCCATTGCGCAGTGCACGGCGTTCAGCGCGGCAGCGCTTGCGGCTATCGGCGTGTTCACGTCGCTGTTCAACGGGCGCGGTGCGGCGTTCTCCGCGCTGCGTCAGGTTGCGATCGGGCTCGTCGCCGCCGCGTTCACATTCGGCGTGGGAAGACTGCTCGGCGTCTCGGTCTCCTGACGTTCGGGCACGGCGGTGCAATGCGGGCGTGCCGGACGCGTATCAAGCAAACGCCCACCAGCGCGGCAAGAGACGGCGTACGTCGGCGCGCAGGTAGCGGTCGTCGATCAGATGCAGCACACCGGTGTCGCTTTCGGTTCGCACGACGCGTCCCGCCGCCTGCACGACTTTCTGCAGTCCCGGGAACAGGTAGGTGTAGTCGTAGCCGTTGCCGAAGCGGGCGTCCATCGCGCGGCGCATCTGTTCGTTGATCTCGTTGACCTGCGGCATCCCGAGCGTGGCGATGAACGCACCGATCAAGCGCTCGCCGACGAGATCGACCCCTTCGGAGAAGGCGCCGCCGAGTACGGCGAGGCCTACGCCGCGCCCGCCTTCGCGAAATCGGGCGATAAACGCGTCGCGTTGCGCTTCGTCCATGCGCGGTGCCTGCGTCCACAGCGGCAGCGCCGGATGCCGCTCGCGGATTAGCGCGGCCACGCGCTCGAGATAGTCGAAGCTGCTCAGAAACGCCAGATAGTTGCCGGGGCGCCCGGCGTACTGTTGCGCGACCAGATCCGCGATCGGTGCGAGCGACTTGTCGCGGTCGCGCCAGCGCGTGGAAACATGGGCCGCCACGCGCACGCTGAGCTGCTCGGGCCTGAACGGGCCCTCGACGTCGAGGGTGCACGTGGTGTCCGGCAGGCCGAGCGTGTCGCGGTAAAACGGCGCGGGGCTCAACGTGCCCGAGAACAGGACTGTCGCCTGCGCGGCAGCGTGCCGCGTGGCGAGAAAGGCGCCTGGAATCACGTTGCGGATGCTGAGCGTCGCATGGCGGTTGCCACCGCGCGCATCGACGATGCTGTCGACGATCGAGTGATCGCCGAACTGTTCGGCGAGCGAGACGAACCGCAGCACATCGAAGAAGAAGTCCAGCAGTGTCGCTTCGATCGCCCCAGGCTGCTGAGCGAGGTGATCGCTCACGGCGCTCGCGAACCGCTGCGCGGCGTCGACCAACCGCGGCGGAACGGCCTCGAGCACGGCGTAGCGTGCCGCTTGCTCCCGAACGGCCGCTCGCCACGCGCGTGCGACGCGTTGCAGGGGCTTTTTCAGGGGCGGTGGCGCCGATTTCGTCGCCGCACGCAAGGCAGTTTGCTCGAGCGCGGCCGTATACATCCTGCGGCCCCGCTCGAGCAGGTTGTGGGCCTCGTCGACGAGTACTGCCACGCGCCATTGGTTGAGTCGCGTCAGGGCGTAGAGCAGCGCACTGCCATCGTAGTAGTAGTTGTAGTCGCCGACCACGATGTCGCACCAGCGCGCGAGTTCCTGCCCGAGATAGTAGGGGCAGACGTCGTGAGCCTGCGCCACGCGGGCAAGCGTCGCCCGATCGAGGCGTGCCTCGCCGAGCGCGTCGCGCCGCGCGGCCGCAAGACGGTCGTAAAAACCGCGAGCGAGCGGACATGATTCGCCGTGGCAGGCCTTGTCCGGATGTACGCAGGCCTTGTCGCGCGCGACGAGCTCGAGTGTGCGCAGTGGCAACGCGGGGGTGCTTGCATGAAGCGCGTCGACGGCGTCGAGCGCGAGCGCTCGACCGGACGTTTTCGCCGTCAGGAAGAAGATGCGCTCGATGTGCCCCTCGCCGCAGGCTTTGAGCGCCGGAAAGAGGGTCGCAAGTGTCTTGCCGATGCCCGTCGGTGCCTGCGCCATGAGTACGCCCGCATCGCGAGCGGTGCGGTAGACGGAGACGGCCAACTCGCGCTGGCCGCTGCGGAACCGGGGAAACGGGAATGCGAGGGCGCGCAGCGCCGCGTCGCGTGCGTGCCGGTGCGCATCCTCTTGTTCGGCCCATTCGACGAACCGTTCGCACTGCTGCTTGAAAAACGCTTCGAGCGCCGTTGCCTCCCACGCTTCGCTGAGCACGGTTTCGCGTTCGCTGGCGATATCGAAGTAGACGAGGGCGATCGAAATCGAGACAAGGCCGCGCATGTGGCAGAGCAAGTGCCCGTAGATGCGCGCCTGAGCCCAGTGCAGCGCCCGGTGGTTTGCCGGCATCGCGTCGAGCTCGCCGCGGTAGGTCTTCACTTCGTCGAGCCGGTTCTCGCGCGCGTCGTACCCATCGGCCCGGCCCCGGACGGTCAGCACGCCGTATTCGCCCGACAACGCGATCTCGGCCTCGTACTCGCTGCCTCGTCTCGCCGCCGCCTTGGCGTGTCCGGCCATGCCCTCGAGCGCGGTCGGGGCAGGCGTGAAGCGCAGGTCGAGATCGCCGCATTTGGCCGTGAACTCGCAAAGCGTTCGCACGGCGACGACATAGCTCATGCCGCGGCTCCGCCCGCTGGCGCCGGCTCGATTGCAGTGGCGGCTTCGGCGGCTTCAGCGGCTTCAGCGGCCGCGGCTGCTTCGCGCCAACGTACGTCGACCACGCTCACGGGTATGCCCACGCGTGCGCAATAGGCGAGCCAACGGATTTGATTGTCCTGCAGACGATCACCGGGGCCTTTTACTTCGATCAGCTCGTAGCGCTTTTCGGCCGGCCAGAAGCGGATCAGATCGGGCAGGCCCGAACGGTTGGCACGGATATCGTCGGAGAGGCGGGCGAAGCAGTGCTTCAGATGCTCGGCCGGCAGGCAGTCGAGCGCAAGCGAAACCAATTCCGGTGTAAGCACGCCCCAAAACACGAACGGGGACTGGATACCCGCTTTCGTTTGCATGTGCCGTGTGATCGTTGTGCGATAGGCACCGCTCTCCAACTGCGAGAAGCACTGCGCGAAGCGCTCGGCGCGGCGTGTGCGGAAATCGGGCGCGTGCAAGTCGGCGGGGCCGCGCTGAAACGGGTGAAAAAAGGCGCCCGGCAGCGGCGCGAAGACGGCTTCCCAGCAAAGCAGGCCAAAGAGGGAATTGATGAGCGCGTTTTCGACGTAGAAAGTGGGGGCGTCGGGCACATGCAGGTGATTGCGCACGACCTCTTCGACCGATGCCGCGTCCTCGGGCCGATCGAGCACGAGCGTACTTCGTTCGATGCGCGGCGCGGCGGCCGGGCGCTGCACCGGCAGGCCCAGTCGGCGCCTCAGCCGCGGGAGCATGCGCGCAAGCCGCTGCTGTTCCGCTTCGCTCTCGGGCGCACACGCAGCGCGGCTCGCCATGTCGAACGCTTCGCTGAAGCAGCCGCGACGCTCGAGCACCCGGGCGCGCCGATACCGCGCATCGGGCCACCGGCTGGCTGCATAGGCGTCGAGCGCGAGACTCCACGCTCCGATTTGTTCGGCGCGATAGCCGAGCCGGTACAGCAGCTTCGCGCGGCGCATCTCGAGCCAGTCGCCGGCGATCTCGATCGACATCACCTCCACGAAGAGCGCCGCTGCGGCTTCGGGCTCGCGATGCGGATCCTGCGCGGCCAGCAGTTCGAGGGCGTCGCGGCACGCCGCGAGCGCGAGGTAAGCGTCGACGTCGGCGCGTTGCTGGAACGCGCGCGCAGACGGCTCGAACGAAACGGCCTCGTACTGATAGACGCCCAGATCCGCCAGCACGAACTCGGACCACGTTTGATGCAGATTGCCGAAAAAGAGCAGCCGCAGCCGTTCGCAGAGCGCGGCGATCGTGACGCTCAGCGCGATATCGGGCGCGCCCCAGGCGCTGTACGGCTGCGCCGCTTCGGGAAAGGCGGCGCGCACCGCATCAACGAGCGCCGTCTTGCGGCTGGTTCGCTGTGCCTGGGCGTTGCCCACCAGCGAGAGCAGTTCCGTGCGGGTGAGCAACGCGCCCAGTTCGTCTGCGTCGACGGTGGGGTCGCGCTCGAGCCAGCCGAGGCCGACGAGCGGCGCGGCGGCGTCCAGGCTGCTGCCGATCTCGGGATAGACGAGCCGGCTTGCGCGAAAGAGGTTGCCCTTGCGCATCAGCATGCGCACGAGCAACGCGCGCGAGGGCAGCGGCAGCGCGGCGAATCCGGCGATGAAATCCCGCTCCTCGGCGGCCAGCAGATCCGCGTAGCGCGCCGAGAGCCATGCGAGCGCGCGCTCGAAATTCAGCAGATAGTAGAAGGAACGGGCATCGGGCTGCACGGGAGAAGAACCTGTATATCTGTACAGGTATGATAGCAGACAGTGCCAGCCGGTCGTTCCTACCTACCCACCTACCTACCCACCGTCACGTTCCGGTTTTGTGCAGTCCTTCCCAGATTCCGTTGAGATAAACGGCGCCGAGCGCGCGATCATAGAGGCCGTAGCCCGGGCGACCGGTTTCTCCCCAGATCATTCGTCCATGGTCGGGCCGGGCATAACCGTCGAAGCCGATTTCGAAATACGCTTTCAGGATTTCGGCCATGTCGAGCGAGCCGTCGGCCGAGCGATGCGCCGTCTCGTGGAAGTCGCCGTCCGGCGTCGTCTTGACGTTGCGCAGATGCGCGAAATGGATCCGGCCGCGGCCGCCGAACTCGCGCACGAGTGCGGCGATGTCGTTGCGTTCGTCGGCGCCGAGCGAGCCGGAACAGAGGGTGAGCCCGTTTGCCGGATCGTCGACGATGGCAAGCAGCCGCGCGAGATCGTCGCGATTCTTGACGATGCGGGGCAACCCGAAAATGGGGCGCGGCGGATCGTCGGGATGAATGGCCATCCGGATTCCGGCTTCCTTGGCCGCGGGCACGATGGCGCGCAGGAAGTAAGCGAGATTGGACCACAAGCCTTCCTCGTCGAGGGTGGCGTACTCGGCGAGCAGCGCCTTGAGCGCTTCGGGTCGGTAGCTCGTGTCCCAGCCGGGCAGGGCGATGCCGTTGTCGATATCGAGCGCGTCCACCGCTTTCGCGTCGAATGCGAGCGTCGAGGAACCGTCGGGCAGTTTCATTTCCAGCGAGGTGCGTGTCCAGTCGAACACGGGCATGAAGTTGTAGCAAACCACTTTCACGCCGCAGGCGCCGAGGTTCGCGAGCGTCTCGGCATAGTTCGCGATGAACCGGTCGCGGCTCGGCTTGCCGAGCTTGACGTCCTCGTGCACGGGCACGCTCTCGATCACTTCGAGCGCGAGGCCGTGCGCCTCGATCTTTTCCTTGAGCGCGCGAATCTTCTCGATCGGCCAGACTTCGCCGACGGGTACGTCGTAGATTGCGGACACGATGCCCTGCATGCCCGGTATCTGCCTGATGTAGGCGAGCGGCACGGGATCGGTGTCGCCGTACCAGCGAAACGTCATTTTCATGATCGGCGGTTCCTTTTCGAATGGGGATGCGAACGCGCGTCAGGCGATGACGCCAACCTGCCAGGGGACGAATTCGTTTTGCCCATAGCCGAGCAACTCGCTTTTCGAGCGCACGCCCGACGCGCAATCGAGCATCATGCGGAAGATTGCTTCGCCGAGCGCGTCGATCGACGCAGTCCCGTCGATCACACCGCCGCAGTTGATGTCCATGTCGCCCTCCTGCCGCTCCCAGAGTGCGCTGTTCGTCGCGAGCTTCAGCGACGGCGCGGGGGCGCATCCGTAGGCGGAGCCACGGCCTGTCGTGAAGCAGATCAGGTTTGCGCCCGACGCCACCTGGCCTGTGGCCGAAACGGGATCGTAGCCGGGCGAATCCATGAACACGAACCCCCTTGCGTCGATGGGTTCGGCATACTCGTACACCTGCACGAGGTTCGTCGTACCGCCCTTGGCCACGGCACCGAGCGACTTTTCGAGGATGGTGGTGAGGCCGCCGGCCTTGTTGCCGGCCGAAGGGTTGTTGTCGAGCGCCGCATGATTGCGCGCGCAGTAGTCCTGCCACCAGGCGATCCGCGCAAGCAGTTTCTCGCCAACTTCGCGGCTCACCGCGCGGCGAGTGAGCAGATGTTCGGCGCCGTAGATCTCCGGTGTCTCGGACAGAATGGCGGTGCCGCCGTGCGCGACGAGCCGGTCGACGGCCGCGCCGAGCGCCGGGTTCGCCGAAATGCCCGAATAGCCGTCAGAACCGCCGCATTGGAGCCCGACGCTCAGGTGCGAGGCCGGCACGGGCTCGCGCGTGACGCGGTTGGCATCGGCCAGCAGCTCGCGCACCATCGCGATGCCGCGCTCGACCGTCTTGCGCGTGCCGCCGCTCTCCTGGATCGTGAATGCGCGCAGGCGAGCCGGGTCTTCCCGCAGCCCGCCCGCTTCGAGCACACTGCCGATCTGGTTCGTCTCGCAGCCGAGTCCGACGAAGAGCACCGAGGCGAAGTTCGGGTGAACGGCATAGCCGGCGAGCGTACGCCGCAGGATGGCGATCCCTTCGCCTTGCGAGTCGATGCCGCAGCCCAGGCCGTGCGTGAGCGCCACCACGCCGTCGACGTTCGGGAACTCCGCCAGCGCCTCGGGATGGACGTCTCGTCGGAAGTGATCGGCGATGGCGCGCGCAACGGTAGCGGAGCAATTGACGCTCGTCAGGATGCCCACGAAATTGCGTGTGGCCACGCGCCCGTCGGCCCGCCTGATGCCCATGAACTGCGCCGGGTCGGACACGTGGCGCGTGGGATGGACGTCCGCCCCGAACGCGTGCTCGCGGGCGAACTCGGCCATGCCCAGGTTGTGCACGTGAACGTGCTGTCCGCGGGCGATCGGCTCGCGCGCCACGCCGATGATCTGGTTGTAGCGTTTGACGGGCTCTCCCTGCGCGATGGCGCGGGTCGCGACTTTATGGCCGGGAGGCACGAGCCCGGCAACGACGAGGTCCTCCGCCTCGAGGCGCGTGCCCGGTATGAGCTGGCGCGTGGCGATGACGACGTCGTCGTTCGGGTGCAGGCGGATGACCGCATGCGCGGCGGCTGGGGCGATGGACATGAGTGTGCCTCTCGAATCTGAATCTGAAAGCGCTGAAACAGGCAGCGAATGTGCTCACACCGGCGAGCGCGCGGCCGCCGCTGCGCGGTCCCGGTTGGGCTCGATGGGAAGCGGTTCGATCCTGCCCACGATGAAGAGATAGCTGAACGCGCCGAGCACGCAAAATCCGCCGGCCACGACGAGCGGAATCGTGAACGAGCCCTTGGTCATCGCGACCATCGCGCCGGTGAACGTCGTGATGACGATGCCTGCGAGGTTCGACGCAAAGTTCTGGATGCCGCCGATCGAGGCCACGTGGCGTGGCGTTGGCGCGACGTCGGCGGGCAACGACCAGATGCTCGCCGCCGCGAACGCGAGGCTGCCGTAGGCGATGCCGAAGAACGCGAGCATGAGGTAGACGTTCGAGGTGAGCGTCGAAAGCGTGATCACCGACGACATCAGCATGCCGCCGACCATGCAGGTCTTGCGGGCAGCCGTGAGGCTCCAGCCGCGCCGATACAGTGCGTCGGACACGAGCCCGCCGATCCAGCCGCCGGGAATCGCCATCAGCGCGGGAATCATGCCGAGCGTGCCGAGCGACTTGAGCGAGAAGCCGCGCGTTTGCACGAGATAGCTCGGAAACCAGGTGATGAAGAAGTAGATGACGAAGTTCAGGCAGAAGAAGCCGAGCATCATGCCCCAGAGCGTGCGGTGCCGGAAAAGCGAGCTCCAGGTGATGCCGTCGTCGGCCTGGGCGGAGGGCGGCACCACGTCGCGTTCGCCCGTCATGTCGCCATGCGCGGGGCTGCGGTAGATGATGAACCAGCCGACGATCCAGACGGCGCCGAGCGCGCCCGTGATGACGAAGGCCGCTTTCCAGCCGAGCGTGCCGATGATGAGCGCGACGACGGGAATCGAGAGCGCCGAGCCGACGCGCGAGCCGCTATCGAAGATGCTCGTTGCGAGCGCGCGTTCGCTGGGACGGAACCATTGGCTCACGAGCTTTGCGCACGACGGATAGGCGCCGGCTTCGCCTATGCCGAGCAAGAGCCGGCAGCCGAACATGCCGGCGACACTCGTGACGCCCGCCGTGGCCGCCGTGAAAAGCGACCACCAGCCTACGGCGAGCGGCAGGGCGATACGCGCGCCGACGCGATCGACGAACCATCCGAACGGAATCTGCATGAGGGCGTAGGTCCAGAAAAAGCCGCTCAGGATGAGCCCCATCTGCGCCGGGCCGATGCCGAGCGCTTTTTCGATCTCGGGCGCGGCTACGGCCAGATTGGCGCGATCGATGTAGTTCACGGCGATCGCGATGAAGCATAGGAAGATCACGACCCAGCGCATTTTCCGCATGACTTTGTCTCCTTCGATTTCGTTGATATAGGGGGCTTCGTTTTTTCCGGCAGCCGGCGTCGGCAATCGCCGCGCCGCGCCGCGCGTGTCGGCATTGTCCTGTTCGATGCGATGCGCGTCGGCACATCGCATCGGTTTCAGGCCAAGGCGTTCGTTCGCAGCGCTTCGTTCAGCCGCGGTTGAGCAAGCTTCAGGCCGAGGGAGGCGGCGAGCTCGACCACGGGCCGCAGCCGGCGCAGCTTTTTTTCCTGGTGGTTGCGCGCGATATCGGCGAGCTTGTGATCGAGAAATGGGTTCTCGAAGCGCTCGCGCACGTCGGCTAGATAGCGGCGGGCCGTTTCGCCTTGCCCGAGCGCGTCGAACACCGGCAGCACTTCCTCCTGCCAGAGACCTTCCAGCTCGCCGCGCAACGCTGGGTCGCGCATCGCCTGCAGCGTGTTTTCGTCGGCGGGGCGACCATCGGTGAGCCAGCGCTCGGCAAGAAAGGTATGCCCGAGGTTGAGCAGCAGCAGCTTGAGCCGTTCGTAATGCGCGAGATCGTCGGTCACGATCATCGCGTCGTGCTCGCAGGGCAGCACCATCCCGGGGCGCCGTTCGATGGCCCACAACGCGTACGGCTCGGCAACGGCACCGACGGGGCGGATCGGCTCGGACACGATGCGGTCGACGAGCGAGTTGACCCAGACGCAGGTGTGTTCGACGTAGCGCTCGAATGCCTCGTCGCCGGTCCACTCGTGCGCGAGCCCGGCGACGAGCGCGCGCAGCGTGTCGCCATTGTTCGAGACGAGTTCGCACGGCAGCAACGTGAGCGGGGCGGCGTTTGCCGCATACCGCGCGCGGAGCAAGACGACCAGTTTGGCGGCGAACCCGCGCGGCACGCCGGCGCCGGGCGCGAGCAATTGCGCCGTGTCTTCCGGGAAGCATGCATAGCCGCTGTCGCTCGTATTCGAGATGACGACGCGGGCATCGTGAACGAAGCGCTCGACCACAAGCGGCCAATCAGCGTTCGCGTCGAGTGCCTCGCTGACCGCGCGCGATTCGACGGTCGTATCGACGACGGCTTCGCGGCGCAGCCCGCGGATGCGCACGGGATAGCTGCCGCGCGTGCGCAGCGCCTCGATGCGCGCGCGGCTCTCGGGGTTGCTCGTCGTCTGTACGACCGTGACTTGCCCGAGCGCGCGCCCGGCTTCGAGCGCTTCGGCGATGAAAAGATCGGCGTGTGCCTGCAGGAAGCGGCTTGTGCCGAATTGAAGTATCGGATTGCCCATGACGGTTCGTTTCGGTGGCGGATCAGCAGGCGACGAGCGCTTTGATCACGCCCGCGTTCGGATCGAGCAGCTTCGGAAACTCGTCGGGCAGCTCCGCGAGCGCGAGCCGGTGCGTATTGAGCGCATCGGTGGGCACGCGCCCCGCGCGCATTGCTTCGAGTACGGTTTCGAAGTCGGCCGGTGTCGCGTTGCGGCTCGCCAGCAGCGTGGTCTCGCGCTTGTGGAACTCCGGATCCGAGAACGATAGGCGGTCGCGCACGATCGAGATCAGTACGTACTTGCCGCCGTGCGCGACGAAATCGAGCCCGCGTTCCATCGCCTTGATATTGCCCGTCGCATCGAAGACCACGTCGAAGAACTCGTTGCCGGTCAGCTCGGCGAGACGCCTGGCGTCGGCTGCCGCACCGCTCGTATCGAGCACGACCGTGTGATCGGCCCCGAGCGCCTGCGCGCAGACGGCGAGCCGGTCGGCGCGCGAGTCGAGCACGCACACCTGCGCGCCGCGCAGCTTCGCGAACAGCGCGGCCGCCATGCCGATCGGGCCCGCCCCGACCACGAGCGCGCGTTGAGCCGCAGCGACGTCGGCGCGTGCGACCGCATGAGCGCCAATGGCGAGAAACTCGAGCATCGCAGCCTGATCGAGGGTCACGCCATCGGCCTTGAACACGAAGGCCTGCGGTACGGCCAGATACTCGGTCATGCCGCCGTCCGCGTGCACGCCCAGCACCTGGATGTTGACGCAGCAGTTCGTCTTGCCTGCGCGGCATGCGACGCAGTGGCCACAGGAGATGTACGGCATGACGTAGACCTGATCGCCAGCGGCGACACGGGCACCGGCCGGGGCCGACTCGACGATGCCGGCGAGTTCGTGGCCCATTACGCGCGGATACGCAAGGTAGGGCTGATTGCCTGTGAAGATGTGCAGATCGGTGCCGCAGACGCCCACACGTTTGATCCGCAAAAGCACATCGTCGGGACCGGTTTCGGGAATGGGCCGTTCGGCAAGGGCAAGCTTGCCCGGTTGTTCGCAAATGACGGTTTTCATGGGGACTCGGGTGACGGAGGCGAGTGCCGGCCGCCAACTGGCGTCCGGAAATATTCGTTTGGCCTTACCGGTTAGCAAAATATAAAATCCCTGGGAACTGGTCAAGCCAATTTGATTGGGGGTAGTACCTATTGCTCACTGGTCAGGCCACATTGGCGGCGTTTGCACGCTCGCTGGTTCGATTTAAAATCGCCGCCCCATGGACCGCCGATTCGGCAACAGCCGCAAGTGCCTGCCGAAAACCGGCAAGCCGAGCGAGTTGCACAAATCGGACAAATCGGCGGATAAATCGGCGCCGCGCTTCGAGCGCTCGCCCCGCTCATCGACAGGAACCGTTACGTGGCAGCCAAACCCGCCGAGACCCGCCGCCTTTACCTGCAAATCGCCGACAAACTGCGCGCGCTGATGGCCCAGCCCGACTTCGCACGCAACGGCCGCCTGCCGCCCGAGCGCGAACTGGCCGAACGGCTCGGCGTCTCGCGGCCGTCCGTGCGCGAGGCGCTCGTGGCGCTGGAGCTGGAGGGCCGCGTCGAGATTCGCGGGGGTTCGGGCGTATACGTGTGCGCGGCGTCGCAAGCCGCGGGCGCCAGTGCGCCGGGCGAGAGCGAACTCGGCGACAGCCTCGTCGACATCATGGGCGCTCGCTCGCTCATCGAAGGGGCCGTGGCGGCGAGCGTCGCGCCGTTCGCGAAGCCGAAGGCGTTGAAGGCGCTGCGGTCGATCTTCGAGAAGATGGCGCAGGAGGTGGACGCGGGAGCGGTGCCGATTGCGATGGACCGGGCGTTTCACATGGCCATTGCGCAGATGTCGGGCAACGAGGTCGTCGTGCGTATGATCGGCTCGCTGTTCGACGAGCGGCATAGCCCGCTTTCGACGAAGCTGCGCGGGCACTTCGAAAGCGAAAGCACATGGCGCGCGGCGCTGGCGGAGCACGCGGAAATCCTCGATGCGCTCGAGGCGCACGACGCCGTGCAGGCGCAGGCGGCGATGCAGCGCCACCTGAAGGCATCGTTGGAACGGGTCATGGCGCTGCGCAAACAGAGCTGACGCCACCGGCAACCACGGTGGCGCTGCGGGCGGGGCGCACGGGGCGGGCGCCGATCGGGCCATCGGAACGGCACCGCCCGGCACCGCCCCGATGGCTTGTCAGCCTACGACCAGAAGTCCGAAACTTCGATGTTGCGCAGGTCGAAGACGAGCACTTCCGCATCCTTGCCGTTGGCGAACGTCAGATTGCGCTCGCCGCGAATGCGCACGCCGTCGCCGGCACCGAGCTTCTGGCCGTTGACCTCGATGCTGCCGCGCGCCACATGCACGTACGCGTAGCGATCGGCGTCGAGCGCGAGCGCCGCCGTTTCGTCGCCATCGAAGAGGCCCGCATGGATTCGCGCGTCCTGCCGCAGCTGCAGCGACTGCCCGTCGCCGTCGGGCGACAGAATGAGCCGCAGCCTGCCGCGCTTTTCCGACGCCTCGAATCGTTGCTGCTGATAGCGCGGGGTCGCGCCGGCCGTGGCCGTTGCCAGCCAGATCTGCAGGAAATGCACGGGCTCGGCGGCGGACGGGTTGAACTCGCTGTGCAGCACGCCCGTGCCGGCGCTCATCAGTTGCACGTCCCCCGGCGTGATCACCGAGCCGTTGCCCATCGAATCCTTGTGCTCGAGCGCGCCTTCCAGCACGTAGGAAAAAATCTCGACGTCGCGATGCGGGTGCTTGCCGAAACCGCGGCCCGGCATCACCCGGTCGTCGTTGATTACGAGCAGGTCCGAAAAACCCATTTGCTTTGCGTCGTAGTAGCTCGCAAACGAGAAGGTGTGGCGCGAGCTGAGCCATCCGTGTTCCGCGCGGCCACGTTCGTCGGCGTGTCTGATTTCGAGCATATCGATCTCCGGATTCATCGTTCGGGGCAGCGACCGTTCGCTGCCGTTCACCGTGACGACAGTGTATGTCGCCTTGGGTGATGCGAATTGTGTCAGAATGCGAATCACTGTCTCAAATTGGTGGACGATGGCGATGACGATGCATCTCGATGATTTGCGCGTATTCGTGGCGACGGTGGACGCACGCAGCCTGACGGCCGCGGCGAACCGGCTGGCGCTTTCCAAGCAGTTCGTGAGCCGCCGCGTAATGGCACTGGAGCAGACGCTGGGCGTGCGCCTGCTCGTGCGAAATACGCGCAAGCTGGCCGTCACCGATCTCGGGCAGGACCTTTACGAGCGGGCGAAGCGGATTCTGGCCGAGGTGGCCGACGCCGAGCAGGCGCTGTCGCTCGGGCGCTCCGAGCCGCGGGGGCTCTTGCGCCTCAGTGCGCCGCTCTCGTTCGGCACCGCGCATCTGTCCCCGCTCGTTGCCGACTTCATGTGCGCCAACCCGCAGGTGCGTATCGACATCGAGCTGAGCGACCGTCTCGTGGACCTTATCGGCGATGGATTCGATATGGCGCTGCGCATCGGAACACTGGCCGATTCCACGTTGATCGCGCAAAAACTCACGGACATCCGGATGGTGGCCTGCTGCTCGCCCGGCTACGGCTCGGCGCGTCGGCTGCCCGCCACACCGGACGACCTTGCGCGCCATCCGTGCCTGCTGTATGGGCGGGAAGGACGAACCGGCTGGGAGTTCTTCGTGGACGGCGCCAAGCGCGCGTTCGAAGTCCACGGGCCGCTGCGGGCCGACAACGGCGAAGTCATCCGTGACGCCGCCATCGCGGGCCTCGGCATCGCGCTGTTGCCCGAATTCATTGTTTCTTCGGCGCTGGGCAACGGCGCGTTGCTGGAAGTGCTGCCCGAGTATGCTGCGCCTCCGCTTGCGCTTTACGCCGTTTATCCGCGACACCGGGAAAGTGCAATCACGGTGCGTGCGTTTACACAATTCCTGCGTCAGCGTTTTGCGCGTGCCCTGGGCAGGTAACGCGCGCGCAGGCCGCATCCCGCCCGGCCGCGGCGCAGGAGTGCTCACAGGTATCCGCATGCGATAATGGCGGATCATTCCTTTCGCATTCTCGGCGGCGCAGGCCTTCTGGCGCGCCCCGATGCAAGCAATCCGTGAAGAACCTAGTCGTCCCAATCGATGCGCTCGCGTCGTTCGACGAGATCATCGACGTGCGTACGCCGCTCGAGTTCGCCGAAGACCATATCCCCGGCGCAATCAATGCGCCCGTGCTCAGCAACGAGGAGCGCGTGATCGTCGGCACGCTGTACAAGGCGTCGCCGTTCGAAGCCTCGCGGGTGGGTGCGGCAATGGTCGCGCGCAATATCGCCACGCATCTCGACACGCTCTTCGCCGATCGGCCGCGCGGCTGGCGCCCGCTCGTCTACTGCTGGCGCGGCGGCAAGCGCTCCGGATCGATGACGGTGGTCCTCGGCATGATCGGCTGGCAGGCACGTCAGCTCGACGGCGGCTACAAGGCTTACCGCCGCTCCGTGCTCGAGCGGCTGGAGCAGGTGCCGCCGCGGCTGAGCTACATCGTGCTGGCGGGGCATACGGGCTCCGGCAAGACGCGGCTCCTGCATGCGCTTGGCGGAGCGGGCGCGCAGGTGCTCGATCTCGAAGGATTCGCCCGGCACCGGGGCTCGCTGCTCGGCGGCTTGCCCGAGTGCGGCCAGCCTTCGCAGAAGGCTTTCGATACGGCGCTGGCAGCCGAGCTTGCACGGTTCCGGATCGATCGACCCGTGTTCGTCGAAGCGGAGAGCCGCCGTATCGGGCGCGTAACGGTGCCGGCGGCGCTGCTCGACGCCTTCCGCGCGGGGCGGTGCGTGCAGGTGGCCGCGCCGCTTTCCTCGCGCGTCGCATTCCTGCTCGAGGACTACGGGCATCTCTTCGATGCGCCCGAGCGTTTCAAGGAGCAACTCGCGCGCTTGATCGGGTTGCAAAGCCGGCAGACGGTCGAGCGCTGGCATGCGTATATCGACGCGAACGAACGCGAGCGCCTTTCGACCGAACTGCTCGAACTCCACTACGATCCGGCGTACGCGCGCAGCAGCGAGCGTTCGTTCGGCGGGCTCGACGGCGCGCTCGAATTCGAGTTCGATCCCGGCGACGCGGACATCGCGGGCCAGGCACGCAGGCTCGTCGCGCTGGCGGAGGCGAAGTGGGGCATTGAAATCGCAGCGGCAGACGCAACTGCCACGGCTGCAAACGGCACGCAACGGCCGAGCGTGGCCGAAGCTGTTGCAGCGGAACGCTGATGGCAATACCGATGCGACGGCGGCACGGGGCCTGCGGTACCCGCGGGATGCGACCAGCCGCCGCTGCCGCGCTATTCCGATAAACACGAACACCAGGAACATCGACCAACGAATATGAATTCACTTGCTCAGCCGCGGCGCCCGGCCGCTTCGCCGATTGCCGTGGCGGTTTTTCTGCTCATCGCCGTCATTGGCCTTTACTACGTCAAGTGGTCGCCGTACTACCATCGCGCGCATGTTGCCGCAGCTACGCATGCGATCGGTTCGTCGATTCTGACCGGGGGGCAGGGCAGCGCGATCGAGTCGCCGTCGTGGCAGGCCGCGCTGCACTATGCGCTCGCTTATGGGCGCGCGATCTGGCAGGCCATGGTGCTCGGCCTGCTGCTCGGTTCCGCGGTGCAAGCCCTGTTGCCGGCGCACTGGGTGGCGCGCGCGCTCGGACGGGCAGGGCTGCGCAGCGTCGCTGCCGGCGGCCTGCTCGCGCTGCCCGGCATGATGTGCACCTGCTGCGCGGCGCCCGTCGTCGTCGGCTTGCGCAAGCGTCACGCGTCGCAGGGCGCGGCCGTGGCCTTCTGGCTCGGCAATTCCGTACTGAACCCGGCCACGCTCGTCTTCATGGGCTTCGTGCTCGGCTGGCATTGGAGCGCGCTGCGCCTCGCGCTCGGCGCGCTGCTCGTCTTCGGCGGCGGCTGGCTCGTCGATCGCACCGCAACGGCCGCCGAACGAGCCTCCGCGCGTTCGCAACTCGACGCGATGGTGCCCGCGCAGTCCGAGGGCCAATCGGTCTTCGGACGTTGGATGAAGCTGCTTGCGCAGATGGCTGTGCGGCTGATTCCCGAATACATCGCGCTCGTGCTGTTGCTCGGCGCGGCGCGCGCGCTGTTGTTCCCGCATGTCGGCCCTGAAGTCGACAACACGATCGGATGGATTCTGGCGTTTGCCGCGGCCGGCACGCTCTTCGTGATTCCGACGGCGGGCGAAGTGCCCATCGTGCAGGCGATGCTTGCGCTTGGTGTGCAGGCCGGGCCGGCCGCGGCGCTGTTGATGACGCTGCCCCCGATCAGCATCCCCTCGCTTGCCATGACGGCGCGGACGCTCGGCGCGCGCACGATTGCGACCGTGGTGCTGTCCGTGCTGGCTGTGGGGGTGCTGGCCGGCTTCATCGCGGCGACCTTGTTCTGAGCTCACGGAGACAAGCCATGAATGCCTCATCGAGTGCTGGCACGAACGTACCGCGGCTGACCGAGCTCTCGCACGGTGGCGGCTGCGGTTGCAAGATCGCGCCCGGCGTGCTCGCGGAACTGCTCAAGCGAACGACGCCGCAGCCTTTGTTTGCCGATCTCCTGGTGGGCTCCGAGACGGCCGACGATGCGGCGGTCTACCGCCTCAACGACGAACAGGCGATCGTGGCGACGACGGACTTTTTCATGCCGATAGTCGACGATCCCTACGACTTCGGACGCATCGCGGCAACGAATGCCTTGTCGGATATTTATGCGATGGGCGGCAAGCCGCTCTTTGCGCTGGCGATCGTCGGCATGCCGATCAACGTGCTGCCGCGCGAGACGATCGCCCGTGTGCTGCAAGGCGGCGAATCGATCTGCGCGGAGGCGGGCATTCCGGTCGCCGGCGGGCACTCGATCGATTCCGTCGAGCCGATCTACGGGCTTGCCGCGATCGGTGTCGTCGATCCGCGCCGGGTGCTGCGCAATGCGAGCGCGCGCGCCGCAGACGTGCTTGTGCTCGGCAAGCCGCTCGGCGTCGGGATCATGTCGGCGGCGCTGAAAAAGGGGCGCCTCGACGCAGCGGGCTACGCGGCAATGATCGCGGCGACGACGCGGCTCAACCGCCCCGGTACGGCGCTTGCCGCCTTGGAGGGTGTGCACGCGATGACCGATGTCACGGGTTTCGGCTTGCTTGGCCACCTGCTCGAGCTCTGTCGCGGCGCGGGGCTGCGTGCGCGCGTCGATTATGCGTCGCTGCCCTGGTTCGACGGCGTTGCCGCGCTGGCCGAAGCGGGGTTGGTCACGGGGGCCTCGGGGCGCAATTGGGCCGCGTACGGTGCGCAGGTCACGCTTTCACCGTCGCTGCCGCCGATCGCACAGTCGCTCCTGACCGATCCGCAGACATCGGGCGGACTGCTGGTTTCCTGCGCGCCGGACGCCGTGGAAGCGGTGCTTGCCTGCATGCGGCAGGGCGGCTTCGAGGAGGCGTCGGTGATTGGCGAGATGGCGCGCGGCGAGCCGCACGTGTTCGTGGGCTGAGCCGAGAAGCTTGCGCCCGCGGTTCGGCGTCAGCCAGTGCGCGACATAGGGCAACGAATCGGTTACAATCTCGCGCTTAACGCCTGCCAAGGCGTGCCGATGCGCGGGCGTCCTGCCCGAATCACGAAGCATCGAAAGCCGGATATCGGAAAGATGCGCGGAAAGATGCGCGGAAAGATGCGCGGAAAGATGCGCGGAAGATGCGCGGAAGATGCGCGGAAGATGCGCGGAAGATGCGCGGAAGATGCGGCGCACCTTTCCGGCTGCGAGGATGGCGAAATTGGTAGACGCACCAGGTTTAGGTCCTGACGCCAGCAATGGTGTGCGGGTTCGAGTCCCGCTCCTCGCACCATTTTTTCTTTGTTTCCCCTGTGTTGTTGCGCGACGTCGAGCCCCGTGTGGGCCGGCGTCCTGCCGTCCATCGTCCATCGTCCATAATCGGTTGCTGACACAACGAACCTGCGTGGGCGTGGTCGTCCGTGGTGCCGATACGGGGCGGGCAACGAGGTCGAAGCGCGTCGATGCTGAATTCCCCGTCTCATTGCCGAACGCGACTTTCGCGGCGCGCAGCGAGCCGCCATCTCGATTCTGCGTGCGGAGAACGACACTATGAGCAATACGAGCGATTACTCGACCGCGCGTACGCGTACGGCCGTGGTGGGCGCCGGAGCCATCGGCGGCCTGCTTGCGGCTGCGCTCGCGCAAGCAGGGCATGACGTAAGCGTGCTTGCGCGCGGCGAAACGCTTGGTGCGATCCGTGCTCATGGCATTCGCGTCGAAAGCGCAGGCGAGCAGGCACCCGGTGTGGCCGTCCGCGCGAGCGACGCCGCCACTGCGCTCGGCATGCAGGACGTGGTGATCATCGCGCTGAAGGCACAGGCGTTGCCGTCGCTTGCTGCGAGCCTGCAGTCGCTCATCGGCGAGCACACGGTCGTCGTGAGTGCAACCAACGGGCTGCCATGGTGGTTCCTCGACGGCCGCGACGGCGGGCGCATCGAGGCGGTCGATCCCGATGGAGGCGTCTCGCGCGCGTTGCCTGCGAGCCGCGCCATCGGCTGCGTCGTACATCTATCCGCATCGACTCCCGCGCCGGGCATCGTGCGCCGCGCGAGCGGCAACCGGCTCGTCGTCGGTGCCGCGCGGGCGGCGCTCGGCGAGCGTGCGCGCGAGCTGGGCGCCGCGCTCGCGGCTGGCGGGTTCGACGTCGAATTGACGGACGATATTCGATCGCAGGTCTGGGCGAAGCTCTGGGGCAACATGAACATGAACCCGCTTTCCGCATTGACGGGTTCGACGCTCGACCGGCTGCTCGACGACCCGTTCACCCATGCGCTGGCGCTGCGCATGATGGAAGAGGCCGAGGCGATCGGAGAGCATCTCGGCGTGTCGACCGGCATGTCGGCCGAAGCGCGGATGGCGGTGACGCGGCAGCTCGGCGCCGTGAAAACCTCGATGTTGCAGGATCTCGAGGCGGGCCGACCCCTCGAGATCGATCCAATCCTCGGTGTGTTCCCCGAACTGGGGCGCAAGTTCGGCGTGGTCACACCTTATTGCGACGCCGTGCTCGGGCTGCTGCGTCAGCGGGCGGCGTCTTTCGAGACGCACGGGCGGACGCATCGGGCGAGTTGACGCATACGGCGGCCGCGCGTATCGACGCGTCGCCGTAGAAGTCGAAGTCGCGCTTGCCGCCTTTGCCCGTGCTCTTTGCTCGTTGTTAAACGGCGTCGGTGAATGCGCTGGCGATGACCTTGTCCAGCGCGCGGCCGAGCGCGGCTTTTTCCTCCTCGCGAAGACAGCTGAAGAGATCGGCATTCCATTTGCGCGCGATCGGCATGACTTTGCGATAGAGCGCACGCCCTTCGGCGGTCAGCGAGACGAGCACGATGCGCCCGTCGTCGTTGCTGGCCTCGCGTTGCATGAGCTTGCGCCGGATCAGTGCCTCCGCCGCGCGGCTCGCCTGGCTCTTGTCGAGATTCGCATGCTTGGCCAGGTCCATGATCGAGAACGGCCCGAACGAGCCGACCGAAGCGATCACGCGCGCCTCGGGCAACGTGATGCCGAGTTTCGCCTGATAGCGTTCGCTGATGCCGCGCTCGGAAAGCTTGTTGAGAACGTGCATCCGGTAGGTCAGGAATTGTTCGAGACCGGCTGTGGCAGCCTTCATCCATTGCTCCGAAAAGCCCCGGGCCGGCGGCGGGGGGCGCAGGTGGTTTTCATGTGCGGATGCCCGGTGCGTCGCGTTCAGGCTTCGCCGGCGCCATACCGTAAGCGTGTGAGTTGCTCCGCCTCGTTGGAGAGCAGGCGTGCGGCGTCGCGAATTGCGACGTCGAGTGTGATCGGGCCCGGTGCCGGCGAGAAACACCCGGTGAAATGTGCCGACAAGGCCGGCAGCGCGGCCGGGTCGACGCCGCCCGAGAGCAGCGATGCCGGCACTCCCGCCGCGCGCGCATGGCGGCAGGCGACATAAGGCGCCTTGCCGCGCAGCGTTTGCGCGTCGGAGCGGCCCTCGCCGGTAATGAGCCAGCTCGCGCCGTCGAGTGCGGCATCGAGCCCCACCTGGCTCGCGACGACTTCGGCGCCGGGCTCGAACCTGGCGCCAAGCAGCCGCAGCGCGAAGCCAAGCCCCCCCGCTGCGCCGGAACCCGGCAGATCGCGTACGGCGCGGCCGAGCGCGGCTTCGGCCAGTGCGGCGAAACGCGCGAGCGTGGCGTCGATCTCGGCGATATGGGCCGGCTGCACGCCTTTTTGCGGGCCGAAGACCGCCGTCGCGCCGTGCTCGCCCGTGAGCGGGTTATCCACGTCCGACATGGCGACGAACGTGGCGCTCGCGAGGCGCGCATCGAGCATCGAAGCATCTACGCGCGCGAGCCGTGCGAGCCCGGCCGGCGTCGGTTCCAGTGCGTGATCGGCTTCGTCGAAAAGCCGCAACCCTAGCCCGACGAGCAGCCCCGCGCCGCCGTCGTTGGTACTGCTGCCGCCCAGCGCGACAAAAAAGCGCGTGACGCCCGCATCGAGCAGCGCGCGAACGGCCTCGCCCATGCCGCGTGTGCCGCGCGCCGTCACGGGCTCGCGCATCGCGACGGCGTCGGTGATGCCGACGATCTCGGCTGTCTCCACCACGGCGCTGCCGTCGGGCAGAATGCCGACCGCGGCGTCGCGCTCGACCCCGCTCGCGCCGCGCACCCGGAGGACCCGCCGTTCGCCGCCGCGCGCGAGCATGGCGTCGAGCGTGCCTTCGCCGCCATCGGCCATCGGTGCGAGCCGCACGACGGCATCGGCGCGAGCGCGGCGCACACCGGCGGCGATGGCCTCGGCTACCGCTTGGGCGCTGAGCGACCCCTTGAACGAGTCGGGAGCGATCACGACGATCGGCGCGGGCAGCGGGCTGGGCATGGTGTCTCCGAAATTGAATCGATCGATTGTCGGGGCCGGACGCGTGCCGGCGTGTCGGCCGACAGCTTAGCAGCGCCATCGGGCGAGCGGATAGCGCATTGGGGATTGTCGGGAGGGGACGGAGACGAGGCACGCGGCGAAGGCGGCCTTTTTGCGGCAAATGCCGCGTGCCGGGCTCGGCACGGCAATAGTTTGCTAGAATACTCGATTCTTCCGATCCGACCCGTGCCGCCGGCTGCCAGCCGGGAACACTGCGGGGAACACGGCGAACCTGGTGATGCGGCACCCGTTTCGCACGACGTTTCGTAGCGGGCACGGCCAAGAAAACCCGATTCGCATGATCATTTAGGACGATTGAAGCCATGGCTAACGTTGTTGAAAACCTCGGCAAGCTCGAGCGCCGCGTGACGATTTCCCTGCCGAAGGATGCGGTACAAAAAGAAATCGAGTCCCGTATCCGTCAGATCGCGAAGAACGTGCGTATGCCGGGCTTCCGTCCGGGCAAGGTGCCGCTCAAGATGGTCACGCAGCAGTACGCCGGCCAGGTAGAGGCCGAGGTGCTGAGCGACAAGGTCGGCAAGCAGTTCTTCGACATCAGCCGCACCGAGAACCTGCGCGTGGCGGGCCAGCCGAGCTTCAGCCCGAAGGAAAACGCGGGCGACGACGCTTACGCGTTCGACGCCACGTTCGAGGTATACCCTGAGGTCGCCATTGGCGATCTGGCCGCGGCCGAAGTCGAACGTACGACCACGACGATTGGCGACGCTGAAGTCGACCGTACGCTCGACATCCTGCGCAAGCAGCGCGTGCATTACCACGCGCGCGGCGAGGGCGGCGAGCATGGCGACGGCGGTGCCGACCAGGCGGCGCAAAGCGGTGACCGCGTGACGGTCGATTTCGTCGGCAAGCTCGACGGCGAGGCATTCGCGGGCGGCAGCGCCGAAGATTTCTCGTTCGTGCTCGGCGAAGGCCGGATGCTGCCCGAATTCGAACAGGCGGCTACGGGCCTGAAAGTGGGCGAGTCGCGCGAGTTCGATCTCAAGTTCCCCGAGGATTACCACGGCAAGGAAGTGGCAGGGAAGACGGCACAGTTCACGATCACGATGAAGAAGGTCGAGTGGCCGCACCTGCCGGAGGTCGACGGCGATTTCGCCAAGTCCCTCGGCATTGCCGACGGCGATATGGCCAAGATGCGCGCGGAGATCAAGGAAAACCTCGAGCGCGAGGCGAAGCGCCGCACGCAGACGATCGTGAAAAACCAGGTCATGGACGCGCTGCTGAAGATTTCGGAACTCGAGGTGCCGAAGGCACTGATCGAACAGGACCAGGAGCGCCTCGTGGAAATGGCGCGTCAGGACCTCGTGCAGCGCGGCGTGCCCAATGCGGCCAGCGCACCGATCCCGGCCGAAATGTTCAAGGAGCAGGCCGAGCGCCGCGTCAAGCTGGGCCTCGTACTCGCCGAACTCGTGAAGGCCAATGGCCTCGAAGCCAAGCCGGAGCAGATCCGTGCCGAAGTCGAGGAATTCGCGAAAAGCTACGAAGACCCGAAAGAAGTCATCCGCTGGTATTATTCCAACAAGCAGCGCCTGGCCGAAATGGAAGCCTACGTCGTGGAGAGCAACGTCGTGGAGTTCGTGCTCGGCAAGGCCAAGGTGACGGACAAGGAAGTCAGCTTCGAAGCATTGGCGAGCGCCTCGGCGCAAGCGTAAGGCATCGCCTCGAGCGGCGTGCGGGCTGTCGGAGCGGCGGCCCCACGCCGTTTTTGCGTCGGCGCGCGGCAGGGCCGCCGCGGCCGGCGGCTATCCGGGACCATTCCGAACAAGGAACCATTGCATGACCTTTCGCGCTCAATTGCTGGACACGTTGGCTTCCCAGGCACCGCGGGATCTGGAAACGCAGGCGTTGGGAGCCCAGGCGCTGGGGCTCGTGCCGATCGTCGTGGAAACGAGCGGCCGGGGAGAGCGTTCGTACGACATTTATTCGCGCCTTTTGAAGGAGCGCGTCGTCTTCATGGTCGGGGAAGTCAACGACCAGACGGCGAACCTCGTCGTGGCGCAGCTCCTTTTCCTCGAGAGCGAGAATCCCGACAAGGACATCAACCTGTACATCAACAGTCCGGGCGGCTCGGTTTCGGCCGGCATGGCGATCTACGACACCATGCAGTTCATCAAGCCTGACGTATCGACACTGTGCATGGGTCTTGCGGCGAGCATGGGTGCGTTTCTGCTGGCATCGGGCGCGAAGGGTAAGCGCTTTGCGTTGCCGAACGCCCGTGTGATGATCCACCAGCCGCTCGGCGGCGCGCGTGGCCAGGCGTCGGACATCGAGATCCAGGCACGCGAAATCCTCTATTTGAGGGAGCGACTCAACCACTTGCTCGCGCAGCATACGGGCCAGTCGGTCGAGCGGATTGCACGCGATACCGACCGCGACAACTTCATGTCGGGCGAGGACGCCCAGGCTTACGGACTGATCGACCAGGTCCTGCACAAGCGTTCGTGAAGGGGGCGCGCTCGCGCGCGTGCGCGCCATTTCGCACAATGGGTGTAGACGCCGGCTCAAGCGGTGTTATAAATGGTCGATAATAGCTACAGGCGCTGAAGGCAGGAACGCGAACACGTGTTTTTGCCTGCGTCATCCGGCCCCGAATTGGGGTGGATGAGGCGTTGCCTGGTCATTGGGAGTGTCCGGAGGCTCGTATATCCATGGCGGACAAAAAAGGTTCGAACAGCGAAAAGCTGTTGTATTGCTCGTTTTGCGGAAAGAGCCAGCATGAGGTCAAGAAGCTGATTGCCGGCCCGTCGGTGTTCATCTGCGATGAATGCATCGACTTGTGCAACGAGATCATTCGCGATGAAGCCGCGGGTGCAGGCACGGACTCCGGCTTGTCGAAGTCCGACCTGCCGAGCCCGCAGGAGATTCGCGACATCCTCGATCAGTACGTGATCGGGCAGGAGCGCGCGAAGAAGATTCTCGCGGTTGCGGTCTACAATCACTACAAGCGGCTCAAGCACCTCGACAAGAAAGACGACATCGAGCTTTCGAAGAGCAACATCCTGCTCATCGGGCCGACCGGCTCGGGCAAGACGCTGCTCGCGCAAACGCTCGCGCGCCTGCTCAACGTGCCGTTCGTCATCGCCGACGCGACGACGCTCACGGAGGCCGGCTATGTTGGCGAGGATGTCGAGAACATCATCCAAAAGCTGTTGCAAAACTGTAATTACGAAGTCGACAAGGCCCAGCGCGGCATCGTCTACATCGACGAGATCGACAAGATCAGCCGCAAGTCGGACAACCCGTCGATCACGCGTGACGTGTCGGGCGAGGGCGTGCAGCAGGCGCTGTTAAAGCTCGTCGAGGGCACAATGGCGTCGGTGCCGCCGCAGGGCGGACGCAAGCACCCGAACCAGGACTTCATCCAGGTCGATACCACCAACATCCTCTTCGTCTGCGGCGGCGCGTTCGACGGCCTCGAGAAGGTCATCACGGACCGCACGGAGAAGACGGGCATCGGCTTCGGTGCGACCGTGAAGAGCAAGCAGGAGCGCGATGCCGGCGAAGTGCTGCGCGAGGTCGAACCCGAGGATCTGATCAAATTCGGTTTGATCCCCGAGCTGATCGGGCGCCTGCCGGTGGTCGCGACGCTCGGCAAGCTCGACGAAGCTGCGCTGATGAAGATCCTGGTCGAGCCGAAGAACGCGCTCGTCAAGCAGTACCACAAACTTTTCGCGATGGAGCGCGTGGAACTGGAAATCCGTCCGGATGCCCTGCAAGCCGTGGCGCGCAAGGCCATCCGCCGCAAGACGGGGGCGCGCGGGCTGCGCTCCATTCTGGAACAGGCATTGCTCGACGTGATGTATGAGTTGCCGACGATGAAGGGAGTCAGCAAGGTCATCATCGACGACAACGTCATCGACGGTGACGGAAAGCCGCTCCTGATCTACGAGGAAGCCCCGAAGGTTGCGGGCTCGAATTGATTGATCGGCCTCAAGGTTTTCTGTGAAACAGCCGTTCATGGCAACGTGAACGGCTTTTTTCGTTTATCTTGTGGGTAACACTGACTGCTTCGACAGGTGAACTGAACTTTTTCCCACTCGCACAGGCTTGCAATCCGCATCGCGGGCCTCAACTACCGAATGTTCTGATTCCACTCATGGGGAAATGAAAATGTCAGGAACCCAACTCCTCCCTCCGGAGCGCATTACGCTCCCGCTGCTGCCTTTGCGAGACGTTGTCGTTTTCCCGCATATGGTGATTCCCCTTTTCGTGGGGCGGCCGAAGTCCATCAAGGCGCTCGAGGTTGCCATGGAGGGCGGCAAGCACATCATGCTCGTCGCGCAAAAGACGGCGGCCAAGGATGAGCCGACCGAGAAAGACATGTACGAAGTAGGATGTATCGCCAACATCCTGCAAATGCTGAAGCTGCCGGACGGCACCGTGAAGGTGCTCGTCGAGGGGCTGCAGCGTGCGAAGACGCTTTCGATCGAAGAGCAGGAGACGCAGTTCTCGTGCGAGGTCATGCCGCTCGAGCCGGATCACGCCGATAACGCGGAGACCGAAGCGCTGCGCCGCGCGATCGTCTCGCAGTTCGATCAGTACGTGAAGCTGAACAAGAAGATCCCGCCCGAGATCCTGACTTCGCTCGCCGGTATCGACGAAGCGGGGCGTCTGGCCGATACGATTGCGGCCCATCTGCCGCTCAAGCTCGACCAGAAGCAGCACATTCTCGAGATGTTCCCGGTCGTGGAGCGGCTCGAGCACCTGCTTGCGCAGCTCGAGGCCGAAATCGATATTCTTCAGGTGGAAAAGCGTATCCGCGGGCGTGTGAAGCGCCAGATGGAGAAGAGCCAGCGCGAGTACTACCTGAACGAGCAGGTCAAGGCGATTCAGAAGGAACTCGGCGAGGGCGAGGAAGGCGCGGATCTCGAGGAACTCGAAAAGCGGATCGAGGCAGCGCGCATGCCCAAGGAGGCCAAGAAGAAGGCCGACGCGGAGCTGAAGAAGCTGAAGCTGATGTCGCCGATGTCGGCCGAGGCCACCGTCGTGCGCAATTACATCGATACGCTGATCGGGCTGCCGTGGCGCAAGAAGAGCAAGGTCAACAACGACCTTTCGAATGCCGAGCGTGTGCTCGACGAAGACCACTACGGTCTCGAGAAGGTGAAGGAACGCATTCTCGAGTACCTCGCGGTGCAGCAGCGTGTCGACAAGGTGAAGGCGCCGATCCTGTGCCTCGTGGGGCCTCCGGGCGTCGGTAAGACGTCGCTGGGCCAGTCCATCGCACGCGCGACGAACCGCAAGTTCGTGCGCATGGCGCTGGGCGGGGTGCGCGACGAGGCCGAGATTCGCGGCCACCGTCGCACCTACATCGGCTCGATGCCGGGCAAGATCCTGCAGAGCCTGACGAAGGTCGGCGTGCGCAACCCGCTCTTCCTGCTCGACGAAGTCGACAAGATGGGCATGGATTTCCGCGGCGATCCTTCGTCGGCGCTGCTCGAAGTGCTCGACCCCGAACAGAACCACACGTTCGCCGACCACTATGTGGAAGTCGACTTCGACCTGTCGGACGTGATGTTCGTCGCGACGTCGAACTCGCTGAACATTCCGCCTCCGCTGCTCGACCGGATGGAAGTGATCCGGCTGTCTGGCTATACCGAGGATGAGAAGGTCAGCATCGCGCAACGCTATCTGCTGCCGAAGCAGAAGAAGAACAACGGCCTGCGCGACGGCGAGATCGACGTGACCGAGTCTGCGATCCGCGACATCATCCGCTACTACACGCGCGAAGCCGGTGTGCGTTCGCTCGAGCGGGAAGTGTCGAAGATCTGCCGCAAGGTCGTGAAGATGTTACTGCTGAAGAAGGCCGACAGTGCCGTGAAGGTGGACGGCGAAAACCTCGACACCTTCCTGGGCGTGCGCAAGTACGACTTCGGCCTGGCGGCGAAGCAAAACCAGATCGGTCAGGTCACGGGCCTTGCCTGGACGGAGGTCGGCGGCGATTTGCTGACGATCGAAGCGGCGGTGATGCCGGGCAAGGGCAATGTGATCCGCACCGGTTCGCTCGGCGACGTCATGAAGGAGTCCGTCGAGGCGGCCCGTTCGGTGGTGCGCTCGCGCTCGCGCCGTCTCGGTGTGAAGGACGAGGCGTTCGAGAAGCAGGACATCCACATCCACGTGCCCGAGGGCGCGACGCCGAAGGACGGTCCGTCTGCCGGTATCGCGATGACGACGGCGCTCGTGTCGGTGCTGACGGGCATTCCGGTGCGCGCCGATGTCGCGATGACGGGGGAGATCACGCTGCGCGGCGAAGTGTTGCCGATCGGTGGGCTCAAGGAGAAGCTGCTGGCCGCGCACCGTGGCGGCATCAAGCTCGTGCTGATCCCGGAAGAGAACGTGAAGGACTTGACCGAGATCCCCGACAACGTGAAAAACGCGATCGAGATCGTGCCGGTGCGCTGGATCGATCGTGTGCTCGAGCTTGCGCTGGAGCGCGTGCCGGAAGCACTGCCCGAGGAAGAGCCCAAGGCCGCTCCGGTGGCTGAGCCCGCGAAGGACGCGGCGACGAGCGAAGTCGTCAAGCACTGAACCTGCGAGCGACCGAGCCGCCGTGGCGGCTCGACGCCCGACCCGAACCCGCGGATGCGACTGCTCCGCGGGTTTTTTCTTTTCCACTGCGGCGCCAGACTACGAAGATCGGGCCGATCCCGGTTGACACCTGTGTTTCGGCTACTTTAAATGAGCGGGCTCAGCGCCTGGCGCCGGGCGGCGCCAGGGGGCGCAAGTTTGGAATGCCAATATTCATTCTCGGGGGTTTGGATGAACAAGACGGAATTGATCGACCACATCGCGGAACAAGCGGATTTATCGAAAGCGGCGGCAGGGCGCGCGCTCGACGCCGTCATCGCCGGCGTCAAGAACACCTTGAAAAAGGGCGGCTCGGTGACGCTTGTGGGCTTCGGCACGTTCGCGGTCGGCAAGCGCACCGCGCGTACGGGCCGCAATCCGCGCACCGGAGCGGCGATCAAGATCAAGGCCGCCAAGGTTCCGAAATTTAAGCCTGGCAAAGCACTGAAAGATGCGCTAAACTAGCGGGCTCGCTGGTTAGGAAGCCCTGTAACGCACAAGTTGCCGATCAAGGTCGCTGACAAGGCTATTACAAGGCACCAATCAGCAAAATCAGCGAACGATGTCAGCCGTGCATCACACTGGCATCGGAAGCGCGAACGGGTGCTTAGCTCAGTTGGTAGAGCGGCGCCCTTACAAGGCGTAGGTCGGGAGTTCGAGCCTCTCAGCACCCACCATTTTCCGTTCGCGACCAAGGTTGGAGGCCGCTTCGCCGGTCTCGCGCTGCAGGCAGTATCGAATAGAACCCGCATAGCCGTCGATGGCGTGCGGGTTTTGTTTTTTCTGCTGCATAACGCTTGGGCCGGAATATTTCACCAGCTGTTTCCCCATCCGACGCAACTTCACCGAGCCTTTCTATCAAGGCGGCACGTGCTATTCAAGCTTGACGGTTAAACCTTACGGCTATGAGCGCTGAATATCGATTCAGTGCACCTGCTAACAATTCGCTTTCATGTGATGTATTATCGCGAAAGCATTTGAGAGGGGGCGCCAAGCGAAGCGGTAACGAGCGGCCACTACCCGTGTAATCGATGCTGTGACGGCTGTACCCAAAAGGAGAGGACAGATGAGGAGACCGTCTTTTTCCGCCGCCTGGGCGGCTTCGATGCGAATCTACGATCCCGCGAACGCAGCGGGCCGAGTGGCGCAGGTAATCGGTGGCTATGTCGAAAAAAATATCAACAATCCCGATCCTAAGCAGCGGTGGAGCAACACCTGCGCCGTGCGGATGAGCTACATTCTGAACGAATCCGGGTTCGCCATTCCCGGATTGCCTGGCCAGACTGTTTCTGGTGCGGATAAGCGCCAGTATTTCTTCCGCGTTAAAGATCTTATTGCATTCCTCCGGGGACGGTGGGGACAGCCGGAAGTCATCAGCTATCCGCCATCGGGCGGCGGTGCACTGGCAGGCAAAAGAGGTCTCGTTTTGTTCGAAGTCAGTGGATGGACAGACGCCGCGGGTCACGCGACCCTGTTCGACGGCAAGACATGCTATGACCATTGTTATTTCAACGAGCCCGAGGCAAGGTATCGCACCGACCGTGCGAATTTCTGGAGCTTGCCGTGAACAAGGCCATGATCGGGGCCGCTCTTTCGGCCGCGGCACTTCTGACCGCATTGGCGAGCGACGCGAAGGACATCGCGCATTCTTCTCCTGAAGCGGCAACGCGAACGTACGCGCAGAACTTCAAAGACATGGTCTTGGCCACCTGTATCGCCAATGCATACAAGGGCGACCAACGTGCCGCTGTCGACGCCGGAAGCAGCGTGAGCGCGTTGCGCGATTGGACCTATTACGATCTTGAAAAGAGTCCGGATGTAATACGCGCATTAGTGGATCGTTATTTGGCGCGTGATTATCGTAATCCACTGGCGGAATCGGAAACGAAAGATGTGAAGTTCGATTTTCTCAAGTGCCTGGATCTTTACCACAGCCGGGAATTGGAGCAACAAGCCAAACGCCTTGTCATCAATCCGCGCCATACTTACAGGCAGGACAATCCCGTGCCGCTCGACCGGAAGTAGTTTCGGTCGCAGGCGGGGCGAATCTAGAAAAACAACCCGCCCAAGCTCGAGGACGAAGCCGATCTCAGCGGACAGAAACGTGACGCGCGACCTTTATGGGGCGATCTCGCCGACCGCCTCTGGGCGGTCGCCCGGGCAGTAATGGCGTCCTGCCTGGACGGCCCCCCTTGGTCAGGCTCTCGGCTGTTGGGGCGTTTGCGGGTGACCGGTTCGACGCGGTGTCCGCTCGGGCAAGGCCTGGGGGCGGCGGGACGTCGCTCGCCTGGCCCAGCGTCGAGAGCCCATACACGTGCACGACTGTCGATTTCAGTCGATCGCTGCGGCAGATTCTGCGGATCGGGCTCCTCTTCGCCGCAGCCGTTGCCGATGTGCGACGCAAGATGAGTCATGGTTGCCGGGCAGGCGCAATAGACTATTCTCGCTCACCAACCAACAGGAGAAGCTTCCGTGAAATTGACCGACTTCGATACGCTGACGTTCGACTGCTATGGCACGCTGATCGACTGGGAATCGGGCATCTTCGAGGGGTTGCGACCGCTGCTCGATCGCGTGAAAACGCCGCTCTCGCGCGATCAGGTGCTCGAGGCTCATGCTCGCCATGAATCCTCGCAGCAGTTGTATACGCCGGGCAAGCGGTACCAGGAACTGCTGCCGATCGTCTACAAACGCGTGGCGGAGGAATGGGGCGTGCCTTTCACGCATGAGGAGTGCGTGGCATACGGGCGGTCGATTCGCAACTGGCCCGCATTCGACGACTCGGCGGCCGCGCTTCAGTATCTGAAGCAGCACTACAGGCTCGTGATTCTCTCGAACATCGACAACGAGAGCTTTACCTACAGCAATGCCAAGCTTCGGGTCGAATTCGACGCGATCATCACAGCCGAAGACGTGGGTGCGTACAAGCCGTCGCCGCGCAACTTCGAGTACATGCTCGATAAACTGGGTGCCCGCGGTATCAGGAAGGAGCGCATCCTTCACACGGCGGAAAGCCTTTTTCACGACCACAGGCCCGCGAATGCGTTCGGCCTTGCATCGTGCTGGATCTATCGTCGCCACTCGCAAGAGGGGTTCGGCGCAACGATGAACCCGGGCGAACAGCCGGCGGTCAATTTCCGGTTCAACAGCATGGCGGAACTCGCGAAGGCGCATCAGGAAGCGCTGCTGCAGCCATAAGCACCGCCGGCTGTTGCCACTCATGGGGCCGGTTCGTTGTCTGCGCACCGGTTTCAGTAAGGCGTGACATGCAGGCCATCGCATCATTCGTGAGACCCGGAACATGCACAGCAAGGAGTCGCGCATGCGACTGACGGATTTCAAGGCGCTGACCTTCGATTGCTACGGAACGCTGATCGACTGGGAGTCGGGCATCGTTGCGAGCCTGTCGGCATTGACCTCGTCTCTTCAGTGCGCACCGGCACGCGACGCGGTGCTGGAGGCGCACGCCCGTCACGAGTCCTACCAGCAGATCGCGACCCCCGACATGCCATATGACCGGTTGCTCGCAGTCGTCTATAAGCGGCTGGCGGAAGAGTGGGGCGCGGCCTATACGCATGAGCAGGCAGTGGCGTACGGGAGATCGGTGCGTGACTGGCCCGCCTTTCCCGATTCGACGAGCACGCTTCAATACTTGAAAAAGTACTTCAAGCTGGTGGTCATATCGAACGTCGACAACGACAATTTCGCCCATACGCAGGCCACGCTGCAGGTCCCGCTCGACGCCGTGGTCACCGCGGAGGACGTGGGCACCTATAAGCCGTCGAACCGGAATTTCGAATATATGTTGGATGTGCTCTCGGTACTCGGTGTCAGAAAACACGAGATTTTGCACGTGGCGGACAGCATGTACCACGATCACGAGCCGGCCAATCGGCTCGGCATCCGGTCTTGCTGGATTCATCGGCGATTCGAGCAGCGGGGGCTTGGCGCGACGATCCGTACGCTTGCCGAGCCGACCGTCGATTTCAAGTTCACCAGCATGGCGCAATTCGTCAAGGCGCACCACGAAGCGCTTGCCTGAGCGCTGTGCAAAGCCGGTTCGCACGCCGATTCGAGAATAGAGCGATATGAGCACCCGAGCGAAACTCGACCGGATCGACATCAAGATCCTCGCCGAGCTGCAGAGAAACGGCAACACCACGAATGCGAACCTCGCCGCAGCCGTGGGTCTGTCGGCCAGCCCGTGCCTGCAGCGTGTCAAGCGTCTGGAAGCGGCGGGCGTGATCTCGGGATACGGTGCCCATATCAACATGGCCAAGCTGACGAACACCGTGAGCGTGTTTACCGAGGTCATGCTTCGCGATCATCGACGCGACGACTTCGTCCGGTTCGAGGCGAACGTACGCGACATCGACGAAATCACCGAATGCCATCTGGTGAGCGGCGGTTACGACTATTTGCTCAAATTCGTCGTGAAGGACATCGGGCATTACCAGGAAGTCGTCGAACGGCTGCTGGATCGCAATCTGGGCATCGAGAAATACTTCAGCTATATCGTGATCCGATCGCCGTTCGTCAAGCACGGTGTGCCGCTCGACAAGCTGCTGAGCGACGAAGACTGAGCCGGAAAGTACATCAAACGCCACGCCGGGCAACCCCGGTCTCGAACGGCAGCGTAGTCGCGCGATCGGCGTATCCGCCGATAAGCCGCAGCACGATGAAGCGATCGCGGAGGCGGGCGCAAGCGTGCTCAAATGAGCGCTGCCCGAACCGGCGGCCGGTTACGACGCGGCGCCCAGAATGAGCGTCTTGTAGCCGGAGGAAACGACCTGCCAAGCGAAGAAGGCAAAAAGCGCAGCCGAGGCAAAGTAGCAAAACGACAGTGCTTTCGCGCCGAACACTTTTCCGCCTTTGGCCGCGACGAGGCATAACGCCGCCGTCCATGCGAGTCCGGCCGCGAAGAATCCTCCGAGAAAGCTGCTCGTCGCTTCCCATCCGCGTACGCCCGATTGCGCAATCAGCGCGCCGCCGACGGCCGCGAACCAGATGATCGCCGACGGCGACGACAGCGCAAGCAAAACGCCCTTCACGAACTGCTGACGATGCGTTCCGCTGGCGGCCGGCTCGTTGCCGTCCTGTGGGGACCGTGCCGATCTGATCGCCGAAATGGCCATTTTGAGCGCGAGTGCGACCAGCACGAACGTCCCGCCGAGCCACATGCCCCAGCGGATGGCGGAAAACCGCAGCAATGCCGTCATGCCCGCCAACGCAAGGAGGGCATAGACGAGATCGCCCACGCAGGAGCCGAGCCCGAGCCAGAAGCCGGTCCAATATCCGCGCTGCATGGAGACGGTCATGATCGCGATGTTCACGATGCCGATGTCGAGGCAAAGAGATAAAGAAAGCAAAAAGCCATTCGTTGCGGGATTCATACGATAAGCGACTCACGAGATTCAACCGTCTGAGGCCGTGATGATAAACCGGGAACGCGTTTCTTCTCCCGGGCGCGCGCGCCAGGATCGAGCCGCTCGTGTGCCGTTGTCCGGATCAACCGAAATCGCCCTGCCATCCGGGCGCTCTATATTGACCGATCACGACTCCCCGCAGCCGCGGGGCGACGTCGCGCTTTTGGCGGCGGCCTGGATGGTTTTAACGGCGGTGAACGATGGACAGTCACTACTGTGCGCGGCGGCGTGGCCGGGCGCCCACGTATCACGCGGGTTTCACGTTGATCGAAGTGCTGATCGCGCTGGCGATCGTTGCCGTCGCGCTCGGCGCCGTCGTGCGCGCGATGGGCGCGCTCGCGTCCGGTACCGAGGCGGCCACTTCCCGGCTGCTGGCGGTCTGGAGTGCAGACAATGCGCTGGCGGCACTGCGCGTCTCGCAGAGCTGGCCCGACCTGGGCGAGACGGTCCAGCCCTGTCCGCAGGGCCGGTACCGGTTTGTTTGCCGGCAAACCGTCACATCGCTGGACGAGCCGCTGCTGCGCGCGGTGGTCATTGACGTCTATCCGTCCGCATCCAGCCGGGAAATACTCGCTCAATCCGCCACGGTGATGCAGGATGAGCGCAGGCGTTGAGCGTGCGGGCACGCATCGCGCCGTGGGCTTGCGGCCTATTGCCCGCGCACGCTCCGCAGCCGGCTTCACGCTGCTCGAAATGTTGATTGCGATCGCGCTGATGGCCGTCGTTGCCCTCGTATCGTGGCGCGGCCTGGACAGCGCGATGCGCGCCCGCGAGGGTCTCGTCGCGAATCTTGCGCGCACGCGTACGCTTGGCCGTTGTTTCTCCCAATTGCAGTACGACATGGCGAATCTGGTCACCCCTGACGAGGTATTCGGGCCGCCGCTGCGCATCATGCCCGGCGAACTTGTGCTTATCCGGCACATCGGGGTGGGAAGCGACGAACCGACGAGGCTGCAAGTGGTCCGCTATCGCCTGCACGGCGGGGTGCTCGCGCGCAGCGCGTCCGAGCCGGTGTCGACGCTTTCGCGCCTCGCGGACACGTTGCAGCACATGGAGCGTTTCCCGAGCGCGGCGGCAAGCGATCGGGTTGTCTCCATGAGCCTTGCCGTGTGGATTCCTTCGCTGGGATGGGTCTCGGATCAAGCGGAGGTGGCTCAGTCGTATCAACGATTTCTCGCAACGCATGGCATCAGCAGTTTCACCAGCATCGGCATGCCGCTGCCGAAGGGGCTGCGCTTCGTCGTCCGGCTCGGTTCGCCGGCGCTGGAGTACTCGCGCGTGATTCCCATCGGCCAATAGCGCTGCCGGCGATCCATCCGATGGTGCGTACAACGCGTCACACGGCGGTTATGGGCTCGCCGATAACCTGACGCGGTTTCGGCATCGTTCATCGAAGAACGGATCGGATCGGCGCGAACCGCGGCGCCTGGGCTGCTCGACGGAGGGGACATATGGAGTGGGGACAAGGACTGACCGGCCTCGCGCATGCCGCAGGCGCCGCACAGCAGCACGTGCCTCGGCACCGTACCGACCTTGCGGTCGCGAGGGCGCTGCACGAACAAGGCCGGCTCGACGAAGCACAGAAAGCTTACGAGGCGTGGCTCGAACAGGAGCCCAACGATGCCGAGGCGCAGCATCTGTTCGGTGTGCTTCGCTACCAGCGTGGCGACATCGACGGGGCCATGACGCTCATGAGCCGCGCTGTCGCACTCGCGCCAGCACCTCTGGCTCTGGCGAACCTCGGCGCGATCATGGCGCAGTTGGGCCGGATGGAGGAGGCGCTAGGGCATTTCCGTTCGGCGCTCGCGCTCGATCCACGCCATCTGCATGCACTCGTGCGGCTCGGCAATACGCTCATCGCGCTGCAGCGCCACGAGGACGCGATCGAGGCGTACGACCGGGTGCTGGAGATCGCGCCGCTGACGCTCGACGCGCTCTGCAACCGGGGCAGTGCCTTGCGGGCGCTCGGGCGTCATCGGGAAGCACTCGAAAGTTTCGAGCGCGCGCTGACAGTCGATCCGCAGTCGTTCGAATCGCTCTGCAATCGCGGCAATACATATAGCGGCATCGGATGCCATCAGGAGGCCCTGCGCGACTACGAGGCCGCGTTGGCGGTCATGCCGGGGCATCCGTCCGTTCTCTGCGCGCGGGGCCGCGCGCTCGTCGCTCTCGGGCGTGAGGGGGAGGCGCTTGCGAGCTTCAACGAGGCGATCGCGGCTCAGCCCGAATTCGTCGATGCACTTTACAACAGTGCTGTGGCGCTCGAGCGCCTCGGCCGGGCCGACGAGGCGTTGCAGCGCTGCGCCCGCGTACTCGAACGCGAGCCGCGCCATGCACGCGCGCTGGCGTGCCGCGGCAATGCCCTCTTGAGCCTCGAGCGCTTTGACGATGCGCTTGCCGAATATGACCGCGCGCTGGCGATCGGGCCCGCGTTCGCGGAGGTGCTGTGCAACCGCGGATCGGCGCTGCGCAGCTTGAATCGCTTCGATGACGCGCTCGCAAGCTACGATGCCGCGCTCGAGCTCGATCGGCGATTGCTGCAGGCGTGGTGCAATCGCGGCAGTGTGCTCCACGATCTGCAGCGGTTCGACGATGCGCTCTCGGCGTTCGACAGCGCGCTCGCGCTCGGCGCGGACCATGCGCCCGCGTGGTTCGGTCGAGGAAACGCATTGTTCGAGATGTCGCGGTTCGAGGAGGCGATCGACGCACACGGGCGCGCCACGGTGGCTGACCCCGATCATGTGGATGCGCATTTCGCGCAGGGATACATCCATTTGCTCGAGGGCGACTTCGCCCGTGGCTGGCCGAAGTACGAGTGGCGACAGCATGTGCCGGCGAAGCGCGGTACCGAGCGCACGCTCGCCAGCCCGCGCTGGTCCGGGCACGAGCCGCTGCTCGGCAAGACGATCCATGTACACGCCGAGCAGGGCTTCGGCGATACGTTACAGTTTTGCCGCTACGCGCCGCTTTTGCGCAAGCGGGGCGCGAGTGTCGTGCTCGAAGTGCAGCCCCCGCTTCACGCACTGGTGGCCGGCTCGCTCCAGGGGATCGACGTGATCGGCACGCAGCCGTCGGCCCCGCCCGCCGATTTCCACATTCCGCTGCTGAGCCTGCCGTACGCCTTCGGCACCGCGCCGCATACCATTCCCGCCGAGGTCCCCTATCTTGGCGTCGCCGAGTCGCGCGTCAAGGCCTGGCGAGGTCGGCTCGGCATGCGCACGCGCATGCGCATCGGCCTCGCGTGGTCGGGCAATGCCGAGCATCGCAACGATCGCGCCCGATCGTTGCCGCTTGCGGCACTCGATCCGCTGATGTCGCTCGGCGTCGAATGGGTCAGCCTGCAAAAGGGGGTGCGCGAGCGCGACTGGGCCACGCTCGCCGCCATGCCGATTCGGACGTTCGATGCGCAGTTGACCGACTTCAGCGAGACCGCCGCGCTCATGCTCTCGCTCGATCTCGTGATCGCTGTCGACACCGCGGTCGCACACCTCGCGGGCGCGCTCGCGGTGCCAGTGTGGATCCTGCTGCCTTATCTCGCCGAATGGCGCTGGTTGAACGGCCGCTCCGACAGCCCTTGGTACCCGAGTGCACGGCTTTTCCGGCAGCCGGCGCGGGGGAGATGGGACGCAGCGATCGATGCGGTGCGCTCGGCGCTTGCCGCACGATTGGAGGGGGCGCAATGAATGCCGACGCACTAGCTACCGGCCGGGCCGAATTGCTCGAGCGAGCCCGTGCCGCTCATGCCCGCGGGGCATGGGAGGAGGCGGAAAGCGGATATCGTTCGCTGCTCCGGACGCAGCCAGACGATCCGGACGCGCTGCATATGCTCGGGCTGCTGCGATTCCAGGACGGGCGTCTGCTCGAGGCGCATGGATATCTGAACCGTTCGATCGAACGGCAGCCGTCGGCGCTCGCACTGGCCAATCATGCGTCGGTACTGCTGGCGCTGGAGCGGCGTGCCGAGGCGCTCGAGCGCCTCGACGCCGCGCTGCGGATGCATCCCGATCACCCACGGGCGCTCTTGCTGCGTGCGGACTTGCTGGCCGAGAGCGGACACAACGAGCAGGCGATCGATACGCTGGACCGGATCATCGCATCGCTGCCGGGGCAGCCGCCGGCGCTCGTCTGGACGAAGCGCGCGGCGGCTCTGCACCGGATCGGCCGCCATCGGGAAGCGATCGATGCGTGCGAGCGTGCGCTGTCGCTGGAGCCGGGCTCGTTCGATGCGCACAGTCTGCGCGGCGACGCGTTGCGGGCTGAACAGCAGTGGGAAGCGGCACTCGTCGACTACGAACTTGCGCTCGCGCTGCAGCCGGCGAGCGTGGCCATGGCCATGGCCCGAGGCGAGACGCTCGCCCGGCTGGGACGACTCGAACCGGCGCTTGGGTGCTTCAACGACGCGCTGGCTGCGCGGCCGGACAGCGTCGAGGCGCTCTATAACAGTGCGGTGGCATTGGAGCGACTCGGTCGCCTGCATGAAGCGCTTGCGCGCACCGAGCGATTACTTGCATTGGAGCCCCGGCACCTGCTTGGGCTTGCCCATCGCGGCAACGTGCTCGCCAGGCTGGGGCGTCTCGACGAGGCAATCGCGAGCTACGATGCCGCGATTGATGTTTCCCCGCGCTTCGTCGAGGCGCTTTGCAACCGCTCGCGGGTCCTCAGGCAGTCGAGGCGTCCGGAGGCGGCGCTTTCGAGCGCCGAGCGGGCCCTGAAGGAAAACGATGATTTTGCGCCCGCATGGTACGCGCGCGGGCAGGCGCTGCAGTATCTGCATCGTTACGATGAAGCGCTTGCCGATCTCGAGCGCGCGCACCAGCTGGCGCCCGACGATTTGGCCACGCGGTTCCAGTGCGCCAACACGCTGCGGATGATGATGCGCCACGACGAAGCGCTCGAGGCGTACGACCGGGTGCTGGATGCCGACCCCGGCCACATCGAGACGCATTTTTCGAAGGCGTTCGTCCTGCTGTCCCTCGGCGATTTCGCACGTGGCTGGGCGGAGTACGAGTGGCGCTGGCGCGAGGAGCAGGTCGGCGCCTTTGCACGCGACTTCCCGCAGCCGCTGTGGCTCGGCGATGCGCCGCTGGCGGGCAGAACGATCCTGTTGCACGCGGAGCAGGGGCTGGGCGACACGCTGCAGTTTTGTCGCTACGTCGAACGCGTGAAGGCGCTCGGCGCCACGGTCGTGCTCGAGGTGCAGCGGCCTGTGGTGAATTTGATGTCGACCGTCCGGGGCGCGGATGTCGTCGTCGCGCGCGGCGATCCGTTGCCGCCGTTCGACTGTCACTGCCCGCTGCTGAGCCTCGCGCTCGCGTTCAAGACCGATGAGGCGTCGATTCCGGCCGACGTGCCGTACCTTGCCGCCGTGCCCGCGCGAATCGCGCACTGGCACGAGCGGCTCGGAACGAAGACCAGGCCGCGCATCGGAATCGCATGGTCCGGTAATCCGCAGCATCTGGACGACCACAATCGATCGATCGGTCTCGCGCGGCTCAGGCCGCTCTTGATCGAAGGTGTCGAATGGGTCAGCCTGCAGAAGGTCGTTCGCGACGAAGACCGCGAAACGCTCGAAGAATCCGGCATCCGTCATTTCGGCGAGGAACTGGGCGATTTCGGCGATACCGCCGCACTCGTCGGCGCGCTCGACCATGTGATCAGCGTCGATACGTCGGTCGCGCATCTGGCCGGCGCGCTGGCACGGCAGTTATGGCTGCTCTTGCCGTGGCTGCCGGACTGGCGCTGGCGCCTGAGCGGCGCGGCGAGCATGTGGTATCCGAGCGCGACGCTTTTTCGGCAGCCGCGCGCGGGTGACTGGGATGCCGTGCTCGAGCAGGTTGCGGCTGCGCTGCGGCAGCAGTGGCTCGCGCATACCACGTCATGACGCGCGCGAAGCGGGCCCCGGTCGAGGCGATGGCCGCGGCGCATGAAGCGCCGGGACCCGCGGCGTTTGTCGAGCACGCGGTGCGCGACAGCCTCGAGCGCGCGCGCGTCCACTTCGCCCGTGCCGAATACGAGCAGGCACAACGGCTTTGCCGCGGCGTGCTGTCGATGTCTCCCGAGCACGCGGAGGCCTTGCACCTGCTCGGTATGGCCTACGATGCGTCTGGTGCCCCCGCGAGCGCCGAGCCGTTGCTGGCGCGCTCGCTGCAAATCGACCGGCGCCATGCCTGGGCATTCGCCAATCATGCCGGCGTGCTCGTGAAGCTCGGGCGTCACGCCGAAGCGCTCGACGTACTGCGCGATGCGTTGCTCGCCGATGCGCGGTATCCGGCGGCGCACCTGTGCCGCGGCCATGCTTTGTTGGCGCTCGAGCGCCATGACGAGGCGCTGCAAGCCTACGATCAGGCGCTCTCGATCAACCCGCTGCTGCCGGAAGCATGGACGAACCGCGGCATCGTGCTGCGCGCGCTCGGGCGACCGGCCGACGCGCTGATCAGCCTCGACCGCGCGTTCGCGCTCGCGCCACACGATTACCGCACGCTTGTGAGCCGCGCTCATGCGCAGCGCGATATCGGGCGCCGTGAGGACGCGTTGCGCAGCTATCGGCTGGCGCTCGTCGTCAAACCCGGCGTGCGCGAACTCGTCGCGCTCTGCGAGGCGGTGCAGCGCGAGATCGACCGCATGGCGCCGAGCACCTGACGCTCCCGCAATCGGGCGAACAGATGGCAGACATTGCGCATGGGCGGCTGGATGAGGCCGAGCGATCAGGATTCCGAAATATGTCGGAATGTCCGGACATTGGCGTGCAAATTTGTGCGAACCATCGGCAACGAAGCTGCCATCGCGCGGTCGTAAGCTCCCGCGATCAGCCGACCGCCAGGTCGACGAGCGGCCTTGCACCGGCGGCAGTGGCGACGCTCGTCCTTCCCTGACAGGTCGATACGACCTATGGGGAAGACTCGACGATGACATCACGCACGCGCACAGGCCAATCGATCCAACGCCCGGCTTCGGCCCGCAGGCCGCTTCGCTGCGGACCGCATCCGCTTTATCGCGCGATTGCGCTCGCGCTAGCCGCCGGGGCCGGTACCGGCAGCGCTCAGGCGGCGGGTATGGTCAACCTCGGGCAGGTCGGCGCCCAGGCCGCCGCGGCGCGAGCGGGCGGCGGCCGCACCGTCAATCTCGGCGTTTCGCCGGCGCAGGCGCTTCAAGGCAGTCAACGTTCGATACAAAACCTCGGGCAGGCAGCGCGCGCGATCGCGGCCCAGGTCGCGGCGCAGCAGGCTGCGGCGGCTCTGGCCACAGCGAACGTACCGAACGGTCTCGCGCCGGGCGGGCTCGAGGTGGCGCCCGGTGCCAGCAGCGATCCGAACAACCCGGCGCTTTGGATCAACGCAAACCTGCCGGCGCAGACCCGCAACGCGGACGGCACCGTCAAGGTCGACGTCAAGCAGACGGCGCAAAGCGCGGTGCTCACGTGGCAGACGATGAACGTCGGCCGGCAAACCACGCTGAACTTCGATCAGTCGGCCGGCACGCAGGCAAACGGGGCGAACAACTGGGTCGTGCTCAATCGCATCCAGGATCCGAGCGGCAAGCCGAGTCAGATCCTCGGCAACATCACGGCGCAGGGCTCCGTTTATGTCGTGAATCGGAACGGCATTCTTTTCGGCCCGGGATCGCAGGTCAACCTGCACTCGCTCGTGGCGTCGTCGCTCGACTTCCTCAATCAGAACGATCGTCCGATACAAACGACGGCCGACGTCGTCAACAGCAACAAACTGTTCCTCGGGCTGTCGGGCAGCGCGGGCGGGCTCGCCTCGCTGGAGCAGGGCCAGTCGGGCGGGACGGCGGCCAACCTTCCGCCTAACGAGGTGCTCGGGCTCGGCAACAAGGTTACGATCGCCTCGCCAGGCGACTATCAAACGCCGGGCGCGGTGACGATCGCACCGGGTGCATCGATCACGACGCATGCGAACGGCACCGCAAGCGATGGCGGCTTCGTGCTGATTGCCGCGCCGAGCGTCAACAACGGCGGCAGCATCGTCGCGAACGACGGACAAGTGGTGCTGGCGGCGGGCGTGGGCGTGGCGCTGCGGCCGAATCCGACGACGCCGCAGGTTCTTTTGCCCGAGTTGAGCGGCGCGCTCTACCTCGGCGGCACCGATGTCACGCCGGTGGGTGTGCTGACGAATAGCGGGTTGGTTTCGGCTGCCCGAGGCAACATCAATCTGCTCGGCACGAATATCTATCAGAACGGCGTCGTGGCCGCGACGACGAGCGTGAACACGCCCGGGCGGATCACGATTTCCACCGTCGACGAATATGTCGCCAACACGCCTGCCGGTACGGCGTATCCAGGTGTGCCGCTCGTACAGACAGGCGCGAGCGGTACGGCCGATGCAACGAGCCGGGCCGGCGAACTCGTGTTCGGCAGCGGCTCGGTTACCGCGGTTCTCCCCGACGGCAACGGACAAACCGCTACCTCGACGCCGGGCACGACGTTCGCCGCGGGCGCGGTGACCATGACGGCGGGCGCGGTCTGGCTCCAGAGCGGCTCGCTCATCGAAGCTCCGGGCTCCACCGTCACCGTGGCGGCGCTGACGCCTTCCGCGGCATTGAACCGGACACCGTCCGAGATGACGCTCGTGCCGGGCCGCGTCTACCTCGACGACGGTGCGGCCATCGACGTATCGGGCATCGCGAACTATACGCTGCCGATGTCGAGCATCCTGCTCGCGATCAATACGCTCAATCAGAACGATCTGGCCGATTCCCCTTTGCAGCGCACCGGGTTGCTGAACGGATTGAAAGGCGTGATCGTCGACAGCACGCAGACCGGCACTCGCGGCGACGGCGTGCAGTGGGTAGGCAGCCCGCTGCTGAACCTGGCGGGCGCGGTCAACCTGATGCCGCGCACGGTCGACCAACTGCTGACGAATGGCGGCACGATCAACCTGTCGGGGCAGGAAGTCCTGACGGCACCGGGATCGGTGTTGAATCTGAATGGCGGGTACGTGCATTACCTTGGCGGGACCGTGGCGACGACGCGGCTCATCGATGCCAGCGGTGCGATCGTGCCGATCGGGCAGGCGGATCCGAACGACAGATTCGTGGCCGTCGCTGGGACTTTCGTCGATAAGCACCCGCGCTGGAATGTCACCAATCAATGGCATGACCCGCTGCTTGCAGGCGGCGTCTATCAGCCCGATTTCATCGTGGGCGGCAATGCGGGCACGCTCAATGTGTTCGCCTCGAAGGCGACCGTGCTCGACGGCACGATCACCGCGGAATCGTTCGCGGGCGCCAGGCAGGTGCAGGGCGGCAGCGCACCCGCGGGCGGTACGTTCGCCCTTGGGGTGGGGGCGGCGCTTACCGAGGGCGCGGCCACGGCAACGAGCGGTGCGAGCGGATATGTGATCCTGCAGGATCGGGCGCCGCAACTCGGCGGCATCGCTCCTGGCTTCAACGTCGTCACGGCGCTCGATCCGTCCGCGTTTGCAGGGCTGTCGTCGACCGATCCCGACAATGTGCTGGCGACGACCGTCGTGCCGGTGCGCACGCTCAACGAGGGCGGTTTCTCGAAGCTCGCGGTGACCGAAGACAAGCGGCGAGGCAAGGGCCTCGAGGTGGCCGCCGGCACACAGCTGGCCCTGCAGCCTGGAGGCTCGGTCAACATCGACGCGCTTGGTCCCGCGACCATTCTCGGCAATATCGCCGTGCCGGCCGGAACGATCGCCATCCAAGCGGCGGGCGATCTCGTACTCGGCGCGAATGCCACGTTGAACGTCGCCGGGCAGTGGGTCAACAACGATCAGATGAGCGCACCGGCGAGCGAGGCGGGCGGCAAGCAGTTCATCAACGGCGGCAGCATCACGCTCGCGACCCGCGATGGGAGCCTGAACGGCATCGACACCACGGGCTCGATCATCCTGCAGCCGGGGAGCGTGATCGATCTGTCGAGCGGTGGCGAAATGCTGGCGAACGGGCAACTTGCGATGGCCAATGGCGTGCCGCTCGGCACCGCCGGCAGCTTGTCGCTGCTGACTTACCAGGGCCCGCATTTCAATTCGGAGGATTCGGCACCGCCCTTGCCGACAAGCCAGCCGAGCGCGGGCCGCATCGCCATGGCCGGCCTCATCAAAAGCTATGGATTCGCGGGCGGAGGCACGCTTACGCTGCAGGCGCCGGGCTTCCAGATTGGGGGAGACGCCGCCACGGCGCCCGCATGGGATCTCGTTCTGCCCGAAAGCTTTTTCTCGACACAGGGCTTCGGCAAGTACGTGCTCAACGCGATGTACGACACGACTGTCGCGCCGGGCGCGAACGTCGTGCTGACGCAGCGCAATCTCCTGCCCGACGTCCGGGCATTGCAGCAGACGGTGAGCGGCAGCGACATCGCGGCGGGCGGGCTCACCTCGGTCGGTACGCTCGACGCCTATCGTCGTCAGCCGACGAGCCTCGTGCTCACGGCAGGCGGCGAGATGCAATGGTTGAACGTGCCGCAATACGCGGGTACGACCGGGGCGGTGACGGTAGGCGAAGGGGCCGCGATCGTCGCGGATGCGGGCGCGAGTATCGGCCTCGGCTCGCCGCTGCAGGTGACGGTGCTCGGCAAGCTCGTGGCGCCCGGCGGCTCGATTACGTTGAGCGCGGATTCCGGCCCGTCCGACTATTCGCAGCCGGGCCAATATGCGAGCGGGGGGCTCGTCACGACGGCCGGCAAGTCGGTGTGGCTCGGTGCCGATGCCGTACTCGACGCCCGAGGGGTTGCATTGATCGACCCGCTCGGCGCACCGGCGAAGAATGGACTGCGCTCGGATGTGCCCACGACGGGCAGGGTGCTGCCTGGCGGATCGGTGACGATCTCGGACGATTCGGGGTTCATCGTCGCGCAGGCCGGCTCGGTCATCGATGTTTCCGGTGCAGCCGCAACGCTCGATCGACTGCAGCCGAGCGGCGGTTACGCGTCCCAGACCGTTTGGAGCGATGCGGGATCGATCACGCTGTCGGGTACGAGCGGCCTGCTGTTCGACGGCACGCTGCGGGCCCGGCCCGGTGCGCCTGAGGCGCAGGGCGGGACGCTGACGTTACTCGCGCAAGTCGGGAGCAACAACGGCATCGCGCCGGGCAGCGGCGGCACGACGACCCGTTTGCCGGGCGCCACGGCGATACTGTTCCGGCAAAGCGGCGATGATGTGCCCGCGGATCTGGCGCCCGGGCAGAGCCTCGGTACGCCGAGCGGCGTGCTGCAATTCGCTGCCGACCGCCTGACGGATTCGGGGATCTCGACGCTCGTCGTGAGAGGGTCGAAAAACCCCACGTTGTTTTCGCTTGCGCCGGTCGCCTTCGCCGGCGATGTGACGCTCACGCTGCCGGGCGCGGCTATCTTTCAAACGGGGGCGCTCATCGCGCTGCAGGCTGGCGCCGTGTCGCTCCCGGATCTGGCAAGCGGGACGGCCTCCATCGGCGCGCCGCATGTGACGATCGATGCGCCGTACGTGGAAATTCAAGGGCAGGGGGGGCAGGGCAAGACGTTGGCACCCATTGGCGCATTGGCGGACGCGACGCTCGATGTCAACGCTTCGTTCATCGATATCGTCGACAAGGCGCAGCTGGCGAATTTCGGCCAGGCCAATTTCACGAGCACAGGCGACATCCGGCTCAGCTCGGTGACGCAGATCTCGGCGGGCGGGGATGCGCTCGAGCCCGGTGAGTTGTTCAGTCCCGGCAACATGACGTTCAAGGCGGCCAGCCTCTATCCTTCCACCGGCTCCACGTTCATTCTCGATGCGGTCGGCCCCGCGGCCGACAAGCCGACGACGATCGCGTTTGCGTCCAACGGCAGCGCCGGCGCCCCGCTTTCGGCGGGAGGGACACTGCTCGTCGACGCGAATCGGATCGTTCAGGCCGGCACCGTGCGCGCACCTTCCGGCGCCCTGGTATTCGGCGTGGGCGATCCATCGGATGCGGCGACGAAGAGCCAGTTCAATAATCTGCCGCTCGTTGCGACCGATTCCGTCCTTTTGGCAAACGGCAGCGTCACGTCCGTTTCCAACGGCGGACTGACGATTCCCTACGGCGCGACCGTCGATGGCACCGATTGGCGATTCGATCCGATCGGCACCGGCGTCCTCCCAAGAAACATGACCGCGCCGCCGGCCAAATATGTCGGCGTCAATGCGGGCGCTGTTTCGCTCGATGCGGGCGCAACGATCGATTTGTCGGGCGGCGGCAACCTGCAGGCGGCGGAGTGGGTTCCGGGCTTGGGGGGAACGCGCGACGTGCTTTCGCAATACACGATCAGCTATGCCAGCTCGTCGGCGGGCGTGGCGGTGCCCGTCAATGCGGGCGGCGCGAATGTCTTTGCGGTCATGCCCGGGGTGCAATCGCCGGTGGCCGCGTACGATCCGTCGCTCACGAAGACGGCGCAGCCTGCAACTGGCGGCTACACGACTTCGAGCATCGGCGTCGGACAGGCCGGGCTCGACAGCCCCGTCGGACAATCGGTGTATCTGTCGGGCGTGCCTGGCCTACCGGCGGGTTTTTATACGTTGTTGCCGGCGAAGTATGCAACGTTGCCGGGAGCGTATCGCGTCACGCTTGCCAATGCGAGCGGCGCGGTGCAACCGGGCGCGAGTCAAACGCTGCCGGACGGCACGATCGTGACCGCGGGGTATTTCGGCAACGCGCTCACGGGCAGCCGCAGTGCGACGCCGGTTTACTTCGACGTGCAGGCGGTGCCCGTCTGGCAGCAGTATTCGGACTACACGGTGACGGGGGCGAATGCGTTCTTCTCCAGTCTCGCAGCGAACGCGGGCCATGTCGCACCGCAGTTGCCGAAGGACGCGGGCCAACTGGTGCTGGCGGCGCAAAACGCGCTCACCCTCGGGGCGAAGCTCCAGACGGGCGCGGACAGCGACGGTGCGCCGGCCGAGGTCGACATTGCATCGCGTGATATTCAAATCGTGGGCGACGGCCAGGCCGCGCTGCCGGGATACCTCGCCATCGGCGCGACCGAGCTCGGCGCGCTCAATGCGGGCAGCCTGCTTATCGGCGGCACGCGTACGCAAACGACGAGCGGCATCACCATCAACGCGCTTGCCAACAGTGTCGTCGTGTCGAACGATGCGGCGCATCCGCTGCAAGGCCCCGAAATCATTCTCGTGACGAAGACCGATACGAGCGGCAGCGATCCGAATGCGGCCAACGGTTTGCGCATCGATGCGGGCAGTGTCGTCACCGCGAAGGGGGACTACCCGGCGGTGAAGGACGTGCCCATCTCGATCGGTCAGGTCGCGAACAGCACGACGGGCGCGGCGGCGGTTTCGGGCGACGGTGCGCTGCTCGAGGTGTCGAATGGCGCGCCCTCGGTGGTTACTCGCGCGAACACGACGGGTACGGGGCAACTGACGATTCAGGCCGGCGCCATATTGAACGGCGGTCAATCTCTGACGCTCGACTCGTCGGGCAGTGTGTTCTCGGACCCAGCCGCAACGTTCGCAGCGAACGTCATCACGGTGGACGGTTCGAGTATCACGTTCGCGAACGATACGCATGCCGTCCTGCCGTCAGGGTTCATCGTCGGCGCCGGGCAGCTCGCGCAGTTCGCGAACGCGCAGCAGGTCAATCTGCGCAGCAGTGGCGCGATGAATTTCATCGGCGATATCGACGCCGCATTCACGCACGGCGTGGATCTCAGCGCCGCGTCGTTCACCGGCGACGGTGGGGCCGTGACGATCAGCGGGCGGCGCGTGGCGTTGACCAACGAGGTGGGGACGGCCGCACCGGCTGCGTCCGGCGGCGGCGGATCGTTGACGGTCAACGCCGACGAGATCGATCTGGGCACCGGCAACCGTTCGACGAACGGATTCGGGGCGGTGACGATGAATGCCAACGGCGGCATGGTCGGGCAGGGCAATGGGGTGTTCGATTTCGGCGGCGCGACGGTTACGTTCAATGCGCCCGTCTTCATCGCGGATCAGGGCTCCGGGCAGACGGTGCGCACGACCGGCGCGCTCGCACTCAATGCGGGCGCGGGTACCCCGTTGGCCATGAAGCCCGTGGGCGGCGCATTGACCTTCATCGGCGGTACGCTCGACGATGGTGCGCTGATCGAGGCGCCGGCTGGCAACGTGACGCTCGAGGCGACGAGCGGGAACCTGACGATTCACGATGGGGCGCGCGTGAGCACGTCCGGCGTTGCGAAGCAGTTTTACGACGTGACGCAATACGCGCCGGGCGGCGCTATTTCGCTGAAGGCGGATGCCGGTACCGTCGATGTTCGGCCCGGGGCAACGCTCGACTTTGCCGGGGCCGGCAGCGGGGCAGCCGCGGGTAGCCTTGCGTTGTCCGCCCCGAAAGGAACCGTACAACTCGCAGGCACGATCAAGGGGCAGGCCGCGGGCGATTATCAGGGCGGCTCGTTGTCCGTCGATACGGGCGGCGCCGTGGATCTCGACAGCCTCGCGATCGAACTGGCGGCAAGCGGCGTCGATGACGCGCTTTCGGTATGGACGAGATCCGGCAACCTGACGCTCTCGTCCGGCAACCGGCTTAAAGCAGCGCGTGTTTCATTGACGGCCGACGGTGGGGCCGGCGGCCAGGATGCGACCGGCGGCAACGTGCGGATCGACGGCACGATCGATGCGTCGGGCACGGCGGGCGGTCAGATCGCGCTTTATGGCAAGAGTGGTGTGGACGTGGAAGGCAGCCTGATCGCCTCGGCAATCGATGGCAGCCAGCGGGGCGGAAGCGTGAACATCGGCACGACGGCCACGCCGCGCGGTACGGTGACGGTCAACGGTAGCTATGGATACGAGAACATATCGGCAGCCGAATCGGGCGTCATCCGTCTCGGGCCTAACGCGTTGATCGACGTCTCCGGCGGGCGGGCGGATCCGACGCTGGCGGGCAGCGTCAATCTGCGTGCACCGTTGCTGTCGAGCGGCGACGTCAATGTCGAACTCGGGGCCGCGAGCGGGGCGCCCGGGCCGCGGATTCGCGGAGCGGGGGCGGTGAAGCTCGAAGCGTACGCGATATGGAGCACGACGGACCCCAGCACGGGGGCACAGCATTTCGATGGCATCGTCGATCCAGCGGGCTGGTACGACGGCAACGGCAATCAGTTGGCGGGGACCACGACCAACGGATATTTCACGCCGACGGTTGCGAACACCGCGCATCAGAATTTTTACGGCTATATCAACAACGACATGACGGCCGCGCAGCCCGGTACGTTGATGAGCTTCATCGAAAACGGCCTCGGCGCGACGCCCGCGTTCGCCGGCAGGATGTCGGGCTTTGCCAACTTCGAAGCCGTGCCCGGCGTCGCACTCGTCAATCCGGATGCATCGATCAACAATGGCGGCATTTCGGTGCTGACGAACTGGAATCTCGGCGCAGGGTTGCCGAACAACAGCGGCACCATTACGCCCGCATTTCGTTATCAAGGCAGCATTGCACCGCGTCTCACGCTGCAAGCGGCCGGTGACATCACGTTGAATGCGAGCATCACAGACGGGTTCTATCAGAGTCAGGCGGCGACGATTCTGGGGGCGAGCGGCGGTGCGTCGGCCAGCTACGATGACGCCAAGGTCCTCTTCGATCAATATGTCAATGCGGATACCGCACAGACGGTGGTCTCGTTTCGCGGGGGCGGCAGTGCGTCGCTTCCGAGTCTCGACCCGGCAAATTACGCATTGAGTGCGCCGCTTCAAGGGCAATCGGGCGACTATTACGCGAACTACGTTGCGTATGCAACCGCTTGGAATAACGATTACCAACGGTGGCAGACGAACAATCGCGCGGGCAAGCTGATCTTTCCTATTTCGCCTTCGGTGAAGGTGGCGCCGCTTTTGTCGAACTATGCCACGTATGCGCTGTATGCCGCCGACTACTACGCCAAATACATGTCGACCTACTCCCCCGGCAATGCAGTGGCGACCTGGGGGACGCCAACGCCCCTGTCGTTGCCGACATTGGCCACGGACTATGCCACTTATATCAGTACGTACGTCTCACGTTACTTCGGCAGAGTCTCGCAATTGAGCGCGAGCGGAGCCCTTGCCGGCACGCTCAACTTCTTCTACGCGCCCGCCGCACCGCTACCCATGGCCGGCGGCAACATCGGCATCCTGCCGGGTAACGCTCCGGCCAGCGTGCCGACCGTCAACAATCCACTGCCGCTGGCGTTCGCTACGCTAAGCGGCGGGCAAAGCAGTTCCTATCGCATCGTGGCAGGTTCCGACACCCAGAGTGCGAATCCGTTGGCGCTTCAGGCGGCCTGGGCGGCGCAGTCTTCGGCGGGTGTACCGCCGAGCGGCTCCGGCAACGTGACATTGAACGGGCACACGTCCTACGTCGATTCCAACGGGGCGACGCTGCTGGAGCCGACGATGATTCGCACGGGTACCGGCAGCATCGATATCGCCGCGCGCAACGATCTGCAACTGACCGATTCCACAGCGCCCGGCGTTGTCTATACGGCGGGCGCGCCGGCGGCGGGCTCCCCAGCCGGCCGGAGCGCTGCGATCGCCAAAGGCGATAGCGTTTTCGGTCGGCCGGACCTCCTTGTCACGACCCAGGTCAATCCCGACTCGGCCGGCGATATCACGATTCATGCGCAACACGACATTCGAGGCGTCGAGAGCGTCCAGGATACGGACGGCTCGATCACGGGCCAGCCCGGTGCCAATCTCAGCCAGTTCTGGTGGCCGTGGATGGAGGTCGGGCCAGTCCCCACCGTGACGTTCAATGGCGGTACGCCGGTCCTTGCGGACATTTCACGCACCTCGATCAATTTCGGGGCATTCGGCCAAGGTGTGATGAGCGTCGGCGGAGATGTATCGATCACCGCCGGGCGCAACATCTCGGATCTCGGGGTGTCGCTGCCGACCACCTGGTACAAGGATGCGAGCGGCAACGTCGTCACGGTCGGTGGCGGGAACCTCGTCGTGAAGGCCGGCGGCGATGTGCTGAGCGGAGACTATTTCGTTGCGAAAGGCACGGGCAGCATTACTGCGGGCGGTCGTATCGGCGCCGATTTCACCGTTCCAGGGACGCCTTCCGCGGTTGGTACGCTGCTCGCGGCGCAGGATACGCAATGGAACGTCGTTGCGCGGCAGGGCGTCGATATCGGCGGGGTGTTCAACCCCTCGTATGTGCAAAGCGATGCGCTCCTCAACACCTACCACCAGCATGCCGACGGTCAGGGATATTCGCCGGATTCGGCGGTCAATGTGTTCGCCGCTACGGGAGACGTGACGTTTGGATCGCTGCCGAATCTGGACTTCATGGGTGGCACGTTCACGGCAACGCTGCCTGGTTCGTCGGCCAATGCAGCGTGGGTACTTCCCGCGGGGCTCGGCCTGGTGGCATTCTCCGGGGGGATCGACGTGTCGTCAGGCGGGCTGCTGTATCCCTCGGCAACGGGCAATCTCAATCTGATCGGCGATGGAACGATCAATGTGTTCGCCAGCGCGGATAGTCGGGGAAAAGTGTTCGATCAGTTCGGGCTGGCGGACATCGATCCTTCGGCCATGCCGTCGCCAACCTCCCAGACGCTGGGATTCGACGAAGCGGATTACGCCAGTACCGCGGCGCACACTTCAAGCTCCGAGCCGGCGCATGTCTACAGCTTGACCGGAAGCGTGGTTGACGGCGCGGCGGGAGCGGACGGCCTTTATCGGCGACTGGCCGTGCTACGCGTGGATAAGCCGTCCGTCGTTCAAGCGGGCGACGATATCGTGAATCTGGTGTTCCGTGGGCAAAACGGGGCCGACGGCGATATCACCCGGATCGTGGCGGGCCGGGACATCTACGATGCACCGTTCGCTGGCGGCGACCGGGTGCCGAGTATCGTGCTGGGCGGCCCCGGCACGCTGGAGGTCGAAGCCGGCCGAAATCTCGGGCCTTTCACGAATCAGCAAGAGTCGTTCGGCGTGAACCCGACGAACTACAGTAATGGCCAACTCGTGTACACCGGAATCAATACGGTCGGCAACGCGATCAATCCGAATTTGCAGCATGAAAGCGCCGATATCGACGTCCTGTTCGGAGTGGCGCCCGGTATCGATACGAGCCGCTTCATCGCATCCTATATCGACCCCGCCGGCAGCGGGGCAGGGATCGCCGGCACGCCCCAGGCGCTCGTCGACTTCATGCGGCGGTACGGCAATGCGGCGAGCGGCGGCCCGCTGACACCGAGCGAAGCGTGGGCACGGTTCGAGACGTTGCCGTCCCTTGTGCAAAGGGTTCTCGTCGAGAAAGTATTCTTCGATGTCCTGACGGCCGTTGGTCAGGACTACAACAGAGGCGACGCGTCGTCGAACCCCTACTACCATCAGTACGCGCGCGGCTACCAGGCCATCAACACTTTGTTCCCGGCCTCGCTGGGGTATACCGCGAACAGCCTTGGCGGCGGCTCGAACGGCACGGCTGCGTCGGTCGTCACGGGCAATCTCGATATGCGCGGTTCGACGATCCAGACGCAACAGGGCGGAAACATCTCGATCCTTGGCCCCGGCGGGCGTGCGATGGTGGGCGGTTCGTCGTCGCCACCCGCCATCGTCAGTGACGGGAAGGTGGTGGCGGGGCCCGGCACGATGGGTATTCTCACGCTCGAGAAGGGCGACATCAATATTTTCACGGACAGCAGCCTGCTGCTTGCGCAAAGCCGGGTCTTCACCGAGCAGGGCGGCAACATGACCATCTGGAGTTCGAACGGCGATATCAATGCCGGCAAGGGGGCGAGTACCGCAGCCGACATTCCGCCACCGAATTACCTTTGTGACGCGAATCACTATTGCGCGCTGGACGCACGGGGCGAAGTCACGGGCGCGGGGATCGCGACGTTGCAGACGATTCCCGGCGCGCCACCCGGCGAAGTGAATCTGCTTGCGCCGCGCGGCACCGTCGATGCCGGGGCAGCCGGTGTGCGTGCATCGGGCAACCTCAATATTGCCGCGTTGCATGTCGCCAATGCGGTCAACATTCAGGCGCAGGGAACGGCGACCGGTGCGACGACGACGCAAACAGCCGATGCGGGGGCACTGACAAGCGCGGGCGCTGCGGCGTCCGCTGCCGGCAAGATGGCCCAGGATCTCGTGAAGCAGAACGCCTCGGGGGGCGCGACGCGCAGATGGGTGGTGACCGTTGAGGTGGATGGCTTCGGGCAGGCGGCGGCAAACCAGCACGCATGTGCGGGGCAACAGGGATGCGCGGCGGAGCGGTCCTGATGCGTTGACGAGGGCCGCGGCGGATTGCCGTCGGCCCGTCGTGTCTGAAAACCAAAGGGGCCCGGATGACCGGGCCCCGCTATCGTTACTGCATCAGGGTGTGGATGTGCCCCCCAGCATTACCGGCCAGCGTACGCCGAGCAGGTGCCGGCGTTGTTGAGATCGAGGTTCAATCCGCTTCCGTTGCTCAGGAAGTCGTTCTGGATCTCGGTCAGGTAGTTTGCCGGCACCGTCTTGAAGCCATTGCCCGTCACGATCGACGTGAAGCTCGCGTTGGTGTAATGATCGTTGAGGAAGGCGAGCATCCCCTGGCCCGGGCTCGGGTTGTTGTTGCTCGGGTTGGCGTAGCACTGGCTCAGGATGATTTGGCTCGTGCCGGAGACGGGATAGCCAACCGTCGGGTTACCGGCGTTCGGTACCCATTGCGTGGGATCGGTCGGATCGCCGCCATTGTCGAACGTGGGCGGAGCGAACGCGGCCAGCGCGGTCGCCGCGTTGTCGGCCGTCGGCGTAACGTCGGCGTTCGTGAAGCGGTTGCGCAGGCTGGCCACCGAGAGGTTGTTCGTCTGCGCGGGCGCGCTCTTCGGTGCGAGGAACGTGTTCGTGTAGTCGGGGCTCAGATAGCCTACGCCTGCCGTGCCGGCCGAACGCAACGACACGAGCTGCGAGGCCACGCCGCCGCTGCCGCTCGCCGCGACGAAGCGCGTGGGCAGCGTCGTGAACAGGCTCGCGAAGTTCTGCGTCTCGGTGAACGCGATGTTCGAGTTACCCGACGTGCCGGTCGTGCAGACCGCGGCGAGGTGACGCGTGAGCAGGTCGGTCGTGCCGCTGTTGTCCGAACGGTAGACGACCGTGATCGGGGCGTTGAGCGAGTATGCCGCATTCGTGTCGGGATTCTTGACCTGATTCCAGTTCGTCAGCTTGCCCGAGAAAATGCCGCAAAGGTCGTCGTCGTTGAGCGCGACGGTCTTGGCGGTGTCGCCGGGAAGCGAAGGGCCCGTACCGGTCGGCCCGTTGACGACAGGGATCGTGATCGGCGTGACGATGAACGGAATCTGGATCATCGGGCCATCGGTCAGGCCACGGCCGCTCGTCGTATAAGCCGAGACTTGCGCCGTCGAAAGTGCCGCATCGCTGTTCGCGAAGTCGACCGTACCCGTCACCGTCGAGCCGAGGCTCGAAGCGCGGTTTTGCAGGAAAGCCGTTTGGCCCGCGCCCGAGCCAACGGAGAAGTAACGAATCGTGCCGTCGGCGGCCGGGAACAGCGAGATTTCCGAACCGATCGAGGGTGCGACGAGCGACGAGCCGCCGCCGAGCAGGGCCGGCGCCGTTTGGGCCATGGCCGCCGAGGCGCCCAGGGCCGAAATCACTAGTGCAATTGCCTGGCAGATCTTGTGCTTGCGGGATTTCATGGAGATTCCTTTTAAGACAAGTAAGGAGAGACTGGAATTGCAGTCCGCATACCACCCCAACTGCGCGTCAAATATAGATTCGAGTTCCTCGGTAAATCGTGAAACGTCCATGAATTGCATGCGTCGCTTTGGCAACAAATTGTTCGGATAATTTTCGATCGAACGATCAATCCGATTTATTCGGAACGGGGCGTCAGTTTCTCTTCGTTCGCTGCGCGCAGTCTGTTTTGGCGGGCGAAAGCCTCGAACGCGAAGACCTCCGAGCTCAGAAATCTCGGCGTCGCCTGGTTCAGGAAATCAGCCGCCATCGGCACCTCGGCCCATTCGATCAGGTGCCGCGCGTCGGGAAACATCGCGGCCTGCGTACCGCGATAGCGGAGACGAAAAAGGCGCGCCGGCATGTCGCGAGGCGCCCGGAGGTCGGCCACCTCCTTGACGGATGCGTCGAACCAGAAGCGCAGCCAGGCCCGATAAGGGGGGCCGGGTACGGCCGCAATGAAAGCAGAAAGCACGAGCAGAATATAGGGAACATCCGCTTGAGCGAGCGTCGGGCACGCCCACAAACGCAGTACATCGGCATGCTCGATCGCGCGGGTGAAGCGCAGCACGCTGAACTCCGGCGCGACCTCGCGCATGGCCTGCAGGTGTAGCCGCCAATGCGCCAGGAAGTCGTCTCTATGCCGTCGTTCACGAGCGGCATCCGGGGCACGCTGCATGACGGGCACGGCGTCCGGCATGCCGTGATTGACGAGTGGGCACAGCGCCTCCATGCCGGATGCGTGCACGAAGTGCCGCGTTTGCGCGCGATCGTGCAGGCGCGCGATGCGTACGTCTTCGTGGCAGACGGGGCACCGCACCGCCGGCCTTACGCCGGGCGGCAGATTCCCGTATTCGTTCAGATAGGCCTCGGGCGTGACGCGGCTGCCGTCGGCCGGATGAAGGGCGTACTCGAGAATGGGCCGTTCTTTCATGCCGGGTTTGGTTATTCCCTGAAAACGTTATAGGTGATCGGCAATGCGCGGCCATGCGCCTGTGCATCTCTCTTCAATGTGGGGTGCGCATAACGTCGGCTATTTATTCTGTTTTATAAAGCCAGCCGATGTTGCAGAGGCGCTGAGTCAATGGAATGAAAAATGGTTCTGATCTTGTTGTGACGGTCTTCTGGCGAGAAATGCGCTTCGATACGAAACGTTACCGCCGCGAAGTACGGCAATTACGACATCTGATTGAAGCACTCGGGGTCTAGCTTGTGCGCTCCGGCAACGCGAAACGGGCTGGACGGTCAGGGAACCAGCCGCGTAATACGGGGCGGGCCGACGGACGTTGAGCAAACGGTTCGGCGAGCCGCCGCATACCAATCAAGTACGCATCCACATGACACGGAACGTATGACTTGTATGAGAACCGCCATTCGTCGCGCCGGATATTCGATGCTCGCCGCGTGGTGGGCATGGGCGCAACCGGTGCATGCGCAGGTGAAGCTTGCGTTCACGAATGCGGAGATCACCCAGGTCGCCAAGACGATAGGGGCCGCGACGGGGCGCACGATCGTCGTCGATCCGCGCGTGAAAGGCGAGATTTCTCTGGTTTCGGACAATCCCGTCGGCAGGGACAACGCACTGAAGACGCTCGGTGCCGCACTGCGCATGCGCGGTTTCGCGCTCGTGACCGATCATGACGTGATGAAGATCGTACCCGAGGCCGACGCGAAGCTGCAGGGCGTGCCGACGTATGTCGGCAATACGCCGCAAGCCCGCGGCGATACGGTCGTCACGCAGGTCTTCCGGCTGAAGAGCGCGTCGGCCGCGAACCTGATGCCCGCGCTCCGAACGCTGATTACGCCGAACAATGCGATTGCCGCCTATCCCGGCGATAACGCGTTGATCGTGACGGACTACGCGGATAACGTGCGCCGCATTGCCTCGATCATCGCGGGGTTGGACAAGAACGAGACGCGCAATACCGCCGTGATAGAACTGCAGCACGAGAGCGCCGTCGATCTCGCACCCGTCGTGCTGAAACTGCTCGACCCCGGCGCGCTCGGCAATACCGACGCGTCGCTGAAAGTGCTCGTGACGGCCGATCCGCGCCTGAACGCGTTGCTGCTGAAGGCAACGGATCCGTCGCGTATCGCCGAGGCCCGTGCGCTCATCGCGCAGCTCGATGCGCCAACCCGCGTGGCCGGCAACATGCATGTCGTGCACCTGGAGCATGCGGACGCACGCGATCTTGCCAGGGTGCTGCGCGGCATGCTCGGTCAATCGTCCGGTCTGGACAGTAGCAACGACAAGTCGAAACCGCAAGGCTTCGGCGACGGCAAAACGACGGGAGCCGGCGGCACCGGCGCGATCGGGGGCTCGAGCGATTCCACCGGCACTGCCGGCGTGCCGCCACTCCCGAGCGGCGGCCTGTCCGGATCGGGCGGCGCTTCCTCGGGCGGCTATGGCGCTACGAAGACGAGCGAAGGAGGACTGATCGCCGAGGCCAAAAGCGACGATATGGCAAACGGAACGGGAATGATTCAACCGGACCCGGCCACGAATTCGCTCGTCATCACCGCGCCCGAGCCTGTCTACAGGAGCCTGCGCAACGTCATCGATCAACTCGACGTGAGACGCCCGCAGGTCTATCTGGAAGCGATGATCGTGGAGATGACGGCTACGAGCGCGGCCAATCTCGGTGTGCAATGGCAAGGCGCCATCCAGTCGAAGGGCGGCAATAATGCGGTCTATGGCGGCACGAACTTCAATACGTCGACGAGCCAGGGCATCGTCAACCTCACGGCGCAAGGCCAGACGCTGAGCCAGAGTCTGTCGAACGCAGCCGCCACCACGCTGCTCAACAACGGCATCAACATCGGCCTGATTCACAACTTCGGCAAGTTCTTCGGGCTCGGCGCGCTCGTCCAGGCGCTTTCCACGATCAACAACGCCACAATTCTGTCCTCGCCGAACCTCATTACTCTCGACAACGAGGAAGCGCGCATCGTCGTGGGCGCGAACGTACCGGTGGAGACGGGGTCGTATGCGACGGCTACGGCCACCTCGAGCACCGGCGTCACGGCATTCAACACCTATACGCGCCAGGACGTCGGCATCGTACTGCATGTCAAGCCGCAGATCACCAAAGGCGGTGTGATCAAGCTGCTCATCTACTCCGAGGATTCTTCGGTCGACCCGGCGTCGACGAACAACCCGGGTGGCGTGACGATCATCAAGCGTTCGGTTCAGTCGACGGTGCTCGCCGACGATGGCGAGATCATCGTGCTCGGTGGCTTGATTCAGGACGACTACGCGGAGGGCAACAACAAGGTGCCGTGGCTCGGCGATATCCCGGTGATCGGCTCGCTCTTTCGCGCGGAGAACAAGAGCCGCACCAAGACGAACGTCATGGTGTTCCTGCGTCCCGTGATCATTCGCGACGCGGAAATGACCGCCAGCGTTTCCGAGAAACGCTATGGGGAGATCCGTCAGGAGTCCGAACGAAATACCACCGACAACCGGATCGTCGGTGACCGGGACCGCCCCATCGTTCCGCCGCTGCAGTCAGGCCCCGCCCCGAGCGGGTGGGACCGGCGGGAGCGGGACGAGCGGGGCGGGGTTGGCGAAGACGCGCAACGCGAGGGCAGCGCGGGCTCCGGCGAAGCGCGGCATGCGAGGACGCCTTCGACGGACGCGGCAGGCACCGCACTTTCGCCCCGCAACGGAGGCGTCACGCCATGACCAATGCGATGCCCATGATCGAGGCCGTTGGGACGGACGTCCCCCCCTTGGCTGCGGCGAAGGCCGAAACGCTTGGAGCGCGTGACACCGGTGCAGCAGCCTTCGGAACGGCGGCCTCCCGCTCGATGGAAGTGGAAGAGGAAGCGGTCCGCTTGCTGTCCTACGCGTTTTCACGAGCGGGGCAACTGCTGATTGCGCGGCGCGACGCGCAACAGTGCGAGGTGTGGGTGGGCGCCAATACCCGCGATAGTGCGCTGGCCGAGGTAGCACGCCGTTTCGGCGTACTACGCATCGTTCGCCTGCCGGCCGACGAACTGGCCCAGGCGATCAACCAGGCATACGAGCGCAACGACGGCAGCGCGGCGCAGGTTGTGGGCGAAGTGGAAGGCGAAGTCGATCTGTCGCGCCTGATGCAGGACATCCCGGAGGTGGAGGACCTGCTCGAATCGGAAGACGACGCGCCGATCATCCGCATGATCAACGCACTGCTCACGCAGGCCGCGCGCGAACATGCTTCCGACATCCACATCGAGCCGTTCGAGAATGCGTCCGTCGTGCGTTTTCGCGTGGACGGGACGCTGCGCGACGTCGTGCGCCCGAAAAAAGCGCTGCACGGCGCGCTGATCTCGCGCATCAAGATCATGGCGCAGCTCGACATCGCCGAGAAACGTCTGCCGCAGGACGGCCGCATCACCTTGCGCGTGGGCGGCCGCGCGCTGGACGTGCGCGTGTCCACGCTGCCCACGGGGCACGGCGAGCGCGCCGTGCTGCGTCTGCTCGAAAAAGACGCCCAGCATCTGAACCTCGAAGCGCTCGGCATGGGCCCCGATACGCTTGCGCAGTTCGACAAGCTCATCTCGCGGCCGCACGGCATCGTGCTCGTCACCGGGCCCACCGGCTCGGGCAAGACGACCACGCTCTACGCCTCGCTCTCGCGCCTGGAGACGGCCACGACCAACATCATGACGGTCGAGGATCCGATCGAGTACGACCTCTCGGGCATCGGCCAGACGCAGGTCAACGAGCGTATCGGCATGACGTTCGCGCGTGCGCTGCGCTCGATCCTGCGTCAGGACCCCGACATCATCATGATCGGCGAGATCCGCGATCTGGAAACGGCGCAGATCGCCGTGCAGGCCTCGCTCACGGGCCACCTCGTGCTGGCTACGCTGCACACGAACGACGCGGCCTCCGCCGTCACGCGTCTGACCGACATGGGCGTGGAGCCCTATCTGCTCGCCTCCTCGCTGCTCGGCGTGCTCGCGCAGCGGCTCGTGCGCAGGCTGTGCCCGGTGTGCAAGGAAGAGCGGGTGGAGGAAGGCCGCGTGCACTGGCACCCGGTGGGCTGCGACAAGTGCGCGCGCTCGGGCTACGCGGGCCGGCGCGGCATCTACGAACTGCTCGTGATCGACGATGCGATCCGCACGATGATCCACCACAACGCGGCCGATGCCGAGATCCTGAGCACGGCCCGCGCGCAGGGCATGCGCACGCTGCGCGAGGACGGCGAGCGCTGGCTCGCCTCGGGCATGACGTCGCTCGAGGAGCTGATCCGCGTGACGGGCGGCGCGTGATGGCGCATCAGCAACCGATCGGGGAGCGATATGCCGGCATTCCGCTTTGAGGCGATCGACACGGCGGGCCACGCGCAAAAGGGCGTGCTCGATGCGGACAGCGCGCGCTCGGCGCGTGCGCAGCTGCGCACGCAGGGCTTGACGCCGCTGGTGGTCGAGCTGGCGGGCAGCGCCGCGCGCGGCGAGCGCAGCCGCCGCCTCGCGCTCGGGCGCAAGCTGTCGCAGCGCGAGCAGGCCATCCTCACGCGCCAGCTCGCGAGCCTGCTCACGGCGGGGCTGCCGCTGGACGAGGCGCTGGCCGTACTGACCGATCAGGCCGAGCGCGATTACATCCGCGAGCTCGTGGCCGCGATCCGTGCCGAGGTGCTCGGCGGGCATTCGCTGGCCAACGCACTCGAGCAGCATCCGCGCGACTTTCCCGACATCTACCGCGCGCTCGTGGCGGCCGGCGAGCATACGGGCAAGCTCGGGCTCGTGCTCTCGCGGCTGGCCGACTACATCGAGCAGCGCAACGCACTCACGCAGAAGATCGTGCTGGCCTTCACCTATCCGGCCATCGTGACGCTCATTGCGTTCGGCATCGTCACGTTCCTGCTCAGCTATGTGGTACCGCAGGTGGTGAACGTCTTCGCGAGCACGAAGCAGCAACTGCCGTTTCTCACCGTGATGATGATGGCGCTCTCGGGTTTCGTGCGGCACTGGTGGTGGGCGATGCTGATTGCGGTGGCGATCGTCGTGTACGGCGTGCGCGGCGTGCTCGCGCAGGCGGGGCCGCGGCTTGCGTTCGACCGGTGGCTGCTCACCGCGCCGCTCGCGGGCAAGCTCGTGCGCGGCTACAACACGGTGCGCTTTGCGAGCACGCTGGCGATTCTGACGGCGGCCGGCGTGCCGATTCTGCGTGCGCTGCAGGCGGCGGGAGAAACGCTGAACAATCGGGCGATGAGCGGCAACGTGGACGATGCGATCGTGCGCGTGCGCGAGGGGACGTCGCTTTCGCGCGCGCTCGGCAATACGCGCACGTTTCCGCCCGTGCTCGTGCATCTGATCCGTTCGGGCGAGGCCACGGGCGACGTGACGACGATGCTCGATCGCGCGGCCGAGGGCGAGGCGCGCGAACTCGAGCGGCGCACGATGTTTCTTACGAGCCTGCTCGAGCCGCTGTTGATTCTGGCCATGGGTGGCGTCGTGCTCGTGATCGTGCTGGCCGTCATGCTGCCGATCATCGACTTGAACAACATGGTGCAGTGACGAGTTCCGGACCTATGGCACGACAACCGGCGACATCAGCGCAAGAACACGTCGGGATGCGCGGGCACGGCCAACGCGACCTCCCGGCGCACGCCCCGACGCTCGACGATCACCGAGCGCTCGCGTACTTCGACGAGGGTCGATGCGTCGGCGAACTCGCCACCGAGGGGCACCGCGCGCGGCGGGTTGCCGTCGACGGCGAGCAGGGCGGCTGCATGCCGCGCATCGAACGCCAGGATGCCGACGAGCCGCACGTCTTCGCTGCGCATTCGTTCGGGATGAGCACCGAAAAGACGCGCAGCGGGCCGCGTATCGGGGGCTTTCGGCAGGTCCGCGGTGGTCTTCGTGGAAGGCAGCGGCGTGAGAAGAACGCGGGTCCAGCCCGCCAACGCGGCCGCGAGCACGACGGCGGCCAGCACGGTGGCGATAGCCGGAAGGCGGAGCACAAGCGCGACTCGAGGCAGGGCGGGCATGGTAGCGAGGTCCGAGAGAAGTTCGAAGGAAGTCCGATGGAGGTCCGCGGAGCGACCGCGTGCGGCTGCAGCCGCAGCGGAAAAACGCGATGCGACGGGTCGACTCATTCTTGAACCGGAGGGTGAACGCATGATGACCAAAACGACTGCCACGCGCGATGTTTCCATAAGGCGCGCACGTTCTGCACGGCGGCCTCGCGGATTTACGCTCATCGAAATCATGGTCGTGATCGCCATCCTCGGCATTCTTGCCGCGCTGGTCGTGCCGAAGATCATGAGCCGCCCTGACGAGGCGCGCCGCATCGCGGCGCGGCAGGACATCGGTACGATGATGCAGGCGCTCGATCTCTACCGGCTGGACAATGGCCGTTACCCCACGCAGGACCAGGGACTTCGTGCGCTCGTGCAGCGGCCGCAGGCCGAGCCGGTTCCGTCGAACTGGAAGACGGACGGATACCTCGAACGCCTCCCGAACGATCCGTGGGGCAATGGCTATCAGTACTTGAACCCCGGTGTGCACGGGGAAATCGATGTCTTCAGCTTTGGGCCCGAAGGCAAGGGCGGCGGTGAGGGTCATGCGAACATCGGCTCGTGGCAGTAGCCGCCCGCGCGCGGCCACGCGCGGCTTCACGCTGCTTGAGATGCTGGTCGTGCTCGTGATCGCGGGGCTGCTCGTTTCGTTTGTCGCCCTGGCGCCCACGCGCAATCGGCGCACCGATCTGGCGGAGGAAGCCGCTCGGCTTGCGGCAATGCTCGACGCCGCGAGCGACGAGGCTCAACTGCGCGCGAGCCCGATCGCCTGGGAGCCGTCGCGCGGCGGCTATCGCTTTCTCGTCCGTACGGCCGAAGGGCGATGGGCGGAGCTTCGGGACGGCGTGCTGCGCCCGTATCGCTGGCAGGCGTGGGTGACCGGCGTTTCCATTCACTATACGGGCGGCGAAGAGCAGACGAGCCGCGTGGTGCTCGGCGAAGAAAGCGTCGACAGCGCAGTCACCATCACGCTGTCTTCGGACGGCGCCCGCGCGAGTGTGGCCGGCACCGGTTTCGGCAGTTTCGAAGCGAGACGCCCATGATTGATCGGACCGTGGATCTATGTCGACTTTGATCGTTCTGCTTGCGCCCCTCGAACTCGAACTCGAGCAAAGGCGGGAGCGCGCCACGTCGCTGCATTACGTCGTGCTCGACGCTCGTGGGGCGACGGTCGATTCGGGTATCGCGACGCCACACGCGATGCCGCAGGCGCGTGCGACGGTGCTGGTTCTCGCGGCGAGCGACACCTTGCTGTTGAGCGTCACGCTGCCGCCCGTCAAGGGGACGCAGTTGCAAAAACTCTTGCCGAATGTAGTGGAGGAACACGTGCTCGACGACATGCGGCATTGCCACGTTGCGCTCGATCCACTGGCGGGCGAGGGCGGCGAGCGGTATGTCGCGGTGGTGGACCGCGAACGGCTCGCAGCGGCGATTGCGCCCTTCGCGTCAGTCGGGCGTGGCCGGCTGCGCGTGGTGCCGCTCGTGCGTTGCTTGCCGCAAGCCCCGAACCTGGCAGCCGTGGCACGCTCGCGGTGCGGCGACGGTAGCGGCTTTGACCGTTTCGCCGAAAACGGCGACGCGGGATCGGTGGTGCTTCGCCCTGCGCCGGGTGACCGCAGCGGTGACGATGGCGATGGCGAGGCGGCGGCAGACGTCGCGACCGAGCCGGCGACGGAGCCTCGCCGGGCTGTGGCCTTGGTGGTGACATCAAGGTGTCATGCGGACAGTGAGCATGGTACCGCCGTCGAGCTGGCGGTACGCAAAGGCGCACTTGGCTTCGGGATGTCGATCGCCGACGACACGCTCGCGCCGACACTGGCGATGCTGCGCGAGCAGCAGCCGTTGACGGTGTACCGGCTGGAACCGGGCGTCGCCGCGCCGACCGGCTGCGAGATACGGGACGTCGATATGACGGACGCCGATCACACGATCACGTTCGAGAACCTCGCGCGCGAGGCAATGGCCTGCCGTTTCGATCTGAGCGACGCTTCGCTGCGGCGCGGCCCGCACGCGGGGGCCATCAGGCCATGGCGATCGGCACTCGCTCTCATGACATTGGCACTCGTGGTATCGCTGATTGCCGTCAACGTCCGCTGGACACAGTACCGTCATCGGCGCGAGGCCATCGAAGCGCAAATGACGCAAATCGTGACGGCGGCATTGCCGGATACCACGGTGATACTCGACGCGCCGGCGCAGATGACGGCTGGGCTCGCGCGCGTACGCCGTCGCAGCGGGGAGCTCGCCGACGACGATTTCGTTTCGCTGGCCGGCCGCCTCGGACGTTCGCTGACGCCTGCGATGTCGGCGTCAATGGCGTCGCTGAGCTACCGCGGCGGCATGCTCGAACTGACGTTCAAACCCGGCGCGTCGATCGACAAGGACGCGTTCAAGCATGCCCTGGTGCGTAATGGTCTGTCTGAAAAGGAGGACGACGGCAAATGGACGCTCGCTTTGCAGGTGCCCGCACGGCGCTGAGCGCATGGTTTGCGGCGCGCTCGCCGCGCGAGCGCTGGATGCTGGCGGCGCTCGCCGCCGCGTGCATGGGGTGGGGTGCCTATAGCGGCCTATGGGCACCCGCTTTCGATGGAATCGCGCGGATCCGCTCGGCACTGCCCGTGCTCGAGCAGCAGTTGGCCCAGATGCAAATGCAGGGGCAGGTCATGGCGCGCCTGCGCGCCGCTTCCTTGCCCGGGCCGAGCGGCGCCGGCTTGCGCGATGCACTGGCGACGTCACTCGCACGTGGTGGCATACGCGACGCTCAGGCCGTCGTGGCTGGCAACACCGTGAGAATAGAAGCGCACAACGCGTCGTTCGCTGCCTGGATCGCCTGGGTCGATCGCGTGCGCGTGACGGAGCGCGCGCGCCTTGTCGAGACGCGCCTCACGGGCGAGGCCGAGCGAGGCCGAGTAACCGTTTCGGCGCTTTTCGAGCCCGCTTCATCGCCATGACACAAGGAGCGCGCCCTGAACAGGCCGATAAGCGGCGATAAAGCATGCGATATTGCTGCTTGCGTCGTCAATAAAAGCGGAGCAGATAATGAAGAATTCATTCGACGGACGTAAATGCTTTTACAGCAAGGCTTTGTGCGTTAATTGAAATGTGACAGTTTTGTGCAAAAATATCCGTCGCGACCTGACGGGCGATACGTTGCACGTTGTACATTTATCGGGGGGCTGTTTTTCTCACCAGATGGGACGGGCGGAAGGGAATTGCCCGATCAAACAACTTTTGAAATAATTCTCGAACAGGCTTGTTCGGAAAAAGGCGAATATATAGAATCGCCTTGCCACAAAAATATCGACACCGATGCGGAAATTCGGATGCTGCCGTCCCGAGGGCGATTCACGGCTGCATCCGACATACAAACGGCAACAGGGGCTATCTGTGAAGATTCTATTTCAACGTCATGCGCTGGCGATGGCCGCGCGCGAATTCAGCAAAAATCCTTCCAAGGCACTGAGAGAGGCGAACGATCATCCTGTGATGGTGACCAAGTACGGGCAGCCGATAGCCTGCCTCGTATCGATCGAGCATTGGAACGACCTCATCCAGGAACAGCGAAACCGGGTGCTCGAAGAGCGGATCAATGAGGTGCCGTGCGTCGCGCAAAGCGGTTGATCCATCGGCGGCGCGAGGCCATTTCGCCGCGCGGTCAACCCGGCGCGCGGCGCGTCCAGATCACCGACGTCCAGACACCGTTGCCGATACCATACCGGGCGATCAGCGTATCGACGCGCGCGTCGATACGCTTCGAGCGAATTCGACAGTGAACGATGAAATACCCGCTGTTGACGGCCGCGAGTGCGCCGTCCGGCAGTGCTGCTTCGCCGCCGGCAGCGCGCAGTTGCAGTGCGATGTCGGCCGTGCTGACGAAATAGGCGGTTTTGCGCCGCTCGACGAGCCGTTCGGCCTGTGACGGATCGAGTGCGGGGATCGCAGCCATCAAGGCCGCCGCGGAGGCCGTATTGACGTTGACTTCCGTATAGTCGGGCAGCAGTGTCGCGACTTCCGACAGTGCGGCGATCGCGTGCGGCCCGTAGCCCGGGATGCGCGCGAGATCGGTTAGCGATACCAGTTGCAGCGGGCGCCCGTCGATGCCCGAGCCCGCACCGAGCGAGCGCACGATATGTATGGCCGTTGCCTCGGCGAGGCCCGCATCGATCGCGAGCGGCGCCAGCAGGCGCCGATAGGCCGCCACGCCTCTCCCATCCACTTGCCACGGCTGACCGGGCCCTGCGCGCGACGCCAGATTCATCAGGTTGAATTTCGCCTGCGCGTCTTCGATCCACCCCGATATCGCCGCATCGGCGAGTTCGCCGCTCGTCGCCAGTGCTTGCCGGGGCAAGACGCTCGAGAGACGAATGTCGCGCACCGGATTCGACCATCGCTGGCCGTAAAAGGCGACGTTCGATCGGCGCGCCTGCTCGCGCAGCACGACACGCGCCCACTCCACGGCGCCGCGCTCGAGCCAGCGCAGCTCCACTGCTGTGCGCTGATTGCGCACATCCCTCAATGCTACGAGTTCGCGCCATGCCACGCCGGCGGCAAGCGTGGCCGCCAGCGCCACGACGAGCAGGGCGGTGACGATGGCCATGCCGCGATCGTTGCGGACACGCATATTCGCGCGCCGGCGCGTGCGTCTGCACCGCGTGCCATGCATAGGCTTCTCCCGAGCCGGATCAGGCCGGCCAGCGTCTCGACGGCGCGAGCATACGCGAGCGCGTGGCGCGAAGACGTGACAGGTTTTGCCCACATCGTGTCGCGCTTTCGACATGTTATTCCCGGCGATTCGGGTACTGGCGCGAAACCCCGCGGGCGTTTCGTTGTACGGACAACGAGTCATGCGCGTGACTCTGGGTGTTTGTATCGTGCCGGACTTAACCGAGTGACGGGCCGCGTGTAAGCCCGATCGATGACGATACGAAACGGACGAAACGGACGGAGCGGCGCAATGACGCCAGCGGTAAACGGGGTGGAGGTGCGGGTGGGGCGCGGGACGCGACGTCGATGGTGGGGCGCCATATCGATGGGAACGCTTGCCGCTGCCGCTGCCGTTGTAGCTGCCGCGCAGGCGCAGGCGCAAACCACGGCACAACCGGCCGTGACGCCGTCCGACACATTCGATGTCAACGAATACATCGTGCGCGGCAATTCCGTGCTGCAACCCATCGACATCGAGAAAGCCGTCTATCCGTATGCGGGGCCTGGCCGTTCGCTGCACGACGTCGAAGCGGCGCGCGACGCGCTGCAAAAGACGTATCAGGATAAGGGCTACCAGTCGGTCGTGGTCGAATTGCCGTCGCAGCGGGTGACGAACGGCGTCATCTATCTGCAGGTGGTGGAGACGAAGGTGGGCCGCGTGCGTATCGAGGGCGCCACCTACGCATCGCCGCAACTGATACGCGACGCCGTGCCCGCGTTGACCGAGGGGACGGTGCCCGACTTTACCCGGGCGCAGGCGCAGCTCGCGGATCTGAACAAGACGGCGGACCGCCAGGTGGTGCCGCTGCTGCGCCCGGGCGTCATGCCTCAGACGGTCGACGTCGACCTGAAGGTCGACGATCATCGCCCACTGCACGGCAGTCTCGAACTCAACAATGATCGCAGCCCCGACACGGCGCCGCTGCGCACCGTTGCATCTTTGAGCTACTCGAACGTCTGGCAGCTTGGCCATGTGCTGTCGGGCAGCTTCCTGATCGCGCCGCAACGCCCGCGCGATGCACAGGTGTATTCGCTCTCGTATCTGGCGCCGCTCGAACGCTCGCATTGGAGTCTGCTCGCAACCGCATTCCATTCGAACAGCAATGTGGCGTCGCTCGGCGGCACCAACGTGCTCGGCAAAGGCACGGCGTTCGGCTTGTCGGCGGTTTATGCGCTGCCGTCGTCGGACACATACAGCCAATCGGCGAGTGTCGGCGTCGACTATAGACACTTCGACGAGCGCGATACGTTCGCCGGGTTCACGACCACCGCGCCGCTCACTTATGCGCCGCTCACGCTCTCGTACAACGGGCAGCTCAACCGCAGGACCTCGGTGACGACGATCGGTGCCTCGCTCGTCACCAATCTGCGCGGCATCGGCAGCAATGCCAACGAGTTCGACAACAAACGCTATAACGCGACGTCCGACTTTCTCTACGGCAAGCTCGACTTCACGCATCTGCAGACGCTCGCGCACGACATGCAGGTCAATGCGCGTGTCGACGCCCAATTCGCGAACTCGCCGCTCGTTTCGAGCGAGCAGTTCGCGGCGGGCGGCATGAATACCGTACGCGGCTATCTCCAAGCCGAGGAGACCGGGGACAACGGCGTGATCGCATCGCTGGAGTGGCGCAGCCCGTCGATCGCAAGGTACCTCGGCAGCGGTGTCAACGAGTGGCGTTTTCACGCCTTCGTCGACGCCGCGCATCTGTGGCTCCTGAGCCCGCTGCCCGAACAGACCGCGAGCTTCAACCTGCTGTCGGTCGGCATCGGCTCGCGCATCAAGCTGCTTCGTTACGCGGCAGCCGATGTGGAGATGGCATTTCCATTGAAGGCCGGCGTCAATACGCGGGCCTATAACCCACGGTTCGACTTTTATCTGCGCGCGAGTTTCTGACGTTCTTCGAACGTCATGGCCCGTGGCGCATCATCGGGAGCATAAAGTGAAGCGAGCTTTATTCCTCTGGCTGGCCTTCGTCTGCGCGGCGCTGCCGGGCATGGCGCACGCCTGGTGGCAGGACGACTGGTCCTACAGGAAGGCGATCACGATCGACACATCGTCCAAAGGCGCGAACATCGCCGAATCGGCCGGACGCGCACCGCTTTTGATCCGGCTGCATGCGGGCAATTTTCAGTTCGACGGCATCGGCGAAAACGGTGCGGACATCCGCTTCGTGGCATCGGACGACAAAACGCCGCTCAGCTACGAGATCGATCGTTACGACCCGCTGCTCGGCGTTGCGCTGATCTGGGTGGATCTGCCGCACTGGCCGGCCGGTGCCGCCCAGTCGATCTGGATGTATTACGGAAACAAGAAGGCGCAGCCCGGCGCGAAGCCGGCCGAAACATTCGATCCCGGCTATACGCTCGTCTATCACTTCAACGAGGCGACAGGCATGCCGCCGAAGGATGCCACGGCGTACGGGAATCAGGCGCAAAACGCGCCGGTGCGCACCGCCGAGGACGGCATCATCGGCCGTGCGGCGCAGTTCAACGGCGCCTCGCCGCTCAACCTGGTGGCGAGCCCGTCGCTAGCCCTCGCACGCGGCGGCGCATTCACCTTGAGCGCATGGGTCAAGCCGGGCGCCGTCGGACCACGCGCGCTGCTCTACGCGCGGCGGGACGGGGCGAACGCGCTCCTGATCGGACTCGACAACGGTGTGCCCTTCGTCGAAGTGGATGCGGACGGCGCATCGTCGCGCACCGCACCCGGCCAGCCGGTCACCGCCAATCAATGGACCCATCTGGCGGTGGTGGCCGACGGCAAGGCCGTGACGCTTTACGTCGGCGGCAAGCCTTATGCGCAAGTTGCAGCGGTCCTGCCGGCACTCGACGGCGCCGCGGCCGTGGGCGCGGATGTGGCTGGCACGCAAGGGACGACTACCGGCAGCTTTGCCGGCTTCATCGGCGAAATCGACGAACTGCGTCTGTCGAAGGTCGCGCGACCGGCCGCGCTCGTCGCGGCCGATGCGATCGGTCAGGGCGCCGAGTCGAAGCTCGTCGCCTATGGCGCAGACGAGAAGCAGGCCGGCTTCGGATTCGGCTACTTCGGCGTGATCGTCAAATCCGTAACGGTCGATGCATGGGTCGTCATCGCCATCCTGCTCGTCATGGCCGCGATTTCGTGGTGGGTCATGTGGACGAAGGCCCGCTATGTGTCGACGATCGACCGCGCGAACGACCACTTCATGCGGCGCTTCCGTGAACTGGCCGGACGCCATCTGACGGGGCTGGCCAAAGTGGACGAGCGCTCCGAAGAGGGCCGGCGCCTGCGGGCCTCGTCGCTCTACCGGCTCTACCGGGCGGGCGTTGCCGAAATCGACAGCCGTATCGACAGCGAGGGCCGCAAGCTCATCACGAGCGAATCGATCGAGGCGATCCGCGCGACGATGGACGCCACGCTCGTGCGCGAAAACCAGCGGCTTTCCCGATCGATGGTGCTGCTCACGATCGCGATCTCGGGTGGCCCGTTCCTCGGCCTGCTCGGCACCGTGGTGGGCGTGATGATCACGTTTGCCGCGATCGCCGCGGCGGGCGACGTCAATGTCAATGCGATCGCACCGGGTATCGCGGCCGCGCTGCTCGCGACGGTGACGGGCCTCTTCGTCGCGATTCCGGCCCTCTTTGGCTACAACTACCTGCTCATTCGCAACAAGAACGTGACGGCGAACATGCAGGTGTTCGTCGACGAGTTCGTGACGCGTCTTGCCGAAGCGCATCGCAGCGTCGATCGCGCGCTGAGCATCGACTGAAGCCACGCACGGAGGATCCACACCATGCAGGTCCAGGACGACGACAAGCCCTACGACGACATCAACATCACGCCGATGCTCGATCTCGCGTACGTGCTGCTGGTGATCTTCATCATCATGACGACCGCATCCGTACAGGGCATTCGCGTCGATCTGCCGAAGGCAAGCTCATCGACGAGCCTCGCGAAACCGCAGACGAAGGCGATCACGGTTTCCGATTCGGGGCAGATTTACCTCGACGCCTATCCCGTGAGCATGGACGAGCTCGAGAGCCGCCTGCGCTCGCAAAAGGCGATGACGCCCGATTTCCCGATCGTGCTCAAGGGCGACTCGGCCGTCGCCTACCAGAAGGTGATGGACGTGCTGGACCTGCTGCGACGGCTCGACCTCGCGCAAGTAGGCCTCGTGACCGGTAAATCGCCTTCGGGAGGCTAGCGGCGCGCGATGGAAACGCCTTTCGACAATGGCTACGACAACCCGGACACGGCGCGCGCGAGCCGGTGGATCAAGCGGGCGGCGTTGCTTGCGGTGCTGATCGCCGTCGCGTGGCTCATGCGCCACTTCGCCGGCGATCAGGCGGGCGTCAAGCGGGCGCAGGCGCCGATGGTAACGACGGTTATTCCGTTGCCGCCGCCACCTCCGCCCCCGCCGCCGCAACAAAAGCCGCCGGAGAAAGTCGAGCAGCAGACCAAGGCGCCCGTGGAGCGGCCCACCGAGGTGCCGAAGCCCGCGCAGTCGCCGAAGCCCGCCGACAACACGCCCAGGCAGTTGACGATGAATGCGCCGGCGCAGGCGGGCACCGACGGTTTCAACATCGGTGCGGGAGATGGTACGGGCATGGCGGGCAGTGGCGGGGCAGGCGCATTCGGCAACGCGACGTATCGGCAGTACATGGCCTATCTGCTGCAGCAGGCGGTGGAGCGCGACAAGCGCGTGCAGCAGGCGGGTGGCGGGAGCCGCTTCGACGTGAACCTGAATGTGTGGATGGAGCCATCGGGGCGCATCGTCAAGGTGGCGATCGCTCGTTCGACCGGTGATACGGCGCTCGACGACGCCATCGCAAGCGCGATCCAGGCAATCGGCCGCATGGACGAGGCGCCGCCGCCGAACGCGACCTACCCGGTGCTGGTGAAACTGCAGGGGCGCAAGACGGGACTGTGAACGCGGGGGCACGCGCGGCTCGCCGCGAGCGAATGGAAGAACAACGGCATGTCATGTGGAGAATCGGAATGACGATCGAAACGCGGCGCAACGGTGGCCGCAACAGAACGGGGATCGGCCGCTTGCCGCGCGTGGAGCGGCGTGCGGCAGCACTAGCGATGGCGGGTATGACGCTCGCCGCGACGGCGCACGCGCAATCGCTCGAGACCCAGGCGGCCGAGGCAGCCGCCGCGGGTCTGGCTGCGCCGACGGAAAGCGTCGTCGTCAATCTGATCAACCTGCTCGTCAAGCGCGGCGTGCTCACGCAGCAAAACGCCAACGACCTGATTCGCGAGGCACGTGACGAGGCGGCGCAGACGAAGGCATCGCGTACGCGCGCGGGTGCGAGCGCGGCAATCGTCAACGCGCCGACGCAGCCCGGCGATGTGGCCGTGCCGTACGTACCGCAGCTCGTGCGCGATCAGATCCGCGAGCAGGTGAAGCAGGAAGTGGTCGCGCAGGCAAAGGCCGAGAACTGGGCGCAGCCGAACACGTTTCCCGACTGGGTATCGAGAATCCGGATCAGTGGCGATATTCGCGTGCGCGACGAATACCATTTCTATTCGCCGCGCAATGCGACGGGCGTGACCGACTTCGCCGCGATCAACGCAGGCAGCGCCTACGACGTGAACCCGAATACGAACCTGGGTTTGCCGCCCACGCTGAACACGACCGAGAACCGCAACAACCTGCTGCGCGTGCGTGCACGCCTCGGCGTGACGGCGCAGATCGCCGAGACACTGGCAGCGGGCATGCAACTCGCCTCGGGCAACGACAACGGCCCCGTATCGACCACCTCGACACTCGGCGGGGGGTTCTCGAAAAAGAACATCTGGTTGAACCAGGCCTATATCCGCTACACGCCCACGCCGTGGCTCAACGTCACGGCCGGTCGCTTCGACAATCCGTTCTTCTCGTCCGATCTCGTCTATTCGAACGATCTCGAGTTCGACGGGATTGCGGCAACGGCCCGTCGTGCGCTGCCCTCGGCGCCCGAGCTCACGCTGTTCGGCACGCTGGGCGTTTTTCCGATCCAATACACAGGGGAGAATTTCCCCGCCACGCAGATCGAAAAGAGCGGCACCGATACGCGCTGGATGCTCGGGATGCAAGCCGGCGCACAGTGGAAGATCAACCCGCGGAACCGCCTCACGGGCGCGATTGCCTACTACGATTTCATGAACCTGCGCGGCAATCTGTCCGCGCCATGCGCGCTTTATCTGGGCGCCACGAGCTGCAGCACCGACAACGAAGCGCCGGCATTCATGCAAAAGGGCAATACGCTCGTCGCGCTGCGCAACATCGTGCAGAACCCGAATCTCGCGCCTGGTCTCACGCCCGATCCGCAGTACTTCGGCCTCGCTTACAACTACCGGCTCTTCGATGCCAGGCTGCAATGGGATACGGTGGTGGCCGACCGGTTCAAATTACGTCTCGACGGCGAGTACGTGCGCAATCTGGCATACAACACGAACAAGGCATTTGCGGCGCCGTCGCTGCCGGTAAACAACTACAACAACGCCAGCACGTCATCCACGGTGACTCAGGCGGACTACAAGAGCGGGCCGAACGGTTACATGTTCAAGGCGACGCTCGGCGAACCGGAAACGGTGAGCAAGGGCGACTGGAATTTTTCGGTGACCTACAAGTATCTCGAGCCCGACGCCGTGCTTGCGGCGCTCACCGATCCCGACTTCCATCTCGGCGGCACGAACGCAAAGGGTTACGTGATCGGCGCGCAATACGGCATCGCGCGCGACGCGTGGCTTGCGGCGCGCTACCTCAGCGCGCGCGAAGTGTACGGGCCGCCGATGACGATCGACGTGCTGCAGATCGAACTCAACGCGCGCTTCTGAGGCCGACATGAAACCGATTCGCCCGCTCATCGTCCTGTGCGCCGCGGCGCTCGTGCCACTCGGCGCGTCCGGGCAAAGCATGGAGGAGCGCTTGCGGGCGCAGTTGCGCACGACCGTGCAGCAACTGCGCGATCTCCAGGAGGCGCAGGCGCAATGGCAAAACGAGAAGACAGCCGTGGAGGCCGCGCGAGACAAGGCGATATCCGAGCGCGACGCGGCGAAGGCCGAGCTGGCCCGCGCACGCGCATCGCAAACGAGCGAGCGCGCGCTGGCGCAGGAACGGGCGAGTCATGCGCGCGATAGAGCCGAGCTTGAAAAAGCGCGCACGTCTTCCGCGCAACTGGTGGCCGAGCGGCGTACCCAAGGAACCGAGCTCGCAGGCGTGCAGGCCAGGCTCGACGCCGCGAGCGGCCAGTTGCAACGCTGCGAGGCGAAGAACGCCCAGCTCTATCGGGTGGGGCACGAATTGCTCGACGCGTACGAGCACGTGGATTTGGGCACGTTCCTGCAAACACGGCAGCCCTTCGCACAGCGCGCGCGCGTGAAGTACGACGAGATCGCGCAGCAATACGGCGATGCGCTTTACGCGGGCAGATTCGACCGGCGCATGACGACGACAGCGGCGCCCGCATCGGCTCCGCGGCCCGCTTCCGCGCCGGAGGTCGGACCTTAGGCCCGCCGCGGCGAGGCAGCCGGAAACGGTAGCGGGATGGCGCGGCCCGCATGGGATGACGCGCGCCGACACGATGTCAGAAGGATGGATTCGACATGACCGATCATGACCAGGCAGGAGAAAAGGCGCTGCTGACCGAGGCGAGCGTCGATCGCGTCGCGGAGTGTTTCAAGTCCGCGGGCTATCGCGTGACGCTCGCCGAACAAGCAGGCGTTACCCAACTGATGAGCGCGAGCCAGGGCATCGGTTTCGCCGTGCGCTTCGGCAACGCGGGAACCGAGCCGGGTACGTTCATCGACTACACGCTCAGCTGCGTGCTGCGGGTGCAGGGCGAATTGCCGCCCGAACTCGTGGCGGGCTGGAACGCGACGAAGCGTTTTGCGCGGTTATCTCTGCAGGGCGCCTTTCTCGTGCTGGAAATGGATGTGGTCGTGGCGGGCGGTGTCAGCGTACGTCACCTGCGCGCGACGATCGAGCTTTGGGATCGGCTCATCCAGGAGTTCCTGCTTCATTTGCGCAATCGGCCCGCGTTGGCGGCCACCGACAGCGCGCAGCGCGCGGCGCCCGTCGCCGAGGAGGTCTGACATGAAACGATTCGCATGGCTGGTTTGCATGGCGGCGTCCTGTGCGCCCGCGGCGGCGTGGGCGCAGGACGACGTCGTCGCGCGCGCGGGCGGCGTTGCCGTCAAGCAGTCGGATATCACGAGCCTGCTCCACGCGCTCGACGCGCCGACCCGCGCGCGCATCGCGGGCGATCCCAAGAGCGCCGACGCGATTGTACGGGCGCGCGTGGCGCAGGCCGCGGTGCTGGCCGAAGCGAAGTCGAAGGGCTGGGACCGGCGCGAGGAGGTCGCGCAGATGATCGAGAGTGCGAAGCGCGAGGTCATCGTGCGCAGCTACCTCGCATCGGTCAGCGAACCGCCGGCCGACTATCCCTCCGATGCGCAACTGCAGGCGGCCTACGACGCGAATACGACGGCGTGGACCGTTCCCGCTGCCGCGCACCTCGCGCAGATCTTCGTCGCCGTGCCGGCCGGCGCCGATAAAAGCGCGGCCGACAAGGCGCAAAAGCGCGCGGACTCGCTCGCGAAATCGGCGCGCGCAGCGGGCGCGGATTTCGCGGCGCTGGCGAAGGCCAACTCGGACGAATCGGCCAGCGCGGCGCGCGGTGGGGACATGGGTTTCCTGCCGGACACGCTGCTAGTGCCCGAGATCCGCAAGGTGGTCCAGGCGATGAAGCCCGGCGACATATCGCAGCCGGTGCGCACGGCGTCAGGGTTCCATATCGTCAAGCTCATCGAGTCGCGGGTTCCCTCCGTGCGCCCGCTGGCGGATGTAAAGGAGATGCTGCGCGCGTCGTTGCGGCGCTCGCGCACCCAGCAAAACGCCGAGGCCTACCTGGCGAAGGCGGGCGGAGACAGTGCGCTTTCGATCGACGAAGCGGCGTTGAAAAAGGCGGTCGACGCCGCGCAATGAGTGCCGCCAGGCGAAAACGGCGCGAGAGCGTCCCGGGCGTTCATCCGCTCGATGAGCGATATGTGGCGGCATACGCGCGCGATGAAGTATCCGGCGACGGGCTGGTGCGCTGTCCGCTGTGCGGCGCGCCGCTCGTCCCGAGCCGTCGGCACCGCGCGGGCCATCGCTATTATCGCCACGCATCGGGCGCCGACGACGAGCGCTGCCCGCTCACCACGCCGAGCTACCAGCCGGAAGGCATCGCGGTGGGCCGTCCTTATGACCCCGAGGTCGGTCCCGTGCAAAGAGCCCGTTTCGTGCGCCTCTGGCGGCGACACTATCGCATGGCGCGCGCGAGCGCGCCGGGCCTGACGCTCGAGCGCTTCAGCGAACTCGTCGCGCTCGCGGACGTGCTGAACCTCTGGTCCTATCCGTCGCTCGATCAACGCGATCTGCCGTATGTGCTGCTCGCGATGGCCGGCTTCATGGCACAACGCGACGAGCGCGGCGAGCCGGTGCGCGTGCGGTTCTGGTTCGACTGGACGGTGCGCGAGGTGGGGCAGCTGTGGGACGCCGGGCGTGCGGCCGAGCCGCGGCTTTTCAGGCTCGTCTATCGCAACCCATTGCACACGCCGTTGCCGAGCGGTGCGGACCTTTTGCATTGGGAGCCGGTCGAACGCGCTGCGCGGCTTGCCGACATCCGGACGCCTGTCGTTGCGCGGCCCGAGTTGCGCGCTTTCGCACGGTTTCTCGACGAGTCGGCGCGAGAGCGGGCGAGGCGGGAGGCGAATGACGGACGCGATGGCGTGGATTTCGACGGGAGCCCGGAATAAGCGTGGGTCGTCTTGTGGGAGGCACCGATGACACGGCGTTACATGAAGGTTTGCGCGGCAACGGCATGCATGGCAGCGGCCCTGGCCGGCTTGGCGCCGTCACCGGTCCGGGCGCTCGAGCCGATGCCGGCTCAGGAGCCGGACCGGGGGCAAGCTCAGGCAGCAGGCGGCGCATCGGACGGGCAGCCCGTCTGTGTCGATGCGGAAGTTGGCGGCGAGCGCGCGCTATCTTATAGCTGTCTTTCGCAACGTCTCTCAGGTGGCGGTAATCGTGCGGCGGCTGCCGCATCGAATCCCGCTGAAGGGATCGTAACGTCGCCGTCCAATCGTGTGGGCACGTTCAACTATTCCTCGGAAAGTATCCGGTTCGGGTCGAACTGGGGGAAGTCGGCGGTTCCTCAGCGCCCGCAGCCGACTCCGGCAACGCGCCCTTGAGCGACCGGGCATCGATCGGGGAGCCATGCAGCGGATCGGGCAGGGCGGCAGCCCGCCTTTGACGATGAAATCGCGGCGGGTGCGATGGCGGTGCATGGCGATGCGATCGGTCATGCAGCTCTGTGGACGCTGCTGCCGAGCAGTTGAAACGAAGGAGGCAGATGCATGAGCCCGGGTATTGCGCTGATTATTCCGCTGGCACTCGATAGCGGCGTCACGAGCGCCGCTGTGTTTGCTGTCGCGCTCGCAGTTTTGCCGCTGCGCGCATCCTTGCCGGCCTTTTTTGTGCCGGCGGTACTGCGATTCCTGCGCCGGCGCGCGAGCTTCCGGCATGCCCGGCCGCGTTGCGGCGGGCGGCTCGGCGCATGGCTGCTCGCGCCGTTCCTGGCGGCTGGAGTCTGCGCGCATGCACAGCCAATGAGCGAGCCGGTTCCCGCATCGTGGGTCGACTACGCGAGCACCGTCGGGCAGCGATTCCAATCGGCGCTCGATGCCGATGGCGACGATGCGCAGGCGCTGCGCCGCTTCCTCGACGAGCAGGCCGCCGTCACCGCAGCGAGTCCGCCTCGCGACGTTGCGCTGGCGGTATGGCCCGATGCCGGGGGGCGCCCGGTGCGCGTCGAGTTCGATTCGCTCGGCAACGCCCAGGCGGATGCGGCATTGCATCGTTTGTTGAGCGACGCGGCGTTGAGCGCGCGGCCGCCGCAACCGCTGCGAGAACCGCTGCGCCTGAAGCTGCGTTTGCGTCCGGACGCAGGCGATTGACACGTGAAGCGGCGCGCGCGCCGGTGCGCCGTCAAACCGCTTCGATGCTTCGAGCGGCGGCCACGGGCTGCGTGAGCGGCGAGCGGGCGAAGACGTCGGCCACCCAATCTGCAAAGAGCCGTACCTTGCGCGGCAGATGCCGATTGCGCGCATACATGATCGACACCGGGCGCGGCGGGGAGGGGTAGTCCTTCAGGATCTGGCGCAGTGCACCGCTTTGCAGATATGGCGAAAGGGGATGCAAGGCGCCTTTCAGAATGCCCAGGCCATACAGGCCGCAAGTCACGTATGCGTCGACGTCGTTGACCGCAATCATGCTGCGCATGTCGATCGATTCGATTTTTCCGTCGACGAGAAAATCCCACGTACGAATGCGGCCCGTGTTGCTCGAAACGTAATTCACGGCGATGTGCTCGCCGAGATCCTCGAGTGTCTCGGGCTCGCCATATTTTTCGAGGTAGGCGGGCGCGGCGCACGTAACGCGCGGCAAAAGGCCGATGCGCCGGGCGACCAGCCCCGAGTCTTCCAGATCGCCCGTGCGGATCACGCAGTCGACGCCTTCCTCGATGATGTCGACCTGCCGGTCGCTGAGGCCCATTTCGATCTGGATGTCCGGGTAGGCCGCGAAAAACTCGGGCAGTGCGGGAATGATCGTCGTCTTCGCGAGCAGCGACGGCAAGTTGACCTTCAGCTTGCCCGACGGGTTGAGCTTCGCATTCGTGAGTTCGGCTTCCATCTCGTCGACTTCCGCGAGTACGCGCAGACAGCGCTCGTAATACGCTTCGCCGTCCTCAGTCAGGCTGATGCTGCGTGTCGTGCGGTTCAGCAGCCGGGCACCGAGATGGGCTTCGAGCGACTGCACCATTCTCGATACCTGCGGCGTCGCGAGTTGCAGCGATTCGCCGGCTTTCACGAAACTGCGCGACTCGACCACGCGCGTAAACACTTTCATTGCGATGAAGCGGTCCATGACCGGCTTGCTCCTTCTTTTCGGTTGCAGCGGGCGTTGGCCAGGCCCCGCGGCGATCGTGATTGTTCTTCCCAATGCACCAGTGAATTCTGAAATAGCCCATTTATTGCCTGCCGCGCGACTCCTACACTGGCATCACCAGCTGCGAACGAACACTCGCGGCTTCTTACAGAACATCGAATCGGAGGTCATCATGAAATCAATCGTCAAAGCAGCGGCTGTCGCCCTGGTTCTCGCCGCACCTGTCGCATCGTTCGCCCAGGCGTCGGCGAATCGTCCGCTCACACGCGCCGAGGTCCGTGCGGACCTCGAGCGGGTCGTCGCGGCAGGTTATCGTCCGACCGACTGGCTGCACTACCCCGGAAACATTCAGGCCGTCGAGGCGCGCCTCGCCGCGCAAGACGCGGCCGCAGGCGCGGCGCCGCAAGCCGATGCGACCGGCGTCGGCGGCGTACAGGCGAGCGCGGAGTCCGGCCGCCCGAGCCTGAGCGACGGCACCCGCAGCAGCTACTCGCCGCCCGTCACGATCTATCAGCACAACTGACGAGCACGCCGGCGTCATGCTCGAACGAGCGTGATGCCGGTTCTTTCGCTTGCGTCGCTGCACGCGCGGCTCGCCGCCGATTCTGCCGCAACTGCGAAAGTCTCGCACGCAGTCTCCGAGCCGCTGGGTTCCCGGTGGTGTTTGCCCAGACATCGTCTGGGCTTTTTTCTTTGCGCGCCCACCCACGTGCGGGTGCGTGCAAACGGAACGGTCTCGTTCCGCATGGCGGGCGAGACCGTTTGGACATGGCGGATGGCGGCTCGCGCGTGAAGCGCTGCGCGAGGCCGCGAGTACGGCTGCCGCGAACGTTCAGACCAGCGTCAGCGTCACGTCGATGTTGCCGCGCGTGGCGTTCGAGTAAGGGCAGACGGTGTGCGCCTTGTCGATCAGCGATTGCGCGACGGCGCGGTCCAGCCCGGGCAGAGAAATCTTCAGCTCGACTTCGATGCCGAAGCCGGTCGGAATCGCGCCGATGCCGACGCTACCGTCCACTGCCACGTCTGCTGGGATCGCGATCTTTTCGCGCGATGCGACGAATTTCATCGCGCCCAGGAAACAGGCGCTGTAGCCCGCCGCGAACAGTTGCTCGGGGTTCGTGCCTTCCCCGCCGGCACCGCCGAGTTCGCGCGGCGTCGTGAGCTTCAGTTCCAGGTTGCCTTCGGGCACCACGGCGCGGCCATCGCGGCCACCGGTGGCATGGGCATGAGCACGGTAAAGGACTTTTTCGATCGACATGTGAGACTCCTGTTGCTTTGGGTTGATGAGGACTGCTGATTCCAATACATATCTACCAGTAGATAGATTTCTGCGGCTTTAAAGAGGCGGTTCCCCGCCTTGCTGTTTCCGACTTCCTTTTGCTTCGCTGCCTCAGCGGGCAGTCTTCCACAACGCATCGGCATCTTCAAGCCGGCTGCGCGTTTGGAACAGGCGGCTCGTTATGACGCTGCCTTGAAACGTGGCGAAGAGTGCGCGGGCGGCCCGCTCGGGGTCTCCCGCAACTACGATGCTTCCGTCACGCTTGCCTTGCTCCAGCACTTTCGCGAGCCAGTGCTCGTTGGCCCTGAAAAAGGCCTGGACGGCCGAGCGCACGCGTTCCGGCAGCGACTCGATATCGGCCGCGAGCATTCCGCACAGGCAGATCTGATCGCCATCACCGAGTACGCGCCCAAAAAGCCTGGCGTATTTCTCGAGCTTCGCTTCGGCCGACAACGACGCATCGAGCCCGTGAATGGCCTTGAGCACTTCGTCGCTGTAGGCGTTGACGGCCTCGAGCACCAGATCGTCTTTCGACGGAAAGTAATAATGGATGCTCGACGTCTTCACGCCGACGAGTGCCGATAAGTCGCGATAGCTGAACCCATGATAGCCCCGCATCATCATCAGCGTGATAGCGTGCTCCAGGACCTGCTCGCGGACTGGCTTCGTCGTTTCCATGCCAATAATCTACCTTGTGATAGATAGATTGTCAAGCGCCTTGTCCGCACTCATGCGGTGCGATGCATGGAGAGCTTGCCGGCCGTCTCTCCGAGCAAGGTCGTGACGGCGTCGAGCGACGGCGCGACGTAGCTGTCGATCCGCCGCATGTAGGGGCTCGTCAGCGACGCAATTGCCTGGCCCGATGGGCCCAGAATCGGAAACGAGATGTCCGTCACGCCGAATGTCTGCGCGCTGTCCTTGCGCAGATGGCCGTCCGCCCGGATTCGTTCGAATATCGCCGCGAGTTCGGCGCTCGCCATGGCAATCTCGCCTTTGACTTTTGTGTGCTCGGCCAGCATATGCTCGCGCTCGCCGTCGGGCTGGAAGGCCAGCATGACGTGGCCGGAGGCCGTGTCCACGAGCCCCACCCGCGAGCCCAGCCGGATCGAGAGCCCCCAGGTGCCGGGGCCGTCCACCTGTGCAATCACGAGCAGATTGCCGCGGTCGTAGACGGTCAGATGGCATGACTGCTCGGCGCGCTCGGCGAACCGCTGCATCTGGGGCAGGGCTTCGGCGAGGAAGCGGTTCATTGGCGGGTGCCGGTGCGCGAGCGCGAAGAGCTTCAGGCTCAACGTATAGCGGTCGCCGCCCGACGAGCGCATGACGTACTGCCGTGCGACGAGTCGCTCGAGCATCCGGTAGATCTCGCTCGCGTTGCGCCCGAGCGCTTTCATGATCTCCGCACGCGTGAACCCCTCTTTTTGTTCGGCGAGCAACTCGAGGATGTCCAGTCCCTTGTCGAGCGCCGGCGCGCGATAGCGCTCGGCTTCCTCGCCCGCGGGCATTTCGTTGGCCTCGGCAGCCGGATCGGTCTTCTTCACGGTCGTTGTGGTCGCAAATAGTTAGGGAAAACACGGCAAGCGTTGCGCTTGACGTTGGTCGGTTCGTATATGAATAATAGATTCATACATGAACTGCTGCGGAAAAAAGATGTCGCTTGGTGCGGCGTCGATCCGCAGCATAACCAACCCGCCGCGCGGCGGGCGAAAAGTCCCGGCAAACGTTGCTCATCGGATATCGCCCCAGGCGCGACGAAGGAGACGGCAGTGAGGATCAGCGAGACGGCAGGCGCAGAACAACGGCCGCCGGCGGCCGAGGTGCGCGTGCGACTGGGCAGCACGGCCCCGTGCACGGGCAGGGGGCGCGCCTTGCGCGGCTGGCCCGCCTGAACGGACGATCGGAGGCTGTCATGGCGATGCTCCTCGACTTCCCCCATCGGCTGACCGTCGGTGCGCTGAGTGGCGCAGTGGCGGGCGTCGAGCCGTCCAGCCCCTTCCTCGCTTGCGCGCCGTTCGCAATCGAAGCCGAACGGCTTAGCGGCGCAGACTATCGCGACGTGTCGCTCGCACTGAGGCGAGGCGAGTTGATCGGCCTTACCGGGGCGGAGGGTAGCGGCTATCTGAACGTTGCAAGGGTGCTCGCCGGGATGACCTCGCCGCACTCGGGGGTCGTGCGCCTTCCCGCGAGCGACGGCCACGCCGTCACGCTGCCGGGAGGTAACCGCAATGCGGCGATGGCGCTCGGCGTCCGGTGTGTGCCGCAAGACGGCGATACGGGCGAGCAAGTGCCCGCGGCGCTTTCCTGCGGCGAGCGCCTCACGTTGGCGCTGGCGCGCGCGCTCGCAGCCGATCCGAAGGTGCTCATTCTGATCGAGCCCGCCGCCGGCGTCGATCTGCGCACGCAAGACATGATTTCGGCGATGGCCGAACATGCGCGCGACGCCGGGTGCGCCGTCGTTCTGGCGAGCAGCGAACTCGACGGCCTGCGGGGGTGCGACCGCTTGTTCGTCATGAGCCGAGGCCGCATCGCCGCCGAGTTCGGCCCTTTCTGGGGCGACCGTGAAGTGCTTGCATCAATCGAAGGAGACGATTGCCATGAACGCTGATTCTCCTGTCGCCGCAGCGTGCGACGCCGCGCGGCATGCGCGGGCCGGCGCGCGGCACACGATCGCCCGCCACGGTGCCATCATGCATGGGTGGCAGACCGCTTCCCAACTGCCTGAGGGGGCCGCATGAGCACGGATTCTTCAGCATTCGATCCGCGCGTGATCCTGCTTGCGCCGCAGGATAACTGCGTGATCGCGGCAACCACGCTCGAGGCCGGCACGGCGCTCGTCATCGACGGCGAGCAGGTCGTGCTCGCGAGTACCGTGCCGCTCGGACACAAGCTGGCGCGTCGGCCACTGGCCGCGGACGAGAAGGTCCTGCGTTACGGTGCGCCGATCGGCCATGTGACGTTGGCAGTTGAGCGCGGCGCGCATCTTCACATGCACAACCTGGTGAGCGATTACCTGCCCACCTACACGCACGAAGCAGGGCACAGCTTCGTGGACCACGACCACGACCGCGACGCGCCGTGAGCGGCCCCGATCGTCCATCGCCGGAGAACCCCATGACCGAGCCTTTCACCTCCGATGTGCAACTGCGTGGCTACTTGCGCAGCGACGGGCGCAAGGGCATTCGCAACGTCGTCGCCGTGGCTTATCTCGTCGAATGCGCGCATCACGTCGCCCGCGAAATCGTATCCCGGTTCGGCCCGCGCTATGACGACACTACGGACGCGCTCGACGCCGATTTCGAACCCTCGAACGCGCACGATGCCGAGCCCGACGTGCATCTGATCGGCTTTCCCGGCTGCTATCCGAACGCATACGCGGAAAAGATGATGGCCCGCATTGCCACGCATCCGAACGTCGGTGCGGTGCTCTTCGTCTCGCTCGGCTGCGAGAGTATGAACAAGCACTACCTGGTCGACCTCGTGCGCGAAAGCGGCCGGCCCGTCGAGGTGCTCACGATCCAGGAGACGGGCGGCACCCGCGGCACTGTTTTGCGCGGTGTCGACTGGGTGCGCCGTGCGCGTGCCACGCTGTGCGGGCAGCAGACGGTGCCGATGGCGGTGAGCGAGCTCATCGTGGGCACGATCTGCGGCGGCTCCGACGGCACGAGCGGCATCACGGCGAATCCGGCAGTCGGCCGGGCCTTCGATACCTTGATCGAGCGCGGCGCGAGCTGCGTGTTCGAAGAAACGGGCGAACTCGTCGGCTGCGAATATCACATGCGTTCGCGGGCCGTGCGGCCCGAGCTCGGCGATGCGATCGTCCAGTGCGTGGCCAAGGCGGCCCGCTACTACACGATCATGGGCCACGGCAGCTTCGCGGTCGGCAATGCCGACGGCGGCCTCACCACACAAGAGGAAAAGTCGCTCGGCGCCTATGCGAAAAGCGGTGCATCGCCGATCGTCGGCATCATCAAACCCGGCGACGTCCCGCCCACGGGCGGGCTCTATCTGCTCGACGTCGTGCCCGACGGCGAGCCGCGTTTCGGCTTCCCCAACATCAGCGACAACGCGGAGATCGGCGAGCTTATTGCCTGTGGCTGTCATGTGATCCTGTTCACGACCGGGCGCGGCTCGGTGGTCGGCTCCGCGATCTCGCCCGTCATCAAGGTCTGCGCGAATCCCGCGACGTACCGCAACCTCTCGGGCGACATGGATGTCGATGCGGGACGCATCCTCGAAGGGCGCGGCACACTCGACGAGGTCGGCCACGAGGTGTACGAACTGACGGCAGCCGTGGCCAACGGCCGGCGCTCGAAATCCGAAATGCTCGGCCACCAGGAATTCATTCTCACCTACAAGGCGTTCGAGCCGGTCGGCCCGTCGTGCCTGCCGATCGCACCCGCACGGGTGCCCGCGTGAGCGCGCTCGCACTGTCGTGCGGCTGGGGCTGCCGAGGCGGCGCCTCGGCGCGTATCATCACGCTTCACACTGCCGTTGCGGCGCTCGAGGGGAGGCGGGCGGGATGACGACTGTCGATGCACATCAGCATTTCTGGGCGCTTGCGCGAGGCGATTACGGCTGGCTTACGCCGGAACTCGTGCCGCTTTACCGCGATTTCGGGCCATCCGATCTGGCGCCGCTCGCCCGTGCGGCGGGCATCGAGCGCAGCGTCGTGGTGCAGGCGGCGCCCACCGTCGAGGAAACGCGCTATCTGCTCGAACTCGCCCGCCAGGCGCCGTCCGTCGCCGGCGTGGTCGGCTGGGTGCCGCTGGACGAGCCCGGCTGTCCCGCGCTGATTGCCGAGCTGGCGCGCGCGCCGAAGTTCAAAGGGGTGAGGCCGATGCTGCAGGACCTGCCCGAGGACGACTGGATCGCCACACGCCCGCTCGACGCAGCCATCGAGGCATTGATCGAGCACGGGCTCGTGTTCGATGCCCTCGTGTTCGCGCGGCACTTGCCATTTTTGCAGACCTTCGCCGAGCGCCATCCGCGCTTGCGCATCGTCGTCGATCATGGCGCGAAGCCAGCGATTCGCGACGCCGAAGCCGGCTGGCACCCGTGGGCCGAGCGCATCGCGGCGCTCGCGCGGTTGCCGCAGATCTATTGCAAGCTTTCCGGCCTGGTAACCGAAGCGTCTGCCGAATGGGACGATGAAACGCTCGCGCCTTATGTCGCCCATCTGCTCGAGCATTTCGGCCCGCGGCGGCTGATGTGGGGCAGCGATTGGCCCGTGGTCGACTTGCGCGGCGGCTACGACGCGTGGCATTCGAGCGCGCAGCGTCTGACACAAGCGCTCGCGCGCGAAGATCGCGAAGCGATCTTCGGCGGCACGGCCAGCATCTGCTACCGGCTCTAAGCCATGCGCGCGGCATCGAGGATAACGATCATTCCATTTTTCATGGAGCATTCATGAACGCCACCGACACAGGTTTTCCGCAACCGCCGTCCGGCCGGCTCGCCGGCAAGACGGCCCTCGTCACGGCTGCCGCACAAGGCATCGGCCGCGCCTGCGCGGAGCGCTTCGCACGCGAGGGCGCGCGCGTCGTCGCAACCGACGTGCGCACCGATCTGTTCGGCGCCGTGCCGTTCGAGACCCATCGGCTCGACGTGCGCGATTCGCAAGCCGTTGCCGCGCTGGCCCGCGAGCTCGGTGGCGTGGACGTGTTGCTCAACTGCGCCGGCTTCGTGCATGCGGGGAGCGTGCTCGAATGCGAGGAGTCCGATTGGGACTTTTCGTTCGACCTCAACGTGAAGTCGATGTATCGGACGATCCGCGCATTCCTGCCCGCGATGCTCGAGCGCGGCGGCGGCTCGATCGTCAACATGGCGTCGGCCGCATCGAGCGTGAAGGGCGTGCCGAACCGGTTCGTCTATGGCGCGTCGAAAGCCGCCGTGGTCGGGCTAACGAAAGCGGTCGCCGCCGATTTCGTGACGCGCGGCGTGCGCTGCAACGCCATCTGCCCCGGCACGGTGGCCTCGCCGTCGCTTTCCGCGCGTATCGCCGAGCAGGCCCAGGCACAGGGCAAGACGGTAGCCGAAGTCGAGGCGGCATTCGTCGCGCGCCAGCCGATGGGCCGCATCGGCCGTCCGGAGGAAATCGCGGCGCTTGCTGCCTATCTCGCGTCGGACGAGTCGGCGTTCACGACCGGCCAGATCCATCTGATCGACGGCGGCTGGTCGAATTGAATCCGAGCGCCCCGCGCTGAACCCCATTTCTATTCTCACTGCCACGGCAACGCTATGAAACTGCTTCGCTATGGGCCGAAAGGCCAGGAAAAACCGGGCCTGCTCGACGCCCAAGGCCACCTCCGCGATCTCTCGGCACACATCGACGACGTCGCGGGCGATGCGCTCTCCGATGCGGGGCTGGCGCGCCTGCGTGCGCTCGATCCGGCCGCGCTGCCGCTCGTTGGCGACGAGCCCCGCATCGGCGCATGCGTGGGCCGCGTCGGCAAGTTCGTCTGCATTGGTCTGAACTATGCCGATCACGCGGCGGAGTCGGGGTTGCCGATCCCCGCCGAGCCGGTCATCTTCAACAAGTGGACGAGCGCGATCATTGGTCCCAACGACGACGTGGAAATTCCGCGAGGCTCGAAGAAGACCGACTGGGAGGTGGAGCTGGGCGTCGTGATCGGCAAGCCGTGCAAATACGTCGACGAGGCGAGCGCGCTCGACTACGTGGCCGGCTATTGCGTCATCAACGACGTGTCCGAGCGCGAATGGCAAATCGAGCGCGGCGGGCAGTGGGACAAGGGCAAGGGCTTCGACACGTTCGGCCCGCTCGGACCCTGGCTTGTCACGCGCGACGAAGTGCCCGATCCGCAAGCACTCGATCTCTGGCTCGAAGTCGACGGGCATCGCTATCAGAACGGCAATACGCGCACGATGATCTTCTCCGTTGCGAAGATCGTGTCATATCTGTCGCAATGCATGAGCTTGCAGCCCGGGGACGTGATTTCGACCGGCACGCCGCCCGGCGTCGGTCTCGGGATCAAGCCCGAGCCCGTCTATCTGAAGGCGGGGCAGGCCATGCGCCTCGGCATCTCGGGCCTCGGCGAACAGCGTCAGCGCGTCGTGGCTGCGCAGTAGCGGGTAGCGGAAGCGCAGTAGCCGCGATCGAATGCACGCGCGGCGGCTGCGCTTCGGTTAGAGCGCTGCAATCAAAAAAATGAAAAGCGGCGCAATGAGAGGGCGCCGCCAAGGCTCAAGCGGGCGAGGCCGCGTCGGCGTCGTCACCGGCGAAAATGCCATGCTCGGGCGGCGCCGTCTCTTCGTCGACGCACTGCACGTACCAGTGGCCCGGCGAACTTCTGCGGCTGCCAATCCACTGCGCGCCACCCGTTTCGCCTTCGAACGGCCCCACGTCGCCGTCGAGTTCGAGCCCGTCGAGTTCGAAGATCGGCACCTCGCCGCCTTGTGCGCAGACCGAGGTCGCGTGCGGCTCGGTGCGCAGCACGCCCCACGCGGGCAGGTTGACGCCGAAATGACTCTCGCGTGACCATTGCCGCCGCTCGCGATCGAGCCAGAGTATCGCGTAAGCGCACGGGTTGAGACGATCGAAGGTGCTGAGATGAACGGTGATGCGCATCGTGCTCTCCACTAGTGTCGGCATGAAGCAGGGTTGCCGGCTATTGATCGAGTACCCATTCGACGAGGGTGTGCGCGTCCTCTTCCGAAAGCGGTCCGCCGCGCTCGGCCGCCGGGGGCATGGACATATCGCCCCAATGGGCCTTGCCGCCCTTGACGAGTTTGTGTTCGAGCATGACCCGCGCACCAGGTTCACTGCGGTAGCGCTCGGCGATCTGCCTGAACGACGGCGCAAGAAAAGGCGCGTCCACGGTGTGGCAGAACATGCAATGCTGTTGATCGATGAGCGCGGTGGGCTCGAACCGTTGCGCGAGGGCGGTTCCGCTCGTCGCCGCGAAGCAGACGAGCACGGCAACGGCCGATCGCGAAAGGCTGTGCGGCGCATTCATACGAAACACCCTCGAAGACGGTCGTGGACGCTGAGGATCAGTGTACGGATGCGCTGCGCCGGTATCGTTGATGCAAGTCAAGCCGTGCCTTGCCGGCATTCGACTATGCTGAATCCATGGGCGGCGCGTTCCATGCGGCTCGCCCGCCGTTTCGAGCTGCGTAGCGAGGTGGCAGTCATGCATATCACGTTTCCCCCGGAGCCGGCCGAGTATTGCGGCCGGGATCTCGTGCTCGCCTTTTCGGCCGTCGTCGACGGAGAGCGCGTTCAATGCGCGATCACCGCCGAAGCGCTCGAAGATCACTTCGGAGCGGAGTCGCTGCGCGAGGAAGACGTCGTCAAGGCTTTCGAGCGGAATCGGCATGCCATCGAAAAGGCTGCGCGACGCATGCTGCACGAGCTCGGCAAGAAGCCCGTGCTGCTGCACAGTGGATTTTTCCGCTTCTACGAGGCCGGCTAAGGCGGCTTCCTCGGTCCGGCGTCAGTGCCCGGGGCGCCGGGCTGTCGGGGCTGTCGGGGCTGTCGGGGCTGTCGGGGCTGTCGGAGCGCAGGCGGCGCGTAGGCAGCGTGGAAGGCACCCGCCGTGCCGCTGATTATCGCGTCAGCTCAGCACGTCTTCCAGCGGCCGGCGCGGGGCGTGTTCGACATGCGGCCCGCGCCCCATTCGCAGCAGCAGTTGCGGTGTCGCGTCGAGTGCGAGCGTTTGCCGCAGCCTGGCTCGCAGCGTATCCACTTCGATCGGCTGATTCAGATACGAAGCGCTGAGTCCTTCTCGCACCCCGGTCAGCAACAGCCGTTCGAGCGCTTGCCCTGTTGCGAGCCATGCCTCGGCGTCATCGGCACCTGTGGCAAGGCACACGAGCAGCGGCGAACCGGCGGCCAGCGCATGATGCGCCGCCGCCACGCCGCCGCCCAGATCGAACGTGCGAATCGCCAACGCAGCCAGAGGCGTCGTGAAGTCGAGCAGCGCCTCGATCCCCTCAGCCTGAGCCGGCATGCCGTCGCCCCGCCGGCGCGGGTGAATCCAGCCCGCCAATTCGCGGCGAAAGCGCGGGTCGTCGAACTGCGCGCGATCGGCCTCGCCGATCGCATCGGCGATCCGCTCGCGCTCCGCGGCTGCGCTGATGCAAATCGCTTCCACGCCCTCGGCGGCTGCTGCGTCGACGAGGCGCAGGCAGACGTCGCCGGGCACGGGCTCGTCGGCGAACGGCAGACGCGTCGTGACACGCTGGGCGATCGCGTCGAAGAGCGGCGCGAGGCGTTCGTCGCGCGCCGCGCCCGGCTCGATGCGCACCTGCGCGAGGACGTCCGGGTCGGCTCGAGCGGGAAATACGGTGATCGCATAGCCGAGCCCCAGATGGGCGAGGGCAATGCGCAGATTCATGAGCGCAGCGCCGCAACTGATGATCAGTTCGCGGTCGTACGGGTCCGCGACCGGCAACGCGCGCAGGCGGTCGGCGCTGAGCACGAGCGTCTGCCCGTCGACGGCAAAGCGCCATGGCTGCGTGTTGTGGCTCGAGGGCGCGAGCACGGCATAGCGCACCGCGAAGCGCAGCTTGTCGGCGATGCTCGCGTCGGGGGCGAGCTTGTCGTTGATGCGCCACGCGGCGCTGTGCGCGGACTTGTCCATGAGCAACGTCTCCTTTGCCGTGTGCGGCTCTCGAAAGCGGCGGCATGCGCCGATAGGCGCATCGTCGCGCCCGGCGCGGCCGCGCGCGTTGAGATGGGTCAAGACAGTGGGATCGAATTGCGGTGAAATGGCTCGAAGCGGCTCAGCGCCGCTCATCGTCGAACACCGAACAAAAAGGAGGCGAAGCAATGCTCGCAATGGTCTTCGACGGCACCTCGCCCCTGTTGCAGGAGCGCGAGCTGCCGGATCCGCGCCCCGGCCCGGGCCAGTTGCTGATCGACGTGCATGCATGCGGTGTATGCCGCACCGACCTGCATGTCGTGGACGGCGAACTGCGGCACCCGAAAACGCCGCTCGTGCCGGGGCACGAAATCGTCGGCACCGTGGCCGGGCTCGGCGAGGGTGTAACGGGTTTCGCGCTTGGCGACCGGGTAGGCGTGCCTTGGCTCGGCCATACCTGCGGCCACTGCGGCTATTGCCGGCACGGCCGGGAAAACCTTTGCGACGCACCGGCATTCACGGGCTATACGATCGACGGTGGGTACGCCGAGCGCACCGTTGCCGACAGCGGCTACTGCTTTCATCTGCCGCCGCAGTACGACGACGTTTCGGCGGCGCCGCTGCTTTGTGCGGGCCTCATCGGCTACCGGACGCTCGCCATGGCGGGCGATGCGCAGCGCATCGGGCTCTACGGATTCGGGGCGGCGGCGCACATCGTCGCGCAGGTGGCGCACCACGAAGGGCGCAGCGTCCATGCGTTCACGCGACGGGGGGATACGGCCGCGCAGCAGCTCGCCCGGCGGCTTGGTGCCGCCTGGGCTGGCGCGAGCGACGAAGCGGCGCCGGAGCCGCTCGATGCGGCGCTGATCTTCGCGCCCGTGGGCGCACTCGTGCCGGCCGCGCTCAAGGCGGTGGTCAAGGGCGGCATCGTGGTCTGCGGCGGGATTCACATGAGCGATATCCCGGCCTTTTCCTACGACCTGCTCTGGGGAGAACGGCGAATCGTCTCGGTGGCGAACCTGACACGCGAAGACGGGCACGCCTTCATGCGGGTTGCCCGGCAGGTACCGCTCGAACTTCAGACGACGGCCTACCCGCTGCGGCAGGCGAACGTCGCGCTATCCGACTTGCGCGAAGGGCGGCTTGCCGGCGCGGCCGTGCTGACGATGCGGTAGCGGCGGCCCAGCCCACCGCGTTCAGACCCGGGCGAGTGCTTCGAGGTCGACGATGCGGATCTGCTTGCCGTGCGTTTCGAGAAGACCGTCGCGCTGGAACTTCGAGAACATGCGGCTCACCGTTTCGAGCTTCATGCCAAGGTAGTTGCCCATTTCCTCGCGCGTCATGCGCAGGTTGAATTCGGCGGCCGAATAGCCGCGCGCCTGCATGCGCGTGGAGAGATTCAGCAAGAACGTGGCGACGCGCTGCTCCGCGCTCATCGTGCCGAGCAGCATCATCAGCGACGATTCGCGCACGATCTCGCCGCTCATCGTGCGCAGGACCTGATGCTGCAGCGATTTCGACTCGGCGCACAGCGCTTCGAGCAGTGCGTAAGGGATGATGCAGACGCTGCTGTCTTCGATCGCGATGGCGTCGCTGCTGTGGCGCTCCGCGCACACGGCATCGAGCCCCAGCACTTCGCCGGCGAGATGAAAGCCCGTGACCTGTTCGCGTCCGTCGCGATGCATCACCACTGTCTTGAAGGAGCCCGAGCGCACCGCATACACGCTTTGGAACTCGTCGCTCGAGCGATAAAGCGCTTCGCCGCGCATCACGACGCGCGTTGCGCTCACGATCGTGTCGAAGCGCGCGAGGTCCTTCGCCGCGAGTGTATTGGGCATGCAGACCGAGCGCATGGCGCAGCTCGAGCAACGTGCGGTTGCACGTGCGGGCTGAGCTGCACGCGGTTGCCATGAGATTTGCGCGGCGGACGGTGCGGTGCATACGTCGTCGTTACGGTCTAGTTCGAGCAGCATCTTGGCCTCCGCCGGTGGTCGCGGGCACATCGGCACCGCAGTGGTTTCCATGGCGAAAGTATGGAAGTTCACTCGGAGAAAACCTATCGGCGGCGTACGAAACTGCGGTAAGTGTTCGCGAAGCGTTGTAAGGATTATCCTACGGCGGCACCGGAAAGCGCCGATTCGTCAGGCGTGCGGATTGGCGGCAGCCGTTGATTTCGGTCAAGCCGGGCGGGGCGCAGCCATCGCACACTTATTGCACGAACACATCCGTGCAACGGGCGACAGCCCCGGAGGACTCTCATGTACAAGAAGATTCTCGCTGCCGTCGACGGCAGTCGCGCCTCTCGTCTCGCGCTCGACGAGGCGGTGAAAATCGCCAGGACGTCGGGCGCATCGGTCGTCGCCATCAGCGTCGTCGAGCATGCCCCCCAGCTCGTCGACGTCGGGGCCGTCTACCAGGGGGAGGAAGGCGCGAGCGCGGCCGCGATTGAGTCGGCCACGGCGGCGCTCGAGGAGGCGGCGGAGCGCTTCGCTGCCTGCCACGTGCAAGGCACCACGCGTGCCGTCGATGCGTATGGAGAAAGTATCGCCGCCGTCATCGCGCGCGTGGCTGACGAGTTCGAGGCCGAATTGATCGTCATGGGCACGCACGGCCGGCAGGGTGTGCGGCGCGTCTTGCTCGGCAGCGTCGCCGAGTCGCTGCTGCGTGCGGCCGACGTGCCGGTGCTGCTCGTGCGCCACGATGCCGAAGCGGGAAAGCCGGTGGCCGAGCTTTGATCGCCCGCCGGCAGCGATCACGGCCGGCTCGCGCAATGAAGCCGGCGCAATATTCGAGCGGCAGGGCATGCCGCGCTTCGCGTCATGAGCCGGCGCTCAAACTGTCCAAATAGGCGCGCAGCCTTGTTTCGAGCTCGGCGGGGTCGGACGGAAGCGCACGCTGCCGTGCTCCGTCTGCGCGCGTCTTGCGCTCATGCAGGCGCGGGTAGGGTACGTTCGGCACGGGGACCCCGAGAAAAGCACATAACGGCTCCCAACCCGCTTCCGCCGGAAAGACGAGCAGTTGCTCGGCCGGAACCGAGTCTACGACGGCCTGGTTCCAGCGCCTGAAATAGTCGGTCATGAACGCCCGGTCGGCGATCCTTTCGCCGAAATCGCGCCTTAGAAACTCGCTCAGCGCGCGCCCTGCCGTACCGAATAGCGGATTGGCGCCCCGCGGAGAAAAAATCGTCTCCTGAACCGAGTCGAACCAGCCATCGGCGTCGCGAACGGAGAGAATCACCCGTGCGTCGGGAAAACGTGCGAGCAGCACAGGCCAGAAACAGCAAGCGGGATAATCCACCGTGGCCGCGTAGCCGTCGAAGATTGCGTCCCAGTCGGGCTCGCCGTGTATCGCGTCGAGCCATAAAGGCAGCGATCTCCGCAGCGTGGCGCCGATCTCCATGGCGTGATAGCACGGGCCGAAGCCGATATGCTCCAGCGCCAGCTTCAAAGAGAGCGTGCCCGTGCGCCCTAATCCGGCGCCGATCACTTTCAAGCTCATTCGAGGCCTTTGCGTTCGCTCGCCGCGTCTCGATGCCGCCGATAGACCGAGATCTGGCTTCGGCTTTTCTGCGTGAATGGCTCCTGGGTCCAACTACCCCAGCGCGACTCGAGCTCCAGGCCGGCAGCGCGCGCCATCATGTCGAGTTCGGACGGCCATACGTAGCGCCGCTGGTGCGTGTAGATCTTCGGCGCGTCGTCGCCAAGTACGATCACGCGCTGGTCGATCACCTGCCGGACCAGATCGGTCTTCGAGCAAAGCAGCATGACCGCATCGGTTTCACCCCCTGCCGTCGAGGGGACGTCGAACAGATCGTCCAGCGTACCGGTGCCGTTGAAGATTTCGGGGCCGGGGACGACCGTTTGAATGACGAACGCGCCGCCGGGCGCCAGCTTTGCGCGGACATTCTCGAGGCAGCGCAGCTGTTCTTTCTGGTTCAGCAAATAGCCGAACGACACGACAATATAGATGAGCCCGAATTGTCCCTGGACCGGGATGTCAGCGAAGTTCCCGCACACGAGCGACAGTTGCTCGGCGCCGGGTTTTTCGCGCAGTTTGTCGAGCATGCGGACGGAGTTGTCCACGCCCGATACTTTCAACCCGCGCATGGACAGGGGCAGCGCGATTCGGCCGGTGCCGATCGCCAGTTCGAGGACATCCGTGCCGTTCGCCAGTCGCGAGAGCGTCTCCACACAGTTGGCCTTCGCGTTTTCCGGCCATCGGTCGTGCCAGGTGTCGTAGAAGGCCGCAAAGGCGTCGTAATTGGTCTGGGAGGCGTTCTGTGTTGCAGACGTGTTCATCTTGGGGCTCGTGAAAAAATCGTGCGCTCGCGGGTTGCGCAAGATGCGACCGCGTACGGCGTGCTCATTGCGTATCTCCGGCGTTGCCGGCTGCGAGCCACAAGGCGCATTCACCGCCTAGTTCGTCGACAGCACGCCGCTTGTACCGCTCACTGGCCTCGGCAGGCAGCACGCCTTGCCAGCGGCCGTGGCGTCCCTTGCTGAAAAAGGCCCGCCCGCCGTCCTTCCAAAGCCCCGCGCCCTGCGGGACGTAGCGGGCTGCATGTGCCTTCATGTAGTCGAAACCGCAGTGCCGCACGATGTCCGGCCAACGCGATGCGTCGACGGATATGTCGAGAAATTCGGCGATGCGCCGGATTTCGCGGGGCATGTCGCATATCAGGTCCGCGAAATGCACGATCAGCACGTTCGGGAGTGACCGCACGTTCCACCATGAGCGCACGCTTTCCCAGAAAGGCCAGAACGGATGCCCGTTCCCGTCGAGCCAGCCATTGAAATGGTCGACGGCCGAGAGCGGCGGCGGGGCGACGACGCGCAGGCGCCCCGGTGTGCCGCCGTCCGTGCTCAGCGGTGGCTGCTGGGAGATGGCTGATTGATGATCGTAGAGGCTCAACGCAATGTCGCGGCCGTCCCGCGCCACGTAAATGTATTTGGCCTTCGCCGAAAACACGAGCGCGTCCACCGGGAGGTGGGTTTTCAGGAAACGCCGATGGCGCTGCGATTCCACGAGCGCGAGCCGCGTTGGCCTGTCTGGATAGACAGCATCGAGCCAGGGCGAGATTTTGGACACATCGGTCTCTTCGGCGCCGTCAAACAGCAACTGTGCAACGATTTGCTGCGTGAGGGTCGTGCCCGCTTTTGCGTAGCTGGCTATCACGATATCGCCCTCGCGGAACGCGAAATCGTTCCACACGGCCGAATCGAAGAACTTGCTCGGGTATTCGCGCTGCTTGGTCGGGTAGCGTGTTTCACTCATGGTCGGGTTCCAATAGCGCTGGCTTGGAGCGCCAGAATGTCGATGCCGTCGGTTCGGCCGCTCGGGCTTCCGGATCCAGGTCGAGAGGAAATGACGGGGACCGCGGGGCGACAGTCAGTCGGACGCCCTGGGGGCGGAGCACGAGCGCGGGATAGGGCTGGACCTTTGCATCGGGTGCCATTTGCAGATCGAAGCCGCGAATGACCGCGGCGACCACTGCCATCATCTGCGTAATCGACAGATGGCTGCCGATGCACTTGCGCTGGCCTCCGCCGAACGGGAAATAGGCGTAGGCCGGTAACGCGGCCGCGCCCTCGCGGTCAAGCCAGCGCTGGGGCCGATATTCGTCCGGATACGCGAAATAGCGCGGATCGCGATGCGAGACCCATTGGCTGATCATCAGCATCGTGCCCGCCGGAACATGAAAACCGCCGAACACGCACTCGCGTGTGGCGATGCGTCCCGTCATCCACGCGGGCGGGTAGAGTCTCAGCGATTCTTTGACGGCCGCCTCCGTGACACGCAGCCGGGCGAGGTCCTCTGCCGCCATCGATGTGCGCTCGCCCATGACCGTGGTGATTTCGCGGTAGACGTCATGCTGGATGCCAGGATGTCGGGCCAGCAGCCAGAGCGTCCACGTCAGTCCGTCGGCCATCGGTTCGAGCCCGGACATGATCATCGTCGCCAGTTCGTCGCGCAGCCAAGCCGATTGCCCGCTCTCGTCTTCGGCGAACAGCGTGCCGAGAAGGCAAGGGCGGCCCGATGCCGACTGACGGTAGCGTTGGACGATGTGGCTCATCGCCTCATCCAGCCGGGCGCGGGCGCGACGAAGGCGGCGGTTGCCTGCCGTAGGCACCCACGATGGTATCCGGAGCTGGCTGCGCGTAAGTTTCATGATGGCATCGACCGTCTCGGCGATACTCTCCGTTTCCGCGTCCTGCGCGGGCGCGTCGAAAAGAAAGCGGCTGCCGATATCCATGCACAGCGTGCCCATATCTTCCCGCGCGTCGTGTGTGAATGGAGCGCCATGCCAACGGGACAGGAATGCATTCGCCGAAGAGAATGCCTGTTCCGCGCTGCGAAGGACCAGCGCCTTTTGAAAAGCCGGCTGAAGCTTTCGCCGCTTGTTTTGCCAGTCTTCGCCCGAACTATTCATGACCGACGCCGGAAAAGCGGAGCGGCGCTCGCCTTCGGTCGGATCTGTCTTTGAAAACAGGCCGTCCCTTTCGTGAAATACCTGCTTGATCAGCTCCGGATCGTTCACGAGGTATGTACGCTTCGCGATGCGCACGAGCGCGCCATACCGCCGCGAGCAATCCAGCAGGAATTGCAACGGGTCTTCAGAAAATGCGCTGACGTTGCCGATGAACGGCTTGCCTTTGGGGCCTGGAGGAACGTTCTCGGCACGAAACATGGTATGTACGCTCGCCATCACGCGCAGCAGCGGAGTGGAGAAAAGGGAGGCACGCGGGCCTCCCTTTTTACGTGCCTTTAGTAGGTGTAGATATAGCCCAGCTTATGACCGCCGAGGATACGGACGAGCTTCGACACCACACTGATCATGTTCTTCATGGCAACTCCGCGAGTTTGTGAAATAAGAGCGATTCGGCCACCGCTTATGGCGAATGAGCCAAATCGCATATCACTCTAGCAGAGTTTTTTTACATGGTGAAGACATTGAATTGGTCGAATCCATTCGCGACTCTTGACTGTGGGACGTCGAAATTTAAAATCTCATGATTCCTTAAAAGATCGTAAGTAAATTGCGGAATTGATTGTAAGGATTATCTTAATGGAGGCGGTAACACCATTGTTACCCTACGGTAATTGGTGTGCCTGGCGTGGAGATCAGGTTTATTGATTCGTGCACCAGCGCGGCTTCGGCAAAGGATCGGGAAAGGCGGCCGGTGACAGAGGCCGCCGTCGCACACGGTCAGCCGTGCTGCGGCACGCCGGCTTCGCCCGCCGGAATCAACAGCACGGGGCAGCACGAGATGCGCAGGAACTGTTCGGCCACGCTCCCCAGCACGAGGCGTTGAAAGCCGCGGCGTCCGTGCGTGCCCATGATCACGAGATCGGCGGGCCATTCCCTGCAAAGCTTCAGGATGCAGTGGGCGATATCGTCCCCCAGGCCCGTCGTCTCGGCCAGGTGCGGCTCGCCCGTCACGCCTGCCGCTTCCATCTTCGCGCGGGCTTCGGACATCAGCCGCTCGCCTTCCTCGAACAGCGCGTTGCGGACGATGGACGGATCGTAGCCGGGCGCGTCGGCACCGATGAGCGGCACGTCTACGACGTAAAGCGGCGCAAGCGTGGCGCCGCTGTCTTTGGCGAAATCCAGCGCCGCGTCGAAGGCGCGGGCCGACGTCGGACTGCCATCGATGGGGGCAATGATGCGTCGATACATGAAAACCTCCGTTTGCGAACGAGTCGATGCTCCGATCATCGGCAAACGGGGCGCGTGTCGTCCTGATCTGGATCAAGCGAGCCGGCACTGCAGGTGCCGAGGAGCTGCCAGGCAGCGCGCGCCGCGATCCATTCCTCGTTGGCCGGCTCGACGACGACTGTCACGCGGCTCGATGCCCGCGAGATGACATGGGCATTCGCCGCGTTGGCCTCGTCGTCGAGTTCGACGCCGAAAAGCCCGAGCCGGGCGCAGACGCGGGCGCGAACCGGTGCACTGTGCTCGCCGATTCCGGCCGTGAACACGAGCATGTCGAGGCCGCCGAGCAGCGCGGCGAGCGCGCCGGTTTCGCGCACGATCCGATGCACGTAGAGCGCGAGCGCGTCGCGCGCGCGTTCGTCATCGGCTTCGCGCGCGAGCAGTACGCGCGGATCGCCCGATACGCCGGAAACACCCTTGAGGCCCGCGTCGTGATAAAGGAGCGCCCCGAGCGCTTCGTGCGTGAGCCCTCGAACGTCCATCAAATGCAGCACGACACCGGGATCGATGGCGCCGCAGCGCGTGCTCATCATCAAGCCGTCGAGCGCCGAAAAGCCCATGGTCGTGGCGACGCTGCGCAAGCCCGAAAGCGCGCACAGGCTGGCGCCGCTGCCGAGATGCGCGGCGATCACGCGTGCGCGCGCGGCCTCGCCGAACGCTTCGGCGAGCGCGATACTCAGGTACTCGTAAGAAAGGCCGTGAAAGCCATAACGGCGCACGCCCTCGTCGAACCAGGCATGGGGTAGCGGCAGCAGTTGCTCGTCGCGCGGCAAGGTGCGGTGAAACGCCGTATCGAATACGGCGACCTGCGCGACGCCGGGGCAGGCCCGCTGCATGACTTCGATTGCATCGATGTTGTGGGGCTGGTGCAGCGGGGCCAATGGAATCAATGTGCGCAATTCCTGCAGCACGCGCTCGTCGACCACCACGGGGGCCGAGTAATGCAGACCTCCATGCACGACGCGATGCGCCACGGCTGTCAGGCGTACCTGCGGCAACTCGTCGGCGATCCACGCGACGATCGGCGCGAGCGCCGCCCGGTAAGGGTCCGGGGGAACATTGGGCGGCGGGCCGTCGGCAACCGGGGCGCTCAGGCGGCGCGAAGGCTGCCCGTCGATCGTCAGTGTTGTCGTGGCTGTGCCGATGCCGGCTACTTCGCCTGCGCTGATCGCACGGCGGGGCGGTTCTCCGGCACCACAGTCGAAAAGGCCGAACTTGATGCTCGACGAACCGGCATTGAGAACGAGAATGGCGGGCTGGGCATTCATCGGACGACTCCTCTGGCATGGGATCGACTGTAGACGTCGTGTACGACGCGCCTCTTGACGCGGATCAATTCGCGCCACGCGCGCAGAGCCTAGAGTGGAGCGACAACCCCGATCGGCCGATCGGGTTCGCGCCAGGGTCGCTGCGCACGCAGCGCAGCACCGCCCGTCGCGTGTCGTTTTCCACCTTCGAGGAGACGAGAATGTCCGCTTCGATTCAGCCTGTGGCGTTCGTCACCGGCGGCATGGGCGGCCTCGGCGCCGCCATCAGCCGCCGCCTTCATGACGCCGGCATGAAGGTGCTGATGTCTCATTCTGCCCACAACGATCACGTATCGACCTGGCTCATGCACGAACGCGAGGCAGGCCGCGTCTTTCATGCGTACGAGGCCAATGTCGCCGATTTCGATTCGTGCGAGCGGTGTGCCGCTCGCGTGCTGGCCGAGCACGGCCGCGTGGACGTGCTCGTCAACAACGCGGGCATCGCGCGCGACGCCACATTCGCCAAGATGACGAAGCGCGAGTGGGACGAGGTGATGCATACCGATCTCGACGCGCTTTTCAACGTCACGAAGCAATTCTATGGCGGTATGCTCGAGCGGCGCTTCGGGCGCATCGTCAACATCGGCTCGGTCAACGGGTCGCGCGCGGCATTCGGGCAGGCGAACTATGCCTCCGCCAAGGCCGGCATTCATGGGTTCACGCGCACGCTCGCGCTCGAAGGCGCGCGCCATGGCATCACGGTGAACATGATCTCGCCGGGTTACCTCGACACGGCGATGCTGGCCGCGGTTCCGAAAGAGGTCATGGATGCGAAAATCCTGCCGCAGATCCCGGTGGGCCGCCTCGGCCGCCCCGAGGAAGTGGCGGCCCTCGTCGCGTTTCTGTGCACCGACGACGCAGCGTTCATCACGGGCGCGGATCTCGCCGTCAACGGCGGGATGCACATGCAATGAAGCGCGATTCGGGGCAGGCGACACAGCCGGTGCCGGCGCCGGCGCCGTCGAAGAGGCACGGCAAGCGGGCGGGGGCCACGATACAGCGCGCGGCCGCGGTAACCGCGCGCGCCGCATGCGCTGAATGCGCACCGGCCGCCGCCGAGCCCGCAACGGCCCTGGACCGGGCCGCTCACGCACGTGTGGCGGCGGCGACAGCGGGCCTGTCGCCGGCCTCGGCCCTGCTTGCCTGGCTCGATTGGAGCATGCATATGGCCGTCTCGCCGGGCAAAGCATGGGCGCTGGCCTCGGAGGCCGTGACGGGCACGCTCGAGACGCTGCCCGAGTGCATCCCGGGCTGGACTCCTGCCGAGGCGCACGAACTCCGCAGCGAGACCGGGCCGGTGGCGCCGAGCGAGCCTGATCCTCGTTTCGCCGACGCGCACTGGCAGCGTTGGCCGTTCGTCGCCTATCAGCGGGCCTTCGGGCGCGCCGAGCAATGGTGGCGGCACGCGTCGACCGGGGTGCGCGGCGTCGAAGCGCATCACGAGCGGCTCGTGCAGTTCTTCGCGCGCCAGTGGCTGGACGCCGTCGCGCCCAGCAATTTCGTGGCGACAAATCCGCGCGCGCTCGCTACGGCGTGGTCGACGGCCGGCGCCAACTTCCTTTTCGGCGCGCGCAACTGGCTGGAAGATTTCGCCGAGACGGCGGCTCACGGGGCCGGCGTCTCGGGCAAGCCGCAACCAGCGTATGTGCCCGGAAAGGACGTGGCGAGGACGCCGGGCAAGGTCGTATTCCGCAATGCGCTGTGCGAATTGCTGCAATATGCACCGGCAACGCCGCGTGTCGGGCGCGAGCCGGTCTTTATCGTGCCGTCGTGGATCATGAAGTACTACATTCTCGATCTGCAGCCGCACGACTCGCTGGTTCGCCATCTCGTGGACGCCGGCTATACGGTCTTCATGGTGTCGTGGCACAACCCGGCCGCGCACGAACGGGAACTGAGCCTCGACGACTATCTGAAGCAGGGGTTGCTCGAAGCGCTCGCGGCCGTACGGGCACGCTGCGAGGGCGAGCGTGTGCACGCCGTCGGCTATTGTCTCGGCGGCACGCTGCTCGCGATCGCGGCGGCTGCGCTTGCACGCGATGCACATCGCGCCGCCGGCAGGGGGCACGGAACCGATGCTGCCCACGTGGAGCCGTTCGCGAGCATTACACTGCTCGCCGCACAGGTGGACTTCAGCGACCCTGGGGAACTCGGCCTTTTCATCGACGAAAGCGAACTCGCTGCGCTCGATGCGCTGATGTGGGAGCAGGGGTATCTCGACGGCTCGCAGATGGCCGCCGCCTTCCAACTGCTCAATGCGCGCGATCTGATCTGGTCGCGCATGATGAGCGAGTACCTGCTTGGCCGCCGCTCGAAACCGAACGATTTGATGTCGTGGAACGAAGACACGACGCGCATGCCTTATCGCATGCATACCGAATACCTGACGCGTCTCTTTCTGCATAACGACTTGTCGGAAGGGCGCTATTGCGTCGGCGGCCGCCCGGTTGCGCTCGCCGATATCGAAACGCCGCTCTTCGCCGTCGGCACCGAGCGCGACCATGTTTCGCCGTGGCGCTCGGTCTACAAGCTTCATCTGCTTACGCACCACCCCCTCACGTTCGCACTGACGTCGGGCGGGCACAACGCCGGGATCGTCTCCGAACCGGGGCACAAGGGGCGCCACTACCGCGTGGCGACACGCGGTGCCGAAGATCAGTACCAAAGTCCCGACGCATTTCTTGCGGAGCATGCGCCCATCGAAGGATCCTGGTGGCCCTGCTGGATCGACTGGCTCGGCACGCATACGAGTGGCGCGACGGCGGCCCGTGGCCTGGAGCCGTCGTTGTACGACGCGCCCGGCCAGTACGTACACGAGCGCTGAGCGGCTGCCGGGGCAGAGGTGGCCGGTTTGTCCGCGGGTTTGTCCGCGGCGTGCGGTGCTCAACTGGCCATGGATTGCCGATGCTGCCGTACGCGGTGCCGTACGGCGCGCCGAAAGCATGCAAGCGCCGGATGGATCTCCTCGCGCCAGCGCGGCCCCGAGAACAGGTCGTAATGATCGCACTCGCGGATCGAGAGCCGCATGCGCATTGCCTCCGGCACGCGCGGGCATAGAGCATGCGCCGCATGCGTCTGGCCTGCGCCGGTGATGTCGTCCCGGTCGCCTTCCACCGTCGCGAGCGCCGTATCGACGAGCGCGTCGCCTCGCACGCGCTGCCCGCCGACTTCCCACGTGCCGCGTGCGAGCCGTTGCTCGCGAAAGACGACCCTGACTGTGTCGAGAAAGTAGTCCTCGGTCATGTCGAGTACGGCCGCATATTCGTCGAGCGCGCGTTGGCTTGCGGCGATCCGAGCGGCGTCGTGGCTCACGCGGCTCGCCCAATAGCGAGACTCGAGCGCAAGCTGTCGGTGCGGGTGCGCCGCCACGATCGCCGCATGCTGCAGATAGCCGGGATAGACGCGTCGTCCGGCGCCGCGATAGCCGCTCGGTACCGTATCGATGACGGCCCACCGGAACCATTCGACGTCGTGCGCAGTGGCGAGCCGATCGATCGAAGTCGGATTGAACCGGGTGTCGATCGGCCCCCCCATCAGCGTAAGGCTGAGCGGGGCGGGCTCGCCGCGCGCCGCGAGCAGCGCGGCAGCGGCAAGCGTCGGCGCCGTGGCCTGACAGACCGCAATCACGTGCAGGCGCCGCGGCCCCGCGCGCAGCATGAAGCGCTCGAGCGTCAGGACATAGTCGTCGAGGCCAAATGCACCATCCGCGAGGGGCACGTCGCGCGCGTCGGCCCAATCGGTTACATAGACATCGCTCTCTTGCAGCAGCGTTTCCACGGTCTCCCGCAGCATGACCGCATGGTGCCCGGCCAACGGCGCGCAGAGAAAGATCGCGTCGTGCGGGGAGTCGGCCGGAGCAGCACCGGGTTGCCGCCGGGAAAAGAGCCGCAGCGCGCAAAACGGCGTACGCTCGACCACCGTTTCGTCGATGGCGATGCGTTCGCGGCCGTTGGAGATACAGGTAATGCCGAAGGGCGGCGGCGCCGGGGGGCGCTGAAAAAAGCGCCATAACCAGCCATAGCCGGGCAGGCCGACCGGTTCGTCCGTCCGGGCTGGCAGGCCGCAGAGCTGCCCTACGCAGGCGGACCAGACGCCGGCCGCCCGTGCGAGCGCGCGTTGCGCTTCCAGCCAGTCGTAGAGCATAGCCGTCTCCTCTCGGCGCACCCGGCGCACCCGGCGCGCGGCGCCGAACCGATCAGCTATTTTGCAGACCGGGCGTATCGGCTGGCAAGCCTACGGTTTGAGCGAGGATCGGCAGTTCGTCCTCGTTCAGGCTCAGTGCATCGGCCAGCAGCCGATGATCGATCCAGCCGCGCACGACGTTCGCGAGCCCGGCCGACGCGCAGTAAAGCGCGGCGTTTTCGGCAATGGCGCCAGCGGCCACGGCCGAAAACGTCTCGCGCAGCGGCGCGGGCATGTCGAGCAGCTTCGCGGCGCGTACCACGTAGACGAGATCGAGCGGAGCGGCACCGACGAAATCCTGATAGCCGGTCATGTTGCGCGCATCGATCGCGCGCTTGAGTACGAGCCGGTGCGCGTCGGGCTCGTAGCGGTAGACGCCTTGCGGCAGCGCGGCATAGACGTCGATCTCGTGAAATCCGTGGGCGGACGGTGCCGTATGTCCACCGCTGATCGGGCGATTGATGCCGTTTGCCGCCCACAGCAGCTCGCCGAGCGTGGCAAGCGAGAGCGCGTGGGGCGAGAATTCGCGCGTGCTCGAACGAAACGCGAGTGCGGTCATCAACGGCAGGCCCGAGCGCAGATCGGGGCGCGGCAGCGTAATCACGGACACGGCCTCGCCCGTCGCTGGGCGCGCCGTGAGCGCAGGGGCGGGTTCGTAGCTCAGAAGCGGGTTGTCGCTCATTGCAAGGCTCCTTCGAAGGCGCAGCCGAGGCAAATAGTCCGCGCCGCGCGAGATCAAACCAATCGTTTAACGCTTCGACGATAGCGGCGGCGCGCCGGGCGGTGCTTGACCTCGGTCAACGTCCGACCGGTGCTTTCCCGCCCCGGTGCCGATCGGGTGCCGCTGTTGTTGTACTATTGGGCGTTTTTGTCCAACGTAACCAGTCACGCATGCTCGATTTCTTTCGCAATCACAAGCGCCTGATGATGCTCATGCTCATCCTCGTCGTCGTGCCGGGGCTGGGCTTCGTCGGCATTCAGGGCTTCCGCGGGTTCTTCGACGAAAGTGCCAACGTGGCAAGCGTCAATGGCCACAAGATCGCCCGCACCGAGTTCGACAACGCAATGCGCCGCCAGCTCGACCAGGCTCGCCAAATATTGGGCGCCAATTTCGATGCGAAAATGTTCGACACGCCCGAGCGGCGTCGCGATCTGCTCGACAGCCTGATCCAGCAGCGCGTGCTCGCCGACGAAGCGCAGCGCGAACACTTGACCGCGTCGGACGACGCGGTACGCCGGGCGCTGCTCGCTGACCCGACGATCGCGTCGCTGCGCAAGCCGGACGGCTCGATCGACGTCGCGCGCTACACGGAGCTGCTGGCCATGCAGGGGATGACGCCCGACCAGTACCAGGAACGCGTGCGCTACGGCCTTTCGCTCGACCAGGTCCCGGACAGCATCCAGTCGAGCGCATTCACGCCGAAGAGCCTTGCCGAGCATCTGGCGCAGTTGGCCGAGCAGCAGCGCACGGTGCAGTCGCTCGTGCTGCGCGCGGCCGACTATGCCGCGAAGGTCCAGCCTACCGATGCACAGCTTTCGGCCTATTACGATGCGCATAAGGCCGAGTTTGCGGCCCCGCAGACGGCGGCGATTCAGTACGTGGTCTTTTCGCCCGCCACGCTTGGTGCGGGCATCGCCGTGTCCGAAGCCGATGCGAAGAAATACTATGACGACAACTCGGCGCGCTATACGACGCCCCGCGAAGTACGCGTAAGCCAGATCCTGATTTCGGTGCCCGCCGGCGCGAAAACGGACGCTGATGCCAGCGCGAAGAAAAAGGCGCAGGAGGTGCTGGCGGAGATCAAGGCTCACCCTGACCAGTTCGGACAGATCGCGCAAAAGACATCCAACGACCCGGGCTCGGCTTCGAAGGGCGGCGATCTTGGCTGGTCGACGCGCGACGTCCTTACAGGCGACAAGGCGTTCGACTCGGCGGCCTTTGCACTGAAAAAGAAGGGCGACGTCAGCGATCTCGTTCGTACCTCGTTCGGGTATCACATCATCATGCTGACCGACGAAAAGCCGGCCGTGGTTCAGCCGTTTGCGCAGCTCAAGGACCAGATCGAGAAGGATCTGAAAATGCAGCAGGCCGCGAAGACCTACACCGAGCGTTCCGATGCGTTCACCTCGACGGTCTACGAGCAGTCGAAGACCCTGCAGCCGGCGGCTGACAAGTTCAAGCTGACGATTCAGACCGCCGCGGTCACCGACAAGCCGAACCCGGCGCTGCCGCCCGACAGCCCGCTCAACAACCCGAAGTTCCTGGCGGCGGTGTTTGCCGGTGATTCGATCAAGGACCGCAACAATACCCAGGCGATCGACGTCGGCAACAACACGCTGATCTCTGCGCGCGTGACCGACTACAAACCGGCCGCCACGCCGCCGCTCGCATCGGTCAAGGACGCCGTGCGCACACGCTACGTGGCCGAGCAAGCCGCCGAGCTCGCGCGCAAGGATGGCGAAGCGAAACTGGCGCAGTTGCAAAAGTCGAATTCGGCCACAGGCTTCTCGACGGAAGCGAAGGTGTCGCGTACCGATCCGCAGGGCGTCTCGCCTGCGGCGATGTCGGCGATCTTCAAGGCAAACGCGACCAAGCTGCCCGTCTACGTGGGCATGGATCTGGGTAACGGCGGCTATGGCATTTACCGTGTGAACGCGTTGGTTCCTGCTGCACCGATCGATGCGGCGCGTCTGGCGGCTGCCCAGCAGCAGATCGCGCAGGTGAACGCGCAAGGCGAGATGCAGGCCTACATCGATTCGCTGCGCGCGCGCTCGAAGGTGAAGCTCTACGGCTCGCTCGACACAAAAGCGTCCAGCGGCGACTGAGCGGCGCTCCCGATAGTCTCCGGGCGGGCGACGCTCCCCGCCGCAACGAACCCCGCATCGCGCTTCGCGCCGGTGCGGGGTTCGTTTTTTCAATGTCCGGCGTTGCGCCGCAAGAGTGGGGCTAGCACGGGCCACACATTGTCGAGCAACATCGGTTGGGCCTGCTGAGTCGGGTGCATCTGGTCCTGCTGGAACAGATCTGACCGATTTTCGATGCCCGCCAGCAGGAACGGCACGAGGTCGACCCCGAGCTCCTTCGCGAGCGAGCCGAAGAGTGCGTGAAAGCGCTGCGTATAGGCAGGACCGTAGTTCGGCGGCACGTACATGCCGACGAGCACGACCTTTGCCTTCGCCTGCTTGGCCGCGCTGACGATCGTGCGCAGATTCTCTTCTGTTGTCGCGAGCGGCACCCCGCGCAATGCATCGTTCGCGCCCAGCTCGACGATGACGACGGCGGGCTTGAGCCGTGCGATGACCGCTGGCAGGCGTGCGCGGCCACCGCTCGTCGTGTCGCCGCTGATACTCGCGTTCGCGACGCTATAATCGATCCGCTCGTCGGCCAAACGCCGGCGCAAGAGCGCGACCCAGCCTGTGTCTCGCGGCAGCCCGTATTCGGCGGAAAGGCTGTCGCCCAGGACCACGATTACCGGCTTGGCGCGCTCCGCCGCGTGGGCAGGCGCGGAGGCGAAGGCTGCAGCAGCGGCTGCAACCGCCAGCGACAGCGCAGCAGTCGTACGACGCGATACCGCGGCGAGCGAACCCACTCTCGAGCGATGCTTCTTCTTCATGCAAAAACAAGCCGATCCGATCATTGAAGTACGAAGTTTGAGCAAGAGGGTCAAGGATGCCACGGGCGAGCTGACTATACTCGACGGCATCGAGTTCGATGTGATGCCGGGTACGAGCGTGGCGATCGTCGGTGCGTCGGGCTCCGGTAAATCGACGTTGCTCGGGCTGCTCGCGGGGTTGGACAATCCGAGTGCGGGCTCCGTTCGGCTGTTCGGGCGCGAACTGGCTGCACTTTCGGAAGATGAACGCGCGCGGCTGAGAAACGGTGCCGTCGGGTTCGTCTTTCAGTCGTTCCAATTGATGCCTCACTTGACCGCGCTCGAAAACGTGCGGCTGCCGCTGGAACTGCAAGGGGGCGTATCGTCGCGCGAAGCGACGCAGCGGGCGCGAGCATTACTCGAGCAAGTCGGGCTTGGCGAACGCGTCGGGCACTACCCGAAGCTGCTCTCGGGCGGCGAGCAGCAGCGCGTGGCGCTCGCCCGCGCTTTTGTCACACATCCGGCCATCCTTTTCGCCGACGAACCTACGGGCAGTCTCGACGCCGCTACAGGGCATGCCGTCATCGACCTCATGTTCAGCATGAACGCGGCTCACGGCGCCACGCTCGTGCTCGTGACCCACGACATCGAACTCGCACGCCGCTGTTCACGCATCGTTACGCTCGACGCAGGCAGGATCGCGGCGCACTGAACCTCTGATCTGCGGCCGACGCGGCGCACTGCAGGAGCCGCCGCGCGCCTTCATGGCGGAAGAGGGCGGACGACACGACCATGTTACCGAACCGGCCACCCGCAACGGGTGCCGTGCCGGCGCCAGCCGGAGAGGTCGTGGCGAGGAAAGCAATAAGAACGGGCACTTTTCGCAAGGCGGACGAGCACAACGTTCCTATCATCGAAGCCAAGGCCAATAGCCGAGTTGCTTTCGACCACGCCCTCGCGGATGACAGATCACCTGCTCGGCAAGTGCCTGGTCCCTGGTCATGCCGAGCCCGCTGCCACAGTAGATTCGATATTCCCAAGTATTCATGAACCCCAATCCTCTGTCTTTCTCTCAAAACGTCCATCAGGAGTTGAGTGTGACCGTTCGCGGTGCCCTGATGCAGCTCGGTGTTCCGGATCGCATATTAGATGACTTTGATTCGCATTCGACGATATCGATCGAAACCGAGGGCGGGGCGGTCATCAATATCTCCGTGTCAGACGATCGGCTCTTTATCTGGTCCCCGATAAAAATCAGTGAAGAGCGATTGATAGACGGTTCCGCGGTCGTGCTTCCGATCATCACGACTCCGATGAGGGACATCGAAACGGGACATCTGACGCTGGGCAGGTGCAACGATGGTTTCGAGTTGAAAGGGCTCGTGAACGTCGAAGCGCTGGCGGGGGACCGGCTCCATGAGGTCATAAACGATTTCTACGGCGCCTTGCGGGTCATTGCTGGGTGCGCATAGGGGAGGTGGATCGTGCTGACGATCAATACGAGCAACGTCAACGTGGTTGCGGGCGGCAACGGCCCTCAAAGCGAACCATCGCTGCCCGCGAAAGAGGTAAAAAACTCTTCGAGCCTGATGCGTTTCAAGGAGGTTGCGGGATTCGTCGCGCGGATGATGCCGCGAGAAAGGCGTGGGGAGGCGGGCGTTCACCCCAAATATTGGCTTGAAATCAGAGACCCGAAGCACCGCGATCGCATCTCGTTGAGCGGATTCGATTCGCAGTCCGGCGCCTTCGGTGCATGGCAGGACGATCGTCATAACCGGCTGGGCCTGTTCGAATGGATCGATCGACACCCTGAAGTTGAAGTAAGCACGCTCAAGGGCGGCCCCAAGCATCCTTTTTCCGAAAAAGTCGGCTACATCCACTACTTGCAACCGAGCGAGGCTGCCAGGTACCGGGTCGATATTTCGTGCGGGCAGTGGACGACAGGGGGCGCATTGTTGGATACGACCCAACTGCCGGGCAAATCGGGGATGAAAGGTCACGCGGCGCTCGTTATTCATGCGAATGGCGAAGTCTTCGTTCATCCCTATGAGAAAGGGAAATGGCAACATACGTCCACCACGGGGGCGCGGGCAGTCCTGTCGGCCGGCATGGTCGCAATCGAGCAAGGGAAGGCCAAATCGTTTCATTTGGACTCCGGACATTACATGCCGGGAACGCCTCAGTTGAAAAACTTTCTGGAAAAGATGGTTGAGAAAGGCGTGGCCGTGGCTGGATTGGATATTCATGCGAAAGATATGTCCCGGAACGAGATCGAGGCGCTGATCGATAGGTGTGCCAGCTAGTCGCTTGGCGCGACAGAGTGTCGGGGTGCTGCGGTAACCTGCGAGAAGATTTTATTTTCTTTTGATTTCGGCGAATTATATGAAGGAAATTCAGGCATTGCATCGCCCTGCGGTTGTTGCATCCGACGATCTGAATATCGGACACCAGCAAAGCATCGACGTGAGGGCGGTACGGAACGTCAGTGATGGTTGGACGCCAGCTGGCGGCTCCTCGATCCGCAGAAAGCTCGATGCTTACGGGGTGGACGATAATAGACCGACGTTGAGTCGACTTAATGATGGCAAGTACAATGTTTTTATCAAAAAAGATAAATCCGGGTCCCCCAATTTATCTCAAGGCGCTTACGTATCCAAGCGGGGCGAGGATGAATACGGCAGCTTTAAATGGCTGAATCCGAAAGGCCTGACAAAATATCAGACGAAGGAAGTTGCCGTGGTCAGCTTCAGTAGCAAGGCGGAGCTCGAGCAGCTTGCTCGCACCTACGCCGAGAGGCCGCTGCCGGAATTTCTTGTCAAGGTTCTCAACGGGGAAGATTGCCTGGATACGAATTTATACGAGAGAAGTCCGAGGTTGGCTGACTTCGTGCCTCCGCTCAGCGACTCGCAGCATGGGTATCTGATTGCACCCAATACGCCATACTGCGGCAAAAGCGTTTTGGATACTTACGTCCATGCGCCCGAAACGCTTAAAAACAGCCGGGACGGCGTCATCCTGTGCACTTACGCCATACACCCCGGCATACAGTCGGCCTTCCTCGAGGGGCGGAACCATAAATCCGGCCTCGAAAAACTGGATGCTAGCACGCCGACGACGCAACGAGAAATCGACAATAAGACAAATGTCGAGTCCCTGACCAGTATTTTGAGTTTGAAGAAAGAGCATCTTCCCCAGCTCGAAAAGTTGAGGGAAGAGACGTTGCGGCATTTGCATGATGTTTATGCGGTAGATGAAAGCGACAGTGTCAGGATGTTCTTTCATTTCCCCGTCGCCGAGAAAACCGCCACCCTTCATCTGCACACCTGGGTCAACAAGGGTGACCACCCACTAAATGAGCCAAGATCTTTCGATCTCGATACAATTATCGATCATCTTCGCTCCGGCGGCGATGTAGACGATCTCGTGTTGAATCGAAATGGAGGGTCATATTTCTTGCCGACCTCGGATTCCATCAAAGATATTTCCGGCATCCCCTTCAAGGGTATTCGCGATAATACCCTGAATCTTCCACTGTAATTCTTGCTGGTGCAATAAACTATGAACTCGATCCAAGGGTTGCGTGGCGCTATGGTTCCCCCTCTGACTGAGGCTCGCGACCGGCAGGCGCCGACTATCGATGTAAGCGCGGCGCGTAACATCCAGGTTGGTCCGAATCAGGAGGGGAGATCTGCGATTCATGGGACGCTGAACGCTTATGGGATAGACGACAATCGCGAAAAATTGAGCGCCGTTAACAAGGATGCATATAACGTATTCGTCAAAAAAGACGGATCTGGAAAGTCCGATCTGGCGCACGGCGCGTATGTATCGAAACGCGGGGACGACGAGTACGGGAGTTTCCGATGGCTGAACCCCAGATCCTTGAAGAAATACCAAACGAATGATTTGGCCCAGGTGAAATTATCGTCTCGCCATCTCGATGCCCTGCGGGAGACGTACAAAAACGAGAATGCCACCCAGTTCCTGGTCGACGTTCTACGAGGACAGAAGCTCGGCGACACCGTATATGGTGAGGTCTTCAAGAAAAATCCCGAGGCTTTTTACTATTCTGCGCCTATGGATCGGGGCAATGGATTTCTTATCTACCCCAATATTCCCTATATGTCGGAGAACTATGTAAATGGGAACATTTCGAACCTTACCCAACGGCGGGAAGGCGTGCAACTGACGGCCTGGGCAGTTCACCCGGCGCTACCTCACGATTTGATCGATGAAATTAGTGGAAACAAATCGGCGGCAGAGGAACAAGCCCCCCGGAGCGAGGAATTAAATCAGAAATCTGCCGAGATTAAATCGGGTATCAAATCGCTGACTTCCATTTTGGACTTGGATGGGGGCGACGTGGCGATGCTGGAGAAGCTGAAATCCGATATTCTCGATCATTTGTCCGAGGTCTATGGGGCATCGGATCAAAAAGACAAGATTAACCTGTTTTTTCATTTTCCGGTGGCGACTTCGACAGCCACTTTGCACCTCCATGTGTGGGTGAACAAGGCGGATCATCCGCTGAACGAGTCGAGAGAGTTTGGTGTTGACGATGTGATCCGGCATCTGAAATCCGGCCAGAGCATCGACAGCTTGGTTCTGGCCAGGAACGATGGCAAATTCACCTTGCCCACGAGGGACGGACTGCATGAAATCAAAGGAATGCCGGAGAGAGGCGCCCCGGCGCCGGACGATTACAGGAAACTCGCGCTTCCCGGGGTATGACGGTTCGCATCCCGGCCCTGCGCGTCCGTAGCATGCGGGCCAGGCTGCAGCCGGGCCCGCCCGCAGTGGATTGGTTCAGCCGCCGAGTCCCCCCGCGCGCCGCGCGCGCGCGATCAGCGTCGAGGTGGACGAGTCGTGCTTGTGCGCGTCGAATGCCTGTGCGGTCAGATCGGCCTCGACGACCTTGCCGAGTATTTTCCCGAGTTCGACGCCCCACTGATCGAATGGGTTGATGTTCCATACCGTGGCTTGCACGAGCACTTTGTGCTCGTAAAGCGCAATCAACGCGCCTAATGCGCGCGGCGTGAGCGCGTCGAGCAGCAGTGTGGTCGACGGGCGATTGCCGGGGAACACGAGGTGCGGCGCCAGCTCGGGTTTGTCGGGTCCGGCAACCTTGCGCGCTTCTTCCTCCGTGCGCCCGAGCATGAGCGCCTCGCTCTGCGCGAAGCAGTTGGCCAGCAGCTTCGGATGATGGCTTGCGAGCCGATGCTCGGGCCGCAGCACTGCGATGAAATCGATGGGGACGATCGTCGGCCCCTGATGCAGCATCTGGAAGAACGCATGCTGCCCGTTGGTGCCGGGCTCGCCCCACGTGATCGCGGAGGTGGGATAGTCTACGAACCGGCCGTCGAGCCGCGCGGATTTACCGTTGCTCTCCATTTCGAGTTGTTGCAGGTACGCCGGCAGAAAGTGAAGCGCCTCAGAGTAGGGGGCGACCAGATAGCTCTGCGAGCCGAAGAAGTTGCGGTACCAAATGCCCACGAGCCCCATTAGTACGGGCAGATTGCGCTCGAGCGGAGCCTCGCGAAAATGCGTGTCCATCGCGTCGGCCCCGTCGAGAAGGGCGTCGAAATGCTGTGGCCCAACCGCGATCATGATCGAAAGGCCAACGGCCGACCAAAGCGAGTAGCGGCCACCGACCCAATCCCACATTTCGAAGACGTTGTCCTTGTCGATGCCGAACTTCACGACTTCGGCCGGATTGGCGGAGACGCCGACAAAATGCTTCGCCAATCCGCTCTCGGGGCAGCCTTTTTCGATGAACCAGTCGCGCAGCGAGCGCGCATTCGTCATCGTTTCGAGTGTCGTGAACGTTTTGGAGACGATGATCGCAAGCGTTTCCTCGGGATCGATGCGATCGAGTACGCGGGCCAGATCGGCTCCGTCGACGTTCGAGACGAAATAGGTCGACAAGCCCGGCGCCTTCAGATGATCGAGCGCGTGCACGACCATCTTCGGGCCGAGATCCGAGCCGCCGATGCCGATATTGACCACATGGCGGATGCGCTTGCCCGTGTGGCCCGTCCATGCGCCGCTGCGCACCCGTTCGGCAAAGGCGGCCATCCTGGCGCGCTCGGCCAGCACTTGGGCGTGGAACGGCGCATCTGCGCTCGCGGCGCGCAGCGCCGTGTGCAGGGCGGCTCGGCCTTCGGTCGGATTGACGACCTCGCCGTTGAACATGGCGTCGCGGCGCGCCTCGACGCCCGTTTCGCGGGCAAGCGCGACAAGCAGTTTCAACGTTTCGTCGGTTACCCGATTCTTGGAAAAGTCCGCAACGAGCCCGGCGCCCTCGAACGTCAGGCGTTCGGCGCGGGAGGGGCTGCCGCTGTCGGCGGCAAACCAGTCGGCAACGCGGGCGTCGCGGATCGAATCGTAATGCGCGGTGAGCGCGGTCCAGGAGGAAAGCGAGTTCGGCGTCATAACTGTCCGTCGGTGGAAGGGGCTCGAACGAAGGCTGCGCCGGGCGCGGGGCTGCAGCCTGTCTATCATCGCTTCGCGTAATGCCGCTCATGCCCGCAGGGGCGAGCGGCCGAAGCGAGGCGCAATCGCGCGGTCGATCAGTATAGCGGCGTTGGATGCCGTCCCGCAGCATCGCGTGCGCATGAATGCCGTGGCAGGCTGGGCAGGCCGGGCGAAGTGCTGCGGCGCGGGGTTATCATCCGATCATTGCGCACGCGGGAAGATGCCATGATTCGTTCTGCCATGATTCGTTCGACTCGTTCATTTGCCCGAACAGGCCTCGCGGCGCTCCTTTCGCTCGCCGCCGCGGACGTGCTGGCCCAGGGCACCGCGCCCAGCGGCATCGATTACGCGAATGCGGCGTTTTCGATCGACGGCCAAAGGCTGCAGCTCGCCGGCGGCCAGCGCGCTGCGCCTGCCGTGCCGGGATCGGCGGCCGAGCGGCACACCAGAGTGGTCGGAACGCCGGCCTTCGGTACGCTCGCGGGACTGCCGGCTGCGGCGGTGTTCGTTGCCGACGACGGCGGCGGCTCGGGTCAGTTCTTCTATGTCGGAGTGGCGTTCGGCAACGGGCACGCTACGGTTCCGGCACCGATTGGAGACCGGATCCAGCCACGCTCGATCGTCTTCCGCGGCGATCGGCTCGTGGCGACGTTTCTCGATCGGCGCCCGGGAGAGCCCATGGCGAGTGCGCCCACGGTGCCCAAAACGGTCGTTCTTGCGTTCGACGCGGCGCGGGATGCGCTCGTCGAAACGCGCGATGCCGGCGTTACTCCCGGGGCGGATAAACGAGGCGATTGAGCAATGTGCGAACGGCCGGAGCGAGTTCGCCGGCGGCGAGTCCCGCGGGCCCGCCCCCCCGCGCCGTCAGGGTTTCGGCCGCCAGCCCGTGCAGATAAACGCCCGCGAGCGTGGCCTCGAACGGCGGCAGTCCTTGCGCGAGCAACGCGCCGACGATGCCGCCGAGCACGTCCCCTGTGCCTCCGGTTGCTAGAGCCGCATTCCCGGTGGGGTTGACGGCTGTGCGGCCATCGGGGCTTGCGACGACCGTGCCCGCGCCTTTGAGCGCCACCACGGCGCCAAAGCGGGTACAAAGCGCGTGGGCGGCCGCGATCCGGTCGCGTTGAACGGTGGCGGCATCCACGCCGAGCAGGCGTGCCGCTTCGAGCGGATGCGGGGTCAGCACGCACGCGGCGCCCGACGCGCCGCGGCTGGCCAGCGCCTCCGCCAGATGCGGCGCCTGCCCGAGCAGATTGAGTGCGTCGGCATCGATGATCATGGCGGTGTCGAGCGCGAGCACGTCTGCGAGCGTATCGGCCGCGCGGGGGCTCGTGCCCATTCCGCAGCCGATTGCGAGCGCGTCCATGCCGCCGAGCGGCAGGCTATCGAGCGGGTGCAGCATCAGCTCGGGAAACGGTGGATCGTAAGGCGGCGCTCCGGCGCCCAGCAAGGCGACGTGTACTTTGCCCGCACCGGCGTGCAGGGCCGCGCGCGCCGCGAGGATCGGCGCACCGCACATGCCGGTGTCGCCGCCGACCACCGCCAGGCTTCCGAACGTGCCCTTGTGCGACGCGAACCGGCGCGCGGGAAACGCGCTCGCGAAAAGCGATGGCGCATTGAGGCGAGTGATGGCCCAATCGGCTCGATCGGCTCGATCGGCCCAATCTCCGCCATCCGCGCCGCACGACGCAGCGATGCCCAGTGGCGCGACCGTGACGGTGCCGGCAAGATCGCGCCCATGTGTCATGTAAAGCCCCGGCTTGGCGCCGATGAACGTCACGGTATGCGAGGCGCTTGCCGCGACAGCGCCGCCCGCGACGTTGCCGGTGTCGCTGTCGAGCCCGCTCGGCACGTCGAGCGCGAGCACATGGCCCTTGCCCCGGGCGCGCGCGGCAATGCGGGTGGCGAGCGCCGCGAACGCGCCGTCGAGCCCGCGCGCAAGGCCTATGCCGAACAGGCCGTCGACGAGCCAGCCGTACGCGTCGAAAGATGGGGGCGGCACATGCGAGATCGGTACCCCGGCCGCGCGGGCGCTCGCAAGCGCCCAACGCGCGTCGGCAGGCTTTGCCTCCGCGGGCATACACACCTCAACCGCGATCCCCGCCTTGTGCAACTCCGCGGCGCACACGAGCGCATCGCCGCCGTTGTTGCCGGGCCCCGCGGCGAGCCATACGGTCTGGCCGGCGCCGAGCGAACCGTCGTGGCTCGCGATCTCGCGCAGGCAACGTGCGGCGGCGGTGCCTGCGCGGGCCATCAGGGTGTTGGCTGGCAGGCCGGCTGCCGCCTGCGTTTCGATCTCGCGCAGTTGCGCGGCCGTGTACAGCGGCACGGGCCGTTCTTGCGGATTGACGAGAAGAGGCGGGGCGGACGAAGCGGCTTCGGTCATGGCGGTGGGAGTCCCGGCTCCGGCATGGACGACAGGAAAAGGTGCGCTCGGCCGGGCTGCCCCCGAGAAGGCGGCTCAGTCGGCGAAACGATCCACGCGCAGCGCGGCAAGCGTGTCGGATGGCACGCTCGACTCGGTGCCGCTCACGAGGTCTGCGATCACTCTAGCAGACCCGCAGGCAAGCCCCCAGCCGGCAGGGCCCTGAGCGAGGTTGACATATAGCCGCGGGTGGAGCGCCTGACCGATCACGGGCAGCCCGTCGGGCGATAGCAGTTGAATGCCGTCCCAGGCATGAGCGGCCGAGATTTTTGCCGCGCCGGGAATCCAGTCGTGGGTAGCTTGTGCGAGCGCCGCCGTTGCCGCTTCGGCAAGGGCTGCGGGCACCGGCTTTTCCAGCTCCCGCGCCGGCTGCACGATCGCGGCGCCGGCCACGCGCACGCGCTGATTGGCTCGCGTCATCGTGATGCGCCGAACCGTATCGACGATGGCCATGTGCGGCGCGCACTCCTCGTAGGCGATCGGTGCCGTCAGGGCGAAGACGCGCGCCGGGTGCAAGGGCAGCTCGAGACCGGCGCGGGCGAGCAACGGCAGGCTGCCGGCGCCCGCGGCGACGACGATCGCATCGGCCGAGACCACGTCGACTTCCCGCGCGTTCGCACGTGCTCCCGTGATCGGCGTCAGTTCGACCGCCGCGCGGTGACTGTCCAGTCGCAGCGCCTCGACAGTGCGGCCGAACATGAATTGCACGCCCGCACGCTCGTCGAGCACCTGCTTGACGAGTTTCGCGAAGAGCGGGCAGTTGGCCATGCGCTCCTGCTCGAACATCACGCCGCCGGCGAAGGCCGGCTCGGTCGGCACCGAATGCTCGATTTCCGCGCACTGGCTCGCCGACAGCACATGATGGTGAACCTCGAATTCGCGCAGCAGGTCGAGGGCCGGCTGCAAGAGGTCCCACTCGCGCGGTTCGCGCACCACGTGCAGCAGCCCGCTGCGCTGCTCGAACTCGAAGCCGAAGCGGGTCTCGATCGCGCAGAGGGTCTCGCGCGAGACGTCGACGAGCGGCTTGAGCAGCCGGTACTGGTCGCGAAAGGCGTCGGGCGCCTGCAGGCGCCCGAGGCGCTGCATGAACCGGCGCGTGTCGCGGTTCAGGCCGGGTTTGTAGACGATGCCGCTTTTCGGGCTGCGCGGCGCCTTCGGGAAAACGGGGCCGAACCAGACGTCGAGCGGGGTGGGCAGGATCGCGCCGCCGTGGCCATAGGTGGCGCCCTGGGCGACGGTCGCGTGGCGCTCGATGACGCAGACGCGGTGTCCGGCCGTATGCAGTTGGTATGCGGTGGCGACGCCGACGACTCCGCCGCCTATGACGATAACATCCATGAGTGTTGGTTCGGAGCCCGGCAATGCGCGACAGTGCCGCAAACGGCGCGCCGCGTCCTTGTCGCGCCCGGTGCGCCGCGGCCCGCGCATGAAGCGCCTGGCTGCCGCAGCGCCCGCGCGCCGATGAAGCAAACCGCGCATGATAGCGCCAAACCGGGCGATACGCCTCGCCCGCGCGGGCGAAACGGTGTTCCCGTCGCGCGTCGCGGGCACACGAAGATCCGCTGTCCGCCCTTATTGGAAGGCGACTTCGGGGTATAATCGCGGTCTTCCTTACGCCTCATGTCGTTCCGCATGCGCGAGCGGTCGAATGCGCATCGGTCGGCTCATCGACGCCCACGTCCTTTCATGGCTCACTTCTCGTGTTTTCCCGGTGCCTCGGCACTGTCCGACTTCCGTCAAACCCGCCTGCTCGAAACGCTCTCGCGGATCGACCCGAACATCGTCGGCGTGCGCGGGCAGTATCTGCACTTCGTGAACGCGTTGACGCCGCTCAGCGAAGCGGACCGCGAGCGCATCGAGGCGCTCGTTCATTACGGCACGCCGTTCGCGGCGGGCGAGGCGCGCGGCGCCACGGAGACGTTCCTCGTCGTGCCTCGCTTCGGTACCGTCTCGCCCTGGGCGAGCAAGGCCACCGATATCGCGCATCACTGCGGGCTCACGCACGTACGCCGCATCGAGCGCGGTATCGAGTACACGATCGTGCTCAAGGCGGGGCTTTTCGGGGTAGGCGGGAAAAAAACGGTGTCGGACGAGGCACGCGCCGCGATCGCGGCCGCGCTGCATGACAGGATGACCGAAAGCGTGCTCGGCTCGCGTGACGACGCACTGCATCTGTTCGACGAGTTGCCGGCCAAGCCGCTCGCGACCGTCGACGTTCTCGGCGCCGGTCGCGGGGCGCTCGAGCGGGCCAACGCCGAGTTGGGCCTTGCGCTGGCCGAGGACGAAATCGACTATCTCGTCGATGCGTTCCGCAAGCTGGGGCGCAATCCGAGCGACGTCGAGCTGATGATGTTCGCGCAGGCGAACAGCGAACACTGCCGGCACAAGATTTTCAACGCGCAGTGGACGATCGACGGCGAGCCGCAGGACATGTCGCTCTTCCAGATGATCAAGAACACGGAGAAACTCAATCCGCACGGCACGATCGTCGCCTATTCGGACAACTCCGCGATCATGGCGGGGGGCGAGGCCGAACGCTGGTTCCCGCGCCGCACCGGTGCGGACGGCTCGGGCGAGAGCGGCGAAAGCGAGCGTTATGGGCGCCATGTCGAGCAGACCCACACGCTCATGAAGGTGGAAACGCATAACCACCCAACGGCCATTTCCCCGTTCGCGGGCGCGGCCACGGGCGCGGGCGGCGAGATTCGCGACGAAGGCGCCACCGGCCGCGGCGCGCGGCCGAAGGCCGGTCTGACGGGCTTTACCGTGTCGAACCTGATGCTTCCCGACGCGATCGAGCCGTGGGAGAACGCGCGCGACGCGGCCGCGCCGCTGGCGGAGCGCAATCCGGCCGACACCGTCGGGCCCTACGGGCGGCCGGAGCGCATCGCCGCACCGCTGCAGATCATGATCGACGGCCCGCTCGGCGGCGCCGCCTTCAACAACGAGTTCGGCCGGCCCAATCTCGGCGGCTATTTCCGCGTCTACGAACAGAATGTCGGCGGCCAGGTTCGCGGTTACCACAAGCCGATCATGATCGCGGGCGGCATCGGCAACATTTCGGACGGGCACACGCACAAGGAGACACTGCCGGCCGGCTCGCTGCTGATTCAGATCGGCGGCCCCGGCATGCGCATCGGCATGGGCGGCGGCGCCGCGAGTTCGATGGCCACGGGCGCGAATACGGCCGAACTCGACTTCGATTCCGTGCAGCGCGGCAATCCTGAAATCGAGCGGCGCGCGCAGGAAGTCATCAACGCCTGCTGGCAGCTCGGGGAGAAAAACCCGATTCTGAGCATTCACGACGTGGGTGCGGGCGGGCTGTCGAACGCGTTCCCGGAACTCGTGGACGGCGCGGGCAAGGGTGCACGCTTCGAGCTGCGCCAGGTGCCGCTCGAGGAAAGCGGGCTGTCTCCGCGCGAGATCTGGTCGAACGAAGCGCAGGAGCGCTACGTACTCGCGATTGCGCCGGCCGATCTGCCGGCGTTCGAAGCGATCTGCGCGCGCGAGCGGTGCCCGGTCGCCGTGGTCGGCGTGGCCACCGAGGAGCGCCAGTTGCAGCTCATCGACGCCCAGGCCGAGGGCGCCGCGATTTACCCGGTCGACATGCCGATGGACGTCCTGCTCGGCAAGCCGCCGCGCATGCACCGCGACGTCGAGCGCGTGAAGGCCGTGCGCGCGGACGTAGACGTCACGGGGCTTTCGCTGGCCGAACTGGCCGTCTCGGTACTCAAGCACCCGACGGTTGCGAGCAAGTCGTTCCTCATCACGATCGGCGACCGCTCGGTGGGCGGAACGAGCGTGCGCGACCAGATGGTTGGACCGTGGCAGGTGCCGGTGGCCGACTGCGCGATCACGACGATCGACTATGCGGGCTTTCGCGGCGAGGCGATGACGATGGCCGAACGCACGCCGCTCGCCGTCATCGATGCGCCGGCTTCGGGTCGTATGGCGGTCGGCGAGGCGATTACGAACATCGCGGCGGCGCCCATCGCGTCGCTCGACAAGCTCAAGCTCTCTGCGAACTGGATGGCGGCATGCGGCAGCCCCGGCGAGGACGCGGCCCTTTTCGACACGGTGAAGGCGATCGGCATGGAGCTGTGTCCGGCCCTCGGGATCAGCATTCCGGTCGGCAAGGATTCGCTGTCGATGAAAACGAAATGGGACGAGCGCGGCGTGGCAAAGGAAGTTGCCGCGCCGGTTTCCCTCATCATCTCGGCGTTCGCGCCCGTGGAAGACGTCCGCGGGCATCTGACGCCGCAGTTGCGGCGCGCGAGCGAAGTCGGCGAGACGGTGCTGATCGCGATCGATCTTGGGCGCGGCAAGCTGCGGCTCGGCGGCAGCATTCTGGCGCAGGTGACGCAGCAAGTCGGCGACGCGGTGCCTGACGTGGACGACCCGGAAGACCTCAAGCGCTTCTTCACCGCGGTTCAGTCGCTCAATGCCGGCGGTTTGCTGCTGGCGTATCACGATCGCTCGGACGGCGGCCTGTGGGCGACCGTCTGTGAAATGGCATTCGCGGGGCATACGGGGGTGTCGCTCAATATCGACATGCTGACGCTCGACGCCTCGCACGAATTCGATTACGGCGACGCGAAGGACTGGGCGAAGCAGACGAGCGGGCGCCGCGAAGATCGCACGCTGCGGGCGCTCTTTGCCGAGGAACTCGGCGCGGTCGTGCAGGTTCGCGCGAACGAGCGCGACACCGTACTCGCGAAGTTGCGCGAGCAGGGCCTCGGGGCCTGCTCGCATGTGATCGGCAAACCGAACGAGCGGGACGCGATCGAGGTCTATCGTGACGCGAAAAAGATCTACGATGCGCCGCGCGTCGACTTGCAGCGCGCCTGGAGCGAGGTGAGCTGGCGCATTGCGCGGTTGCGCGACAACCCCGCCTGTGCGGATGCCGAATACGATGCACTGCTCGACGCCAGCGATCCGGGCATGGTGCCGCATCTCGCCTTCGATCCGGCCGAAGATGTGGCTATGCCGTTCATCGGCAAGGGGGCGCGCCCGCGCGTGGCGATTCTGCGCGAGCAGGGCGTAAACTCGCATCTCGAGACCGCGTACGCGTTCGATCGCGCGGGCTTTGACGCCTATGACGTGCACATGAGCGATCTGCTCGCGGGGCGTGCCACGCTGGCCGATTTCTCGGGCGCGGTGGCGTGCGGCGGCTTTTCGTACGGTGACGTGCTGGGTGCGGGCGAAGGCTGGGCCAAGACGATCCGCTTCAATCCGATGCTGGCCGAGATGTTCTCGGCGTTCTTTGCTCGGCCCGATACGTTTGCACTCGGCATCTGCAACGGCTGTCAGATGATGAGCAGCCTGGCTTCGATGATTCCGGGCGCCGAGGCATGGCCGAAGTTCACGCGCAACAAGTCCGAGCAGTTCGAGGCGCGTTTCGCGCTCGTGCGCGTGGAGTCTTCGCCGTCGCTCTTTTTCGCCGGTATGGAAGGCTCGCGGATTCCGGTGGCCGTGGCTCACGGCGAGGGCTTCGCCGATTTTTCCCAACAAGGCGATGCCGCCCGTGCCGCTGTGGCGATGCGCTACATCGACCACCGGGGCGAGGCGACCGAGCGCTACCCGTTCAATCCCAACGGCTCGCCGCAGGGGATCACGTCGGTGACGACGCCCGACGGCCGTTTCACGGTACTGATGCCGCACATGGAGCGCGTGCATCGCACCGTGCAGATGAGCTGGCATCCCGAAGGGTGGGGTGAAGCGAGCCCGTGGATGCGCGTGTTCCGCAACGCACGTCGCTGGCTCGGCTGACGTCGCCCGCGCGGGCCGGGCTGTATCCCCGGCTCGCGGGCGCGGGCATTCATGCGTATGGAGCGCGCCGCAGGTCGAACGACAAAGAACAAAGCCGCCCGAGGGCGGCTTTGTTCGTTCTGATCGACGAGAGCGGGGCCGAGCCGAAACAGCGCTCGCCGCTCGTCACTGAATCTTCGCGCGGGCGCGCAACTGCTGCTCGAAGGCCTGCAGCCGTTCCTGCTCGATCTGTTGGCTGATTTGCGGCTTGACCTGCTCGAACGGCGGCGGTGCGATCGGGCGGGTATCGTCGAGGCGGATGATGTGCCAGCCGAACTGCGTATGCACGGGCGTATCGGTGATCTCGCCTTTCTTGAGATGCTCCGAGGCCTCGGCGAACGGAGGAACATAGGCCTTGGGATTCGACCATTCGAGGTCGCCGCCGTTCTTCGCCGAACCCGGGTCTTTCGAGTACTGCTTGGCGAGGTCTTCGAAGCTGGCACCGCCCTTGATCTTGGCGATGAGGTCCTTTGCGGTCTTTTCATCCTCCACGAGGATGTGGTGCAGATGCAGTTCCTGGCCGGCGGCTTGCTTGACGAGTTCGTCATAGCGGCCCTTCACCTCGGCGTCGCTCGGCGCATGGCTCTTCACGTAGTTCTCGATGAACGCCCGCAGCACGACCGTCTGTTGCGCCACGGCTACTTGCGCCTTGACCTCGGGCCGGTTCGCGATGCCTTCGCGCAGGGCTTCCTGCATCAGAATCTCGCGGTTGACGAGTTCGTCGCGCACGGCTTGCTGCAGTTGCGGCGAATCGGGCTGGCCTTGCTGGGCGAGCTGGGCGATGAGCGCGTCCGCGCGGGACTTGGGAATCGGCGAGCCGTTGACGACGGCGATGTTCTGGGCGAAGGCGGGGGCTGCCGCGAACGCGGCCAGCAGCACCCAAAGACGGGTTTTCTTATAGGTCATCGAAAGTTCCTAACGGTCCTTGCTGGAAAGGTTCGAAGTAGGCATGCGGAGGAGTGCGAACGCGGCTGCGACGGCGGGGCTCTCAAGGCGCCGAAGCGCCGCCATCGTGCAGTCGGGCGAACTCCTCGGGCGTGTAGGCGATGATCGCGAGCGCATGAATGCCGCGCTGCATCAGATCGGCCAGCGCATCATACACCAGCCGGTGGCGCGCCACGCGGGCCTTGCCGCCGAACGCGGACGAGACGAGGGTGACGGTGTAATGCCCGCCGGCGGCCGCGCCGGCATGGCCTGCATGCTGCGCGCTATCGTCGCGCACGGACACTGCCGAGGCTGCGAGCGCGTCTCGCAGCCGGGATTCGATGAGCGCGATGCGCCGGGCCGGATCGGCGTGAGCGAACTCGGTCGCGGGGAGGTTCGTCATCGTTCAGTCCTCCTTCATATATTTCGCGAGCCAGAGGCTTTGCGCGACAATGAATACGATCATCGCCCCGATCGTTCCGTAGAGCTTGAAATTGAACCATTGCTCGGCGGTGAAGTTGGCGATGACCCAGAGATTGACGACGCCCAGCGTAAAGAAGAACCCCGCCCATGCCGCGTTGAGCTTGTCCCATACGGCATCGGGCAATGTCAGCTGCTCGCCCATCATCGTGCGGATGAAGTTCTTGCGGAACCCGTAGCGGGCGCCGAGCAATCCGGCCGCAAACAGCCAATAGACGGCCGTGAACTTCCATTGAATGAACTTCTGGTCGTGCAGCACGAGCGTGGCGCCGCCGAACAGCACGATCACGGCAAGGTTCACCCAAAGCAGCGTATCGACCTTGCGATGGCGAAAGGCGACCCATGCGACCTGCACGAGCGTTGCCGCGATCGCAACGGCGGTGGCCGCAAAAATGCCCCAGATTTTGAACGAGGCAAAGAAAAGTATGAGCGGAAACAGGTCGAACAGAAATTTCATGAAAGGCCGGGGCGTCGGGGTAATGCGACAAAATGGGCGCCAGCCACCGGGCACCGGCCGCCCTCGCGGGCGGCCGTCGGCGTCAAAGCCGGCACGCGCGCCACGCCCGCAAGCGACGCGAGCGCGCATGGCAGTCGCGGCCCGGCGGGGTGGCGCTACTTGGCCTCGAATTGTAGCGCAGCCGAATTGATGCAGTAGCGCAAGCCCGTAGGCGCCGGCCCGTCTTCGAAAACATGGCCGAGATGGGCACCGCATTGCTTGCAGCGCACCTCGATGCGCAGCATGTCGTGCGAGCGGTCGGTGCGCTCCTCGATCACTTCGCCGTTGATCGGCTTGAAATAGCTGGGCCAGCCGCAACCCGCGTCGAATTTGGTCGACGATTCGAAAAGCGGCGTGCCGCAGCAGACGCACTCATAGATGCCGCGGTCCCAGTGGTCCCAATAGCGTCCGGAAAACGGCCGCTCGGTCGCCGCGTGCCGCGTGACCTCGTACTCGACGTCACTGAGCTCGGTGCGCCATTCGTCGTCGGACTTGCGTACCGGATAGCCTTGATCGCCCGTTTCGCCGATGGATGCTGGAGCATGGGGATCGGTGCGAGGGTTCATATCGATGTCTCTCCATCAGAGGGGCGCCCCGCGAAGCGGGCGCCGGGTTGGGCGCGGCGCGGATCGTGCGCCGCTCGTCGATAGATACGTTGCGCAGGGCCTGACGGATGCAGTGGCGTCTGGGGCTCTGCGCGCTCAGGACGAACAGCTCACCGAAAGCTCGCTCGCCCATTCGGGCGGCGGGGCCGCGTAAGCCTCGAACTCGGGCTGCTCGTCGAACGGGCGCCGCAATATCGCCGCTAGCCGCTCCACCTCCGAAAAGTCCTTATCGGTCGCGCGCCGGATCGCCGTTTCCGCCAGGTGATTGCGCAGCACATACTTCGGATTGACGCGGTTCATCGCGGCCCGGCGCGTTTCGTCGTCGCGCGTCTCGCGCGCGAGACGCGCGCGGTAGTCGGCAGCCCAGCGATCGAACGCGTCACGATCGAGGAACATGTCGCGAGCCGGCGCATCGCCGCCCGCGTCGTGCTTCGAGAGACGCGCGAGGGTGCGAAACGTAATCGTGAAGTCGGCTCGGCTCGCATGCATCAGCTCCAGCAGCCGGTCGACGAGCTTGTCGTCGCCGGGCTCGTCGAGCGCCAAGCCGAGCTTGTCGCGCATGCGGCGCTCGAAGGCCGGCGCGAAACGGGCCTTGAAGCCCTCGAGGGCCTGCTGCGCGTCGGCAACCGCGCGTTCGGCGCGCACGTGCTCGTCGCGGCCGGCGCCGATCAGCGGCAGCAGCGCCTGAGCGAGGCAAAAGCAGTTCCAATAGCCGATTTGCGGCTGCATGCGATAGGCGTAGCGGCCCTGCGTATCCGAGTGGTTGCAGACGTGGTTCGCATCGAAGCCGTCGAGAAAACCGAACGGTCCGTAATCGATCGTGAGACCGAGAATCGACATGTTGTCGGTATTCATGACACCGTGGCAGAACCCCACGGCCTGCCATTGCGCCATCAGATCGGCCGTGCGCGTCACCACTTCGGCGAGCAGCATGAGGTACGGGTCTTCCGCGCCGCGGCAGGCCGGATAGAAACGTTCGATCACATGGTCGGCAAGCGCGCGCAGCGCGTCGGCGCGATCGGCCGCGTAGAAGTGCTCGAAGTGACCGAAGCGCACAAAGCTCGGCGCGACCCGCGTCACCACGGCGGCCGTTTCGATCTCCTCGCGGCGCACGGGCTGGTCGGAGCCGATCACGCACAGCGCGCGCGTGGTCGGAATACCGAGATGGTGCATCGCCTCCGAACAGAGGAACTCTCTGATCGACGAGCGCAGCACCGCGCGGCCATCGCCCATACGCGAGTAGGGCGTGCGGCCGCTGCCCTTCAACTGCAGTTCGTAGCGCTCGCCCTCATGCGCGAGTTCGCCGAGCGAAAGAGCACGGCCGTCGCCCAGTTGGCCGGCCCAGACGCCGAATTGATGGCCGGAGTAGACGGACGCGTACGGCAGGGCGGAAGCGGGCCAGTCGCGCGTGCCGTTGCCGCTGAAGAATTCGGCGAAGGCCGGGTCCTCGGCAAGCGCGGGGGCGAGCCCGAGGAGCCTGGCGGCATCGGACGAAAAGCCGACGAGGTACGGCGCCGGCAAGGCAGCGGCCGGCAAGCGCGTGTGAAACGCGCTGCCGAGCCCGGCGAACGAGCCGTCGCGCTCGGCACGCAGCGCCTGGCCCAGCGCGGCAAGCGGCGCCGATGCTTCGGCAATGCTTGGGGAAAACGACATGTTGAGTTGCCTCACGGTTAGCCGATATTGTAAGGCGCCGTCCGGCGACGCGTCGGCCACCGCCGCGGGCTCGCCGTGGCGGGGCACCGGCGCGCGACACCTGGGAGACAACTGCCATGACGATGCCGTTGCAGGGCCGAATGATGGATGTGCCGTTGAATGTCTCGATGCTGATCCGCCATGCCGCTCGCTACGCGGCTGGCACCGAGATCGTCTCGCGGCGCGTCGAAGGGGACATCCACCGCTATACCTACCGCGATTGCGAAAAACGCGCCCGGCAGCTCGCCCAGGCGCTGATGCGGCTCGGCGTGGCGCCAGGCGAGCGTATCGCCACGCTCGCCTGGAACGGCTACCGCCATCTGGAGGCCTACTACGGCATTCCCGGTCTGGGGGCCGTCTGCCATACGATCAACCCGCGGCTCTTTCCCGAGCAGATCGGCTACATCGTCAACCACGCGGACGACCGCTACGTACTCTTCGACGTCACGTTCGCGCCGCTCGTTGCCGCGCTCGCGCCGCGCTGCCCGCGCGTCAAAGGCTGGATCGCTCTCGCCGACGAGACGCACATGCCCGCGCTGCCCGGTGTGCCCGTCCTGTGCTACGAATCGCTCGTCGGCGCGGAATCGGGCGAGTTCGAGTGGCCGGAGTTCGACGAGCGGCAGGCGTCTTATCTCTGCTATACGTCGGGCACGACGGGGCACCCCAAGGGCGCACTCTATTCGCACCGTTCGGTCGTGCTGCATGCCTACGGCGCGTCGCTGCCCGATGCGATGGGCCTGAGCGCGCGCGATTCCGTGTTGCCCGTCGTGCCGATGTTCCACGTCAACGCCTGGGGCATTCCGCATGCGGCGCCGCTCACGGGCGCCAAGCTCGTGCTGCCCGGCAAGGATCTCGACGGCAAGTCGCTCCACGAACTGATGGAGACCGAGCGCGTAACGTTCTCGGCGGGCGTTCCCACCGTCTGGATGGGGCTGCTTGCTCACGTACGCAACGCCGGCGGGCGGTTCTCGTCGCTCGAGCGCACCGTCATCGGCGGATCGTCCTGTCCGCCCGCCATGCTGCGCACCTTCGAGGACGAGTACGGCGTACGCGTCATCCACGCATGGGGCATGACTGAAATGTCGCCGCTCGGCACACTCGCGCGTCTGAACTGGGAGCAGTCGCAAAGACCGCGGGACGCGCAGCGGCGACTGCTCGAGAAGCAGGGCACGGTCATCTTCGGCGTCGACATGAAGGTCGTCGGCCCCGATGGGCGCGAGTTGCCGCGCGACGGCGCGGCATTTGGGGATCTCTACGTGCGCGGCCCGTGGGTCATCGAGCGCTACTTCGGGAGCGACGAGTCCCCGCTCGTCGACGGCTGGTTTCCGACCGGCGACGTGGCCACGATCGACGAAGAAGGCTTCCTGCACATTACCGATCGCAGCAAGGACGTGATCAAGTCGGGGGGCGAGTGGATCAGCTCGAGCGACGTCGAGAACGTGGCCATCGCCCATCCGGACGTGGCGGAGGCCGCCTGCATCGCATGCCTGCACCCGAAATGGGGCGAGCGGCCGCTGCTCGTAGTCGTCCGGCGGCCGACCGGCAGCGCACTCACGCGCGAGGCGTTGCTGGCCTTCTACGAAGGCAAGGTCGCGAAATGGTGGGTACCCGACGACGTCGTCTTCGTCCCCGAGCTTCCCCATACGGCCACGGGCAAGCTCTCGAAGATGAAGCTGCGCGAGATGTTCCGCCATCATGCGCTTCCCGGCGCGCAGGACGCGTCGCTCGCGTAGCATTCGCGCCGCCTCGCCCGAACGATGCGCTCGCCGCGGCGAGGCGGCCGGGCCGCCTGTATCCTACCTGAATTGGGCGAAAAAGCGCCCGCCAGCGGAGGCCATCGATGCCAGTGGAGTACACGCTTCGCAACGGGGTTGCGTTCATCGCGCTCGACCATCCGCCTGTCAACGCGCTCGGTGCGGCGCTGCGCGCAGGCATCGCCGCGGCGCTCGAGCGGGCGTTGGCCGATCCGGCGGCGGTCGCCATCGTGCTGACCGGTAAAGGGGAGGTTTTCTCGGGAGGCGCCGACATTGCCGAATTCGGCACGCCGGCGGCGACCGCCTCGCCCGACTTGCCGGCCGTCATTGCCGCGCTCGAAGCAAGCGCAAAGCCGGTGGTGGCCGCGCTCGGCGGTCTCGCGATGGGCGGCGGGCTGGAGCTGGCAATGGGCGCGCGGTATCGCATCGCCGGCCGAGGCGCGCGCATCGCCTTGCCCGAAGTGAAGCTCGGCCTTTTGCCCGGTGCCGGCGGCACGCAAAGGCTGCCTCGCGGGGTTGGCGTCGCGCGCGCGATCGATCTCATCGTCTCGGGCAATGCGGTAAAGGCACAGGCGTTGGCGGAAACCGCGCTGTTCGACGAAATAGTCGACGACGCCCAGCTACGCGAGGCCGCGCTCCGGTTCGCAGCACAGTTCGCAGCCCGGGCCGGGGGCCCGCAGGCCAGCGGGCGCGGCGCACTGTTGCGCGACCGGCCGATCGATGCGGAGCACGTGCCTCAGGTACTTGCGGCGGCACGCGAACGGCTTGCCAAGGCTGCGCCGCCGCTGCCGGCGCCTGCCAAATGCATCGATGCGATCGAGCGCGGCATCGTGGCGGGCTTCGAAGCGGGGCTCGCTTTCGAGCGGTCGTGTTTCGAGGCGCTGTCGCAAACACCTGAGAGCCGAGCGTTGCGGCATGCGTTTTTCTCCGAACGGGCTGCGACGAAGATTGCCGACGTGCCGGCGTCCACACCCGTGCGCGAGATTCGCCGCGTGGGCATCGTGGGGGCGGGCACGATGGGCACCGGCATCGCCATGTGCTTCGCCGACGCGGGCGTGCCCGTCACGCTCGTCGACATCGCCGAAGCGCCGCTGCAGCGCAGCCTCGCGGATATCCGGCGCAATTACGACGCGAGTGTGCGCAAGGGCAGGCTCGACGAGGCCACGCGGGACGCGAGGTTCGCACGCATCGCGCCGACGCTGTCGTACGATGCGCTCGCCGATGCGGACCTCGTGATCGAGGCGGTCTTCGAGGAAATGGACGTAAAGACCGAGGTCTTCGCGCGCATCGATTCGATCGCCAAGCCCGGCGCCATCCTGGCGACGAACACGTCGACACTCGACGTCGATCGTATCGCGGCCGTCACGAAGCGGCCCGGCGACGTGCTCGGCATGCATTTCTTCAGTCCAGCCAACGTCATGAAGCTGCTGGAGGTCGTGCGCGGCGCGCAGACGGCGAAGGACGTGCTGGCGACGGTGATGCGCGTGGCGCGCGCGATCGGCAAGACCGCTGTGGTTTCCGGCGTCTGCGACGGGTTCATCGGCAACCGCATGGTGGAGCCGTATCTGAAGCAGGCGCTTTACCTCGTGGAGGAAGGCGCTTCGCCGGCGCAGATCGATGCCGCCATCGAGCATTTCGGCTTTGCGATGGGGCCGTTTCGCATGAGCGACCTCGCCGGCAACGACATCAGTTGGGCGATCCGCAAGCGGCGATATCGAGAGGCGCCCGGACTGCCGTATCCGCGCATCGCGGATCGCGTTTGCGAAGCCGGCCGGTTCGGGCAGAAGACGGGCGCCGGCTGGTACGACTATCGCCCGGGCGAGCGCGAGCCGCACGCGTCGCCGGCTATCGAGGCCATCATCGCCGCGCACCGTGAGGCTATCGGCAGCAAACCGCGCGCGATCGGCGACGAGGAAATCGTCGGGCGGCTCGTTTATGCGCTCGTGAACGAGGGCGCCCGGATCCTCGCCGACGGCATCGCAGCCAAAGCCTCCGATATCGACGCGGTGTATCTGAACGGCTATGGCTTTCCGGCATGGCGCGGCGGACCGATGTTTTATGCGCAGACGGTCGGGCTCGCCAACGTCGCGGCGGCCATCGAACGGTACGCGTCGCAGCCCAATGGCGAGGCGTTCGTCATCGCGCCGCTGCTGGCCGAGACGGCCCGCGACGGCGGGCGCTTCGGCGCGTGACCGCCTTTAACCGCTTTGCAACGGACTTTGCTCGGGGATAGCGAGAGGATCACCATGACCATGAGGCGAGGCGAAGACGCATTGCTCGTCGTCGATATGCAGAACGACTTCATGCCCGGCGGCGCGTTGGCGGTCGCGCGCGGCGACGAGGTCGTTCCGATCGCGAACCGGCTGGCGCGCACGTTCGAGCACGTCGTGCTGACCCAGGACTGGCATCCGTCCGAGCACGTATCGTTCGCCGCCAACCATCCTGGCCGCGCGCCGTTCGAGATGCTGGCGCTGCCCTATGGGGAACAGGTGCTGTGGCCCGTGCACTGCGTGCAGGGCACGCGAGGCGCCGCGCTGCACGCCGCGCTCGACATCGCGCACGCGCGCCTCGTCATCCGCAAGGGCTATCGGCGCGACATCGACAGCTACTCGGCCTTCATCGAGGCCGACCGCAAAACGCCGACGGGCCTTGCGGGCTATCTGCGCGAATCGGGTGCGAGACGTGTCTGGTGCTGCGGGCTTGCCACCGACTATTGCGTCGCCTGGACGGCGCTCGACGCGCGCGCCGCGGGGTTCGAAGCCATCGTGGTCGAGGACGCCTGCCGTGCCATCGACCTCGGCGGCTCGCTCGAACGCGCCTGGCGCGACATGGCCGCAGCCGGCGTGCTGCGCATGCGTGCCGACGAGGTGGCGGCACGCACCTGAGACGCGGCACGGTCCGCCGATCGTCCGAATCGCCGGGCGCTCGCCGCGCGGCCTCCGACGGTGCGCTAGCGTAGCGAGCTTTGCATTCGATACGCGCATCTGGCCGACATGAAACCTGCTCGCCGCCGCCCGCTCGTGGTGGCCTCTCTCGCTGCCCTCGCCATGTGCGCGGCACTGTCCGCGTACGCAGTGCGTCATTTTGGCGGCCGCGAGCCGGCACGCTACCTGAGCACCGCGGTGGTGCGCGCCGACATCGAGGATGCGGTGCTGGCAGCCGGCACGCTGCATGCACAGCGCGGGGTCGATGTCGGCGCGCAGGTCTCAGGTCAACTACAGTTCGTTTTCGTGAAGCTCGGACAACGCGTGAAGCGCGGGCAGCCGCTCGCCCAGATCGATCCCACGCTCGCGCAGCATGCATTGCGCGAAGCGCGGTTGGCTCAAGCCGATACGCGCGCTCAGCGGCGTGCCGCGGCGGCGCGCCTCGAAGAGGCCCGGCGCGCAAACTCACGCGCGCAGGCCATGGCGTCGCTCGGCGCGGCATCCCGCGAGCTGGCCGAACGCGCGCATGCCGCACTCGCCGTGGCCGAAGCGCAATTGGCGTCGCTGGACGTCCTGCTGGCCAAATCGCGCGTGGAGGTGGACAAAGCTCGGGCCAAGGTGGGCTATACGCGGATCCTCGCGCCGATGGACGGCGAGGTGGTCGCCATCGTTGCGCAGGAAGGGCAAACGCTCATCGCCGAACAGCAGGCGCCCGTCATCCTGAAGCTGGCGCAGTTGGATGCGATGACGGTCAAGGCGGAAATATCGGAAGCGGATGTCGTACGGATCGTCCCGGGCCAGCGCGCCTATTTCACGATCCTCGGCGAGCCCGAGCGCCGTCACGAGGGCCGCCTTGCCAGTGTCGACCCCGCGCCCGCCGATTTCGCCGAGACGCAAGGCGCGCATGCAGCCGCCGCAACGAAGACGGGCAAGGCATCCGGCGCGGCGGTCTACTATCATGCGCGCTTCGACGTGCCGAATCCGGATGGCCGCTTGCGCATCGGCATGACCGCGCAGGTCGTCATCGTGCTCGGGAGTGCCTCTCGGGCATTGGTCGTGCCGGTATCCGCGCTCGGCGAAAAAACGGCCGATGGCCGGTACGCCGTGCGGGTCGTCGATGCCAAGGGGCACGCGCGCGTGCGCCCGGTGGCGGTCGGAATCAACAACAACGTGAGTGCGGAAATCGTCGCCGGACTGCTCGAGCACGAGCGCGTCGTCATTGGCGAGGCGCAGCCTCAGTCGGCGGGGGGCGAGGGCGCATGAGGGCGGCCCGCGCGCCGCTGCTCGCGCTCGCCGGCATCACGCGCCGCTTCGGCGACGGCGAGGAGGCCGTCACCGTCCTGCGCGCCATCGATCTGACGATCGCGGCGGGCGAATTCGTGGCCATCGTCGGCGCGTCCGGCTCGGGCAAGTCGACGCTCATGAATCTGCTTGGCTGTCTCGATACGCCGAGCACGGGACGCTACACCGTGGGCGGCATCGACACGGCCTCACTGTCGCCTGACGCGCTTGCGCGACTGCGCCGCGAACGGTTCGGCTTCATTTTCCAGCGATACCACCTGCTCCCGCACCTGAGTGTGGCAGCCAACGTCGAGGTGCCGGCCGTCTACGCGGGCATGCCGCGAGCCGCGCGTCGGGCACGTGCGCTAAAGCTGCTTGCGCGCCTTGGCTTGACGGAACACGTCGGTCGGCGGCCGAACGCGCTCTCGGGTGGCCAGCAACAGCGCGTGAGCGTCGCGCGGGCATTGATGACGGGCGGCGAGGTCATCCTCGCGGACGAGCCCACGGGCGCGCTCGACAGCGCGAGCGGCGACGAGGTGCTTGCCATCCTGCACGAGCTGCACGCGCTCGGTCATACGATCGTCGTGGTCACTCACGATCCGATGGTGGCGCGGCAGGCGGGCCGGATCGTCGAGCTGCGCGACGGCGCGATCGTCAGGGATACGGCCGATCGTAAGCCGGCAGGCGAAACGCCGGAGATCGCGGCGCCAGGCCGCGCCATGACAGGCGAGCGCACCGCGAGGTCCGAGGCACCGCGCCGCGGTGCCGCATTCGGCCGCTTTCTCGCGGCCTGCCGCATGGCGGGCTCGGCCCTCGCCGCGCATCGGCTTCGCACGCTGCTCACGATGCTCGGCATCGTCATCGGCATTCTGTCGGTGGTATCCATCGTCGCCATCGGGGAAGGAGCCAAGCGCTACATGCTCGAGGATCTGAGCCGCATGGGCACGCATACGATCGAAATCTATCCGGGCAAGGACTGGGGCGACCCGGAGGCCGCGTCGATTCGCACGCTCGTGCCCGCCGATGGCGATGCTCTGCGCGAGGCCCGCTTCGCCGAAGCCGTCACGCCGGCAACGAGCCGATCGCTGCCGGTGCGGCGCGGCCGGCTTGCGGTCGACGCGCTCGTCTCGGGTGTGAGCGGCGAATTCTTTCGTGTGCGCGGGCTCGCGATCGCGCACGGAATCGCGTTCGGCGAACGCGACGTGCGCCGGTACGCGCAGGTCGCCGTTATCGATCGCCATGCACGCCGCGCACTGTTCGGCGAGCAGGCAAACCCGCTCGGCCAGATCGTGCTCGTAGGCAACGTACCCTGCGTCGTCATCGGCGTGACGGCTGACCGCAGCGGCATGTTCGGCACCGGTGCGACACCGAATCTCTGGGTTCCTTACTCCACCGCCGGCGCCCGGCTCTTCGGCCAGCGCGGGGTCGACAGCCTGACGGTGCGCATTGGCGCGGGCGAGCCGGCCGAAGCGGCGGAGGCCGCCATTGTCGGGCTGCTCACGCGTCGGCACGGGCGCAAGGATTTCTTCACCTACAACATCGACAGCGTCGTGAAAACGGCGGAGGGCGTGGGTCGGACATTGACCTTGCTGCTCACCTCGGTGGCAGTCATTTCGCTGGTCGTCGGCGGCATTGGCGTGATGAATATCATGCTCGTGTCGGTCGCGGAGCGTACGCGCGAAATCGGCATCCGCGCAGCCGTCGGCGCGCGCCGCGGCGATCTGATGCAGCAGTTTCTCGCCGAAGCGGTACTCGTATGCCTCGCGGGCGGCGTGCTCGGCGTGGCGTTGTCGCTCGTGGCGGGCGGCATTTTTACGCTTTTCGTCGATGGCTGGCGGATGGTGTATTCGGCGCGTTCGGTCGTCGCGGCCTTTGCATGCTCGACGCTCGTGGGCGTGTTGTTCGGCTACGTCCCGGCGCGACGAGCGGCGCGCCTCGCGCCCGTGGATGCGCTTGCACGAGACTGAGCGAGCGGGAACGAGGGCGAAAGCGACGGAAAAGCGGGGGCTAAGCCCGGCACCGGCGAAACGAGTATCATGCGTCGCTACCGAACCATTTTGCGAACGAAGGAGCCGAGATTGATTCGACACATCGTCATGTGGAAGCTCAAGGAGCAGGCCGAAGGGGCGACGCGCACCGAAAACGCGCTCAAGCTGAAGGAAAAGCTCGAAGGGTGCCGCGATATCGTGCCAGGCATTGTCCGGCTCGAGGTCGGCATCGCGGCGCCGGGCCTCGAATCGACCTATGACGTCGTGCTCGTGTCCGATTTCGCCGACAAGGCGGCGCTCGACGCTTATCAAGTGCACCCCACTCACGAAGCGTTGAAGGCATTCATCGGCGCGGTGCGCGAATCGCGCGAGTGCGTCGATTACACGTGTTGAGCTGAAAGGTCAGTCGATGTCCGATTCGCATGAGCAAGTGGGTGACGCCGGGCTCGCGATCGAAAGCCCATTCATCGATCATCTCGGCGTGCGTCTCGTCGCGGCGGCCGGCGGCGAGAGCGAAGTCGCCCTCGCGCTGGCCGACAGCCATTTGAATACGTGGCAGATCGCGCATGGCGGCGTCACGATGACGCTCGCCGACGTCGCGCTCGCCACGGCTGCGCGCAGCCTCGCGGGCGGTGGAATCGGTGTCGTCACGGTCGAAATGAAGGTCAGCTTCCTGCAGCCCGGCCGCGGCGAGCTGCGCGCGTTTGGTCGCGTGCTGCATCGCTCCACGACGATGGCTTACTGCGAGGGCGAGGTGCGCGATAGCGAAGGGCATTTCGTCGCCAAGGCGATCGGTACTTTCAAGTACATGCGCCGGCTCGCGGTGGGCCGCGACGTAGTCGAGCAGCGTCGCCGGCCCACCGCGGCAGGCAAGCCGGGACCGAGCGACGGCTGAGGACGGACGCCGGGCATCGGTCGTATCGCAGTCGCGCAGCCCCAAGCAAAAAGGAGTGGCCATGACCGCAACGAATCGTCAGATACTGCTTGTGTCGCGCCCCGAAGGCGCGATGAGCGCCGAGAACTTCAAGCTCGTCGATACCCCGCTCGAGCCGCTGCGCGACGGGCAATTACGCGTGCGCAACGAATGGCTCTCGATCGACCCCTACATGCGCGGCCGTATGAACGATGCAAAGTCGTATGCGGCGCCGCAGCCGCTCGGCCAAGTGATGATCGGTGAAACGGCGGGCGTCGTCGTCGAATCGAAGCATCCCGAGTTCCTCGTCGGCGACAAGGTTACGGGCATGTTCGGCTGGCAGACGTTCGGTACGTCGAACGGAGCGGGGCTGCGCAAGGTCGACGATCGCGCGGTGCCGCTTTCGGCGTTCCTCGGCGCGGCCGGCATGCCCGGCGTCACGGCGTGGTACGGACTCAACAAGATCATCGGCCCCCGCGCCGGCCAGACGATCGTCGTCAGCGCGGCGAGCGGCGCGGTGGGTGGCGTCGTCGGCCAGCTTGCGAAGCTGAGCGGATGCCGTGCGGTCGGGGTCGCGGGCGGTGCGGAGAAGTGCCGTTACGTCGTCGATACACTAGGCTTCGACGCCTGTGTCGACTACAAGGCGGGCCAGCTTTACAAGGATCTGGCGGCCGCCACGCCGGACGGCGTCGACGGCTGCTTCGAGAACGTCGGTGGGGCGGTGCTCGACGCGACGCTCGCGCGCATGAACCCGTTCGGGCGGATCGCGATGTGCGGCATGATTTCGGGCTACGACGGCGCGCCGGCACCGATCAAGCATCCGTCGATTATCCTGACGATGCGCCTGATGGTTCAAGGCTTCATTGTGACCGAGCACCTCGACGTCTGGCCGCAGGCGCTGTCGGAGCTCGCATCGCTGATCGCGCAAAAGAAGCTGCGCTATCGCGAAAGCATCGTCGAAGGCATCGAGCTGGCGCCGCAGGCATTGATGGGCGTGCTCAAAGGCGCGAACTTCGGCAAGCAACTCGTCAAACTCGGCTGACGGCACGGCAGGAAGACAGGATCCATGGAGCAGTTCGCAGGAAACGTTGCGGTCGTCACCGGTGCGGCAAGCGGATTTGGTCGCGCGTTCGTCGACAAGGCGGCCGCGCTCGGGATGAAGCTCGTACTGGCCGATATCGATGCAACTGCTCTATCGGCGGCGGTCGACGTGCTCCGCGCCGCAGGCGCGGACGCGATTGCCGTGCCGACGGACGTATCCGATGGGCAAGCCGTCGAAGCGTTGGCGGCACGTGCGATCGACGCCTTCGGGAAGGTCCACCTGCTTTTCAACAATGCGGGCGTGGGCGCGGGCGGGCTGCTTTGGGAGATGAGCGCGCACGACTGGGAATGGATCTTCGGCGTGAATGTCATGGGCGTCGCGCACGGCGTGCGCGTTTTCGCGCCGATCATGCTCGCGCAGAACGAACCGGCTCACATCGTCAACACGGCGTCGGTAGCCGGCTTTCTCGCGCCGCCGATGATGGGCGTGTACAACGCCTCGAAACATGCCGTCGTCGCGCTGACCGAAACGCTGTATCACGACTTGGCCCTCGTCGGTAAGAGCGTCGGCTGTTCGTTGCTGAGCCCGGCATTCGCCCCGACGGGCATCGCGAATGCCGAGCGTGCGAGGCCCGAGCGTTGGCGCAACGAGGCCGCCCCGACCGCCTCGCAGATCCTCGCCCGCAAGGCCGTGCGCAGCGCGGTGCGCGCAGGGCGCCTGAGCGCGATGCAGATCGCCGACGCCGCGTTCGACGCGGTGCGCGAGAAGCGCTTTTACGTCTTTCCTCATGCCGCGATCCTGCCCAGTATCCGCAGGCGCCACGAGGAAATCGTCGAGCAGCGTCCGCCGAGCGATCCGACGCCGCCGCCCGGCACCTGAGCGGCGCGGGGCGTCTCGCCCGCCTGCAACGGCTGCCCCTTTCGAGAATGGAGGCAACGATGCATGAGATCGAGTTGGAGGTGGGCGACTGGACAAGGCTCGGTGCCGACGCCACGACGGTCCGCAATGCGGTTTTCGCGCGGGAGCAGGGCGTCGCGGCGCTGTACGACTCCGACGATGCGGATCTCGATGCGCTCCATGTGGTCGCGTACGGCGTGACGAATCAGTCGCGCTGCGCGCTCGGAACGGCGCGGCTGCTGCGCGAAGGTGCGATCGGGCGGCTTGCCGTCGTACTGGAGGCGAGACGCGGCGGCGTCGGCTCCCGCCTGCTGCAAACACTGCTGGCCCACGCGGCGCTGCGCGGTCACGCCGAGGTGAGACTCTACGCACTGTGCCGCGTCGAGCCGTTCTACCGGCGGCACGGGTTCGTACCCGTCGGCGACGCGTTCGACGCCCAGGGGCTCGCCCACATCGAGATGGTCCGCCCACTGCCGGCTGCCGCCGCACAGCCGCAAGCCGGAGCCCCGTCGTAGCGCGCGCTCAGCGCGACGGCTCGGCGTCGAATGCGAATTTGCGTTCGACGTCCCCAGGGCGGCGCAACCGATGCGAACCATCGTCGTCGCTGATTTCCAGGATATCGAAGCCGAGCTTGCCGCCGCTGTCTCGTACGCGCAGCGCGGTCGAGCCGCGCGTGCCGTACTCAGGGGTCTCGATGAAGGCGGCCGACAGCGCTCTTTCCCATTCGAGCGGCACCCCCGTAAAGGGCAACTCGTCATCGCCGGCGACGCTCGTATCGCGCATCATGGCGATGAGGCTCGCAAGCGGCACGTCGCCGCCGCGCTCGGCCACGAGTGCCGCCAGTTCGGCGCGCTTGCACCTGAGCTTCGGCCATGGCGCGTCGAGCACCGCATTCGAGATGCCGTGTGTGCCGGGCGACAGCAGCGACGGTGGCAGGTCTCCACGGTTGCAGTACCAGCCGAGCTCGCGGCGGTTGAAATCGCCGGCGAGAAGGTTGAACCCGTTATAGACCGCGCCGCGCTCGGCAACCCGCGTCAGATACTCGAGCGGCGCCATCGGTTCGCCGCCCAGAAAGTCGGCCACGAGCTTTCCGCGCGTGGGCGCGTCGGGTCGAACTTCACGCGGCGCGCGATAGTTCGTGAGCGCGGCGAAACGGCCATCGCGCGAAACGCCGAGCCACGTCCCGCCGCCTTCGAGGTCACGTCCGGCCAGCACCCGTGGCGTATCGCGCCACCATTCCAGCGGTTCGGTGGCGCGCCGAAAGTACTCGTCGCGGTTTGCGGCGAGTGTGAATAAGACCCCTTGCGCCACGTCGGGGCGCCAGTCGAACACGATCAGGCACACGTCGGGCCGCCGCTCACATTTCGGCCGGCAGGGCGTAAGGCAGCGCCTCGAACGCCAAGGCGGGACCGTCGGCCGCGCCCAGATGCACGGTGCCCGCGTCCAGCGCGGCGAGCTTGATCTCGACGAGCGCGTCGAACCCGCCGCCCGGCGCCGGGGCTGCGTTGACGATCATCCCGCAAGGCTGGCCAGGATCGGCCGAATGAAAGAGTTCGAGGCCCGCGCGCACCTCGGCAGCTTCGCCGATATGTGCGAGCGCCGTGCGCCGCTTGATCGTGCCCCGGTATTGACTGCGCGCGACGACTTCCTGGCCGGGATAGCAGCCCTTGCGGAAGTTGACGCCGCCGAGCACATCGAAATTGACCATCTGCGGCACGAACTGCTCCACGACGGGGGCGGAAATACGCGGTTCGCCGGCTTGGATGTCGAGCCAATCCCACACTGCGGGCGAAACACGGGCGAGCCGGCTTTCGAGCGCGGGCAGTCGTGCCGCGATCTCGGCCCGCGTGCCGATCCAGAGATAGCGTGCCCGCCCTCGCGCATCCGGTACGCGGATCAGCGAACCGGCGGGGCCCGCCACATGGACGTGGACGCCATCCGGCAACGCGTCGAAGAGCGTGGACAGCGCCTCGCGCACGTCGCCGGCAAAACCCACGGCCGCGACCTCCGCACTCGCGTCGACGAGCTTGGCCTTGGCCCGCAGCACGAACATGGCGAGCCGCTTTTGGAGGCCCGCGACGACGGTGCGGTCGCTCAGGAGACGAATGGACTCGCCGGCGCGCCAGACGAGCATCGACGCAAGCAGCCGGCCCTTCGCCGAGCAGTAGCCGGCGAGCCGTACGCTGGCGGCATCGAGATGCTGAACGTCGTTCGTCAGTTGGTTGTGCAGGAACACGGCGGCGTCATCGCCCGAGGCCTCGATGACGCCGAATTGCTCCAGCATCATGAAGGCGCCGCGCGTGAGGGCCGATTCGTACTCGGCGCCACTTGGGCGGGGCGTGGGCTGTGTCGGTGCGTGCGGTGTATCGGGGGCGGGAGCGGCGTTCATGAATTCGGTGACTAGTCAATCCTGACTTCGGCGGAGACGAACAAGTATTATATGGGGTCCATCCGAGCCTTGTTTCCATGTCCCTGTTGAAGAAGTGCCTCGTTTCAGGGGTAGCAGCCGTCGTACTGCTTGCACTCGCCGTTGCAGGCGGGTATTACTGGGCGACGCGTCCCGTGACGCTGGCCGGTACCGTCGACGTCACCATCAAGCCGCACAGCAGCGTTCGCAGCGTGGCGCTGCAACTCGTGCGCGGCGGCGTGCCGCTCGCCACCGAACCATTCGTGCTCATGACACGGGCGCTGGGCCTGCAAAGCCGGCTCAAGTCGGGCAATTACGAATTCAAGGCCGGCGTTACCCCTTATGAGATCCTGCAGAAGCTCGCGCTCGGGGATACGAACGAAGACGTCGTGACGATCATCGAAGGCTGGACCGTGAAGCGCATGAGAGCGGAGATCGATGCCGATCCGTCGCTCAGGCACGACACGGCCGGCATGACCGATGCACAACTGCTCGCCGCGATCGGCGCCGTCGAAGCCGGCCGTACGAGCGCCGAAGGGCTCTTTTTTCCGGACACCTATTTGTTCGACAAGGGCGCGAGCGACATCGAGGTGTACCGCCGAGCCTATCGGCTGATGCAGCAGCAGCTTACGCGTGCATGGTCGCAGCGTGTGCCGGGGTTGCCCTATGCCACGCCCTACGAGGCGCTGACCATGGCCTCGCTGATCGAGAAGGAGACGGGCAAGCCGTCGGATCGTCCGCTCGTGGCCGCCGTCTTCGCCAACCGGCTGCGCATCGGCATGCCGCTGCAGACGGATCCCGCCGTCATCTACGGCATGGGCGAGAGCTATCCGGGCCGGCTGCGCAAGCGCGACTTGCAGACGGATACGCCTTACAACACCTACACGCGCCGGGGGCTGCCGCCAACGCCCATCGCGCTGCCCGGAGCGGCGTCGCTCGAGGCCGCGATGAACCCGGCAGCCACCGGCGCACTCTATTTCGTGTCGCGGGGGGACGGCAGCAGCGAGTTCTCCGATACGCTCGGCGACCACAACAAGGCCGTCGACAGATTTATAAGAGGTCAACCATAAGATGGCGCGAGGCAAGTTCATTACCTTCGAGGGCATAGATGGTGCGGGCAAGACGACGCATCTGGCGTGGTTTCGCGAGCGCCTCGAGGAGAAGGTCGGCGAGGGCGGCCGCGGTGTGATCACCACGCGCGAGCCGGGCGGCACCCCGCTCGGCGAGACGCTGCGCGAGTTGTTGCTGCACGAGCGCATGGATCTCGAAACCGAAGCCTTGCTGATGTTCGCGGCGCGTCGCGAACATCTGGCCCGCGTCATCGAGCCGGCGCTCGCGCGCGGCGACTGGGTGCTCAGCGACCGCTTCACCGATGCCACTTTCGCGTACCAGGGCGGCGGCCGCGGCCTGCCGAGGGACAAGCTGGAGACGCTCGAGCGATGGGTCCAGGGCGGCTTCCAGCCCGATCTGACGGTGCTGTTCGACGTTGCACCGCTCACCGCCAGCGCCCGCAGGGGTGCCGTACGCCAGCCCGACAAATTCGAGCGCGAGACCGATGCCTTCTTTGCCCGCACACGGGCAGAATATCTGCGCCGCGCCGAGGAGGCCCCCCATCGTTTCATGGTCGTGGATGCGGCGCGAAGCATCGAGCAGATCCGCGCCGCGCTGGGTGAGGTGCTGGCCGCACTGTAAGCGCGGGCGCGACCGTATGGACCACCCTGACCACACTCGACCGTTTCGGGACCGTAACTGAATTCGCTCAGGACTCATCCGATGATCTATCCCTGGCAGCGCGACGATTGGGACAGGCTGCAACGGCTGCGCGCCCAGTGGCCGCACGCACTCTTGCTTCACGGTCAGGCCGGTATCGGCAAGCTGCGCTTCGCCCAGCATCTTGCGCAGGGGCTCCTGTGCGAATCGGCATTGCCGAACGGCGAGCCGTGCGGCACGTGCGCGGCGTGCACGTGGTTCGCGCAAGGCAACCACCCCGACTATCGCGCCGTCGTGCCCGAAGCACTGGCGGGCGAACTCGGGTCGGGCGGCGGCGCCGCGGACGGCGACGACAAGGCTGAGGCGGACGACGGCGGAAAGAAGAGCCGTACGCCGAGCAAGGAAATCAAGATCGAGCAGGTGCGCGGGCTGCTCGATTTTTGTGGAGTGGGTGCGCACCGGGGCGGCGCTCGCGTCGTGCTGATCTATCCGGCGGAAGCACTGAACGCCGCTGCCGCCAACGCAATCCTGAAAACGCTCGAGGAGCCGCCGGCTGGCGTGGCGTTTCTGCTCGTCTCGGCGCGCATGGATCGGCTGCTGCCGACGATCGTGAGCCGTTGCAGGCAATGGCCGATGCCCACCCCGGCGCCCGAAACCGCGCGCGCATGGCTGGCCGGCGAGGGCGTGACCGATCCCGCCGCATTGCTGGCGGAGGCGGGCGGAGCGCCGCTCGGCGCGCTCGCGCTGGCGGCTGACGAGAACCGGGCGCTGCGCGATTTCACGCTCAAGCAGCTTGCCGCGGGCGCGGCCTGCGATGCGTTCGCGTGCGGCGAGGCGCTGCAAAAGCTGCCGGTGCCCGTCGTGCTCGGCTGGCTGCAGCGTTGGGTGTACGACCTGCTCGCCGAGCGCACGGCACAGCGGCCCCGGTATTTTCCCGCGAGCGCCCGCGAACTCGCGCGGTGCGCCGCGAAGGTCGATCCGAACGCGTTCACCCGCTATTTGCGCACGGTCACGCGCGAACGTGCGGTCGAAAACCATCCGCTCAATGCGCGCCTTGTCTTCGAGGCGCTTTTTCTGGGCTACCGCGAGCTATTTGCCTGACCCGCAGCCATAGAAAAAAGGAACCAGATCTGATGACAGTTCGCTATCGGGACGCCACGCGCGACGATTTGCCCGCCATCGTCGCCATCTACAATTCGACGATCGCCTCACGGCAGGTCACGGCCGATCTCGAGCCAGTCAGTGTCGAGAGCCGGTTTGCCTGGTTCGACGCACACGGCCCGTCGCGGCGCCCGCTATGGGTCGCGGAAGACACAGCCGGACGAGGCGACTCGGGCGTGATCGCCTGGCTCAGCTTCTCGGACTTTTACGGGCGCCCGGCGTATGCGCGCACGGCCGAAATCAGCATTTATCTCGACGAGCGCGCGCGCGGACGCGGCCTCGGTACGCGTCTTCTCGCCGCGGCGCTCGAGGCGGCCCCCGGGCTCGGCATCGATACGGCGCTCGGCTTCATCTTCGGCCATAACACGCCCAGCCTTGCGCTTTTTCGGCGCGCCGGCTTCGAAGACTGGGGATGTCTGCCGCGCGTGGCCGTGCTCGACGGCGTGGAGCGCGATCTCGTCATCCTCGGCAAGCGCGTTGGTGCGCCGCATCCTTAGCCATTCGCCGCACAGGAACCCTGATGTTTGTCGATTCGCATTGTCATATCAATTTCGACGATCTCGCACAGCGCCTGCCGCAAGTGCTCGAGAACATGCGCGCGAACGAAGTGACGCACGCGCTGTGCGTGAGCGTCGACCTCGAAACGCTGCCGTCGGTGCTCGCGATCGCGTCGGAACACGAGAACATCTACGCATCGGTGGGTGTGCACCCCGATCACGAAGATGCGCGCGAGCCCACCGTAGCCGAGCTCGTGGAACTCGCGCAACACCCGAAAGTCGTCGCCATCGGCGAGACGGGCCTCGATTACTATCGCCTCGAAGGCCGCTCGATCGCCGACATGGAGTGGCAGCGCGAGCGCTTTCGCACCCATATCCGCGCTGCACGCCAGGCCGGCAAACCGCTGATCGTCCATACCCGCGCGTCGGCGGACGACACGCTGCGCCTCATGCAGGAGGAGCGCGCACACGAGCCCGGCGGCGTCATGCACTGCTTCACGGAGCCATGGCCCGTGGCCCAGCGGGCGCTCGCGCAGAACTTCCATATTTCGCTTTCCGGGATCGTCACGTTCAAGAATGCAGTCGACGTGCAGGACGTGGCACGCCGGGTGCCGCTCGATCGGCTGCTTATCGAGACCGATTCGCCTTATCTCGCGCCGGTCCCGTTTCGAGGCAAACCAAATGAACCTGCGTACGTGAGCCATGTCGGACGTTTCATCGCGCGCGAGCGCGAGATGCCGGAAGCGGAGCTTGCCGCCGCCACCACCCGGAACTTTTTCCGGCTTTTCGCGGCGGCCGCGCCGCACGCGGGCTGAACCGCTTCAACGATAGCGCCCGGCGCCTGGTGCCGGCGCGCCGAACATACAAAGGAAAAACAACGATGCTCAAGACCATCGAAACGCACGCACATTCCCGATACGCCCGGTCGACGCGGGCCGCACTGACGCGTGCGCTCGTCGTCTGCGCGGCTTCGCTGGCGGCGCTGGGCGGCTCGCTCGCGCACGCGGCGGACGTGGACACGATCGCGAAGGCGGTCAAGTTCGACGACCAGAAATCTGTGGCGAAATGGATCAAGGAGGGCCTCGATCCGAACACCACGGACAAGCACGGCATGCCGCTGCTCGTACTGGCCGCTCGCGAGAAATCGGATAACGTGGCCAAGCTGCTGGCGGGCGCGGCCAACGTCGACCTGGAAAAAGTCGACAAGGCCGACGAGACGGCCCTGATGCTCGCCGCGCTGAACGGCGACACCGATCTCGTCAAGCTGCTCATCGACAAAGGCGCCGAAGTCAACAAGAAAGGCTGGGCGCCGCTGCATTATGCCGCCGCCAATGGACACGATGACATCGTACAACTGCTGATCGACCACGACGCCTATCTCGATACGGCCTCGCCGAACGGCACGACGCCGCTCATGATGGCCGCACGCGGCAATCACATCACGACGATGAAGGTACTGCTCGATGCCGGCGCCGACCCGCGCGTGAAGAACCAACTGGGCCTCACGGCGCTTGATTTCGCGAAGCGCTATCACGCCAAGGACGCCACGCAGGGGCTGGAGGACATGTTCGCACGGGACGCGGCGGCCGCCGGCGCTTCGGGCGCCTCTGCTGCAACGGGGCAAAACAGTGCAAAATGAGCGCTTTTGGCGCACTTAGCGGCGTGCCGGGCCGGTGAGGGCGGGGAAGACAATGCCGTCCCGCCGGCCCGACAGGCCGCGGATTTACCGCTCGGAGAAAAGGAAAACCATGTTGCGGGCTTTGATATGCCTCGGTACGCTCGCCGCGCCTGTTGCGGCATTCGCGTTTTCGGGGGCCGATCTCAACAAACTGTGCGCACGCACGGACATCGCATCGCGTAACGCCTGCGCCGGCTACGTCCGCGGAGCGGCAGACGGCGTGTACAACACGATCGATGCGATCGGCGGTACGACGGGCCCGCGAGTGGGCCAGTATTTTTGCCTGCCGGCCGACGTCAAGCAACAGCAGCTCGTCGATGCGGTGCGCAGATACATTGCAGACAATCCAAAGCTTGCCGACTACAACGCGAGCACGATGGTCTCGCTCGGGCTCGGCAAGGCCTTCCCGTGCAAGGGCCACGACTGACGATTCGTACGCCCCGGGGGCTCGTGCGGCCGGGGTTCGAGCGCGGCAAGCCTGCGCGACGCTTGGCCGCAGGTGCCCCGCGCTCTGTTTCGCGACTGTAACAGCGTGGAACAAATGAAAATGGGCGCGGCGTCGGGGCATCCCTGCCCGATAATCGAGCTTGCGCCGCGCGTCGGCGGGCTCGCGCATGCCGTGCGGCTGTCGGGCGCGCGCCGGAGCGGCTGGCGTCGCTCCGTTTGCAAGGAGTCCATCGAATGAAGATTGCGCAGATCGCACCGCTGACCGAATCCGTGCCGCCAAAGCTCTACGGCGGCACCGAGCGTGTCGTGTCATACATCACGGAAGCGCTCGTCGAGCTCGGTCACGATGTGACGCTGTTCGCGAGCGGCGACTCCAAAACGAGTGCGCGCCTCGAGGCTGTCTGGCCGCGCGCGCTGCGGCTGGACCCTGCGATTCGCGACCGCATCGCACCGCACATGCTGCTGATGGAACTCGTGCGCCGGCGCGCCGACGAGTTCGATGTACTCCATTTTCATATGGACTATTACTCGTTCTCGCTGTTCAAGCGGCAGGACACGCCGTTCGTTACCACGCTGCACGGGCGTCTGGACCTTCCCGAGCAGCAGCCGGTATTCGATACGTTCAATACGGCGCCGGTCATTTCCATCTCGAACGCCCAGCGTCACCCGCTGCCGCAGGCGAAATGGCTGACGACGGTCTATCACGGCCTGCCCGGGCAGCTTTACACGCCGCAGCCGGTCGAGCAGCGCTATCTGGCGTTTTTGGGACGTATCTCACCGGAAAAGCGTGTCGATACCGCGATTCGGATTGCTGCGCACTGCGGTCTGCCGATTCGCATTGCGGCGAAGATCGACGCGGCCGACCGGGAATATTTCGAACGCGAGATCAAGCCGCTCTTCGATCTGCCGCACGTCGAATACATCGGCGAAATTGCGGATGACCGGAAAGCCGAGTTTCTGTCCGGTGCCCACGCTCTGCTTTTTCCGGTCGACTGGCCGGAGCCGTTCGGCCTCGTCATGATCGAGGCGATGGCCTGCGGCACGCCGGTGATCGCATTCAATCGCGGCTCGGTGCCCGAAGTCGTGGAGGAGGGCGTGACCGGGTTTATCGTCGAAGACGAAATCAGCGCGGTGGCGGCGGTGAACCGGCTGTATACCGTCCCGCGCGCACGCGTGCGGCAGCGCTTCGACGAACGCTTCACCTCGCACCATATGGCAAGGCAGTACGTCGCGGCTTACGAGGCCGTCATCCGGGCGCAAAAGCGCTCGCGGTTCAAGGTCATCGATTCCACATCGAACTGATACCGATGCTCGCCGCTCGACGGCGAGCATCGACGCTCAGGCGCAAGATGGGAAGATAGCGGACGCGGCGCGCGCCGAGCAGGCTCGCACGCGCCGCAGGCGGCTCAGAGGTTGATGCGGGAAATCTTCATACCCTGGAGCGACAGGTCGCCCATGAGACCGGCGTTCGTCATCACGATGACTTCAACCGGTTTCGTCGCCGTGGTCGTATCGATCGCGCCGTTCGCCCCCATCTTCAGCAGGGCGACCGACGCGTCGCCGCCCACCGACCAGCCCTGGCGCGAGCGGAACGCATTGAGCGCGTCGTCGGTCATGAAAAGGAAGATGACGGCCTTCGACTGCGCACCCGCCTGCAGCCCGAACGACCCCGAGATCAGGTTGTAATAGCCCTGCGTCGTGCCGCCGGTGCGCAGCGCGCCTTCGCCGTATTCCCCACCCACCACGAAGCCGGCCTGCAGCACCTTCGGAAAGACGAGGATCCCACGCGCCCGCGAGACCAGCTCCCGCGAACCAGGCACCTGCGAGTACATGCGCGAGAGCGCGGCATCGACTCCGGCGTTGACTTCCTGACGCTTGCTCGACGAGCTGCCCTGGCTTTGCGCGGTCGGGCTGCCATTGTTCGTGGTCGTCGTACAGCCCGCCAATGCGAGACTGCCGGCCACGAGTGCCGTGGCCGCCTTCAGCATGAAACTTCCTTTTTGCATGGCTCTCTCCGTTTTGATCCGTCGGTCAAACCCTTCGACGGCAGGTTTGGACGAAGCGTAGATCACACACAACGCAGTGCCCCTTCAAGCACGGTGCATGCCTGGACCTGTCCCGATTTCGGCTTGCTCAGTGCGGCAAGGGACGCTTCGGAGGGCTCGGAGGGCGGCGCAGTGCTCGCCGAACGCCGGCCACGAGCAGCCCCACGGCGAAAATGAATGCTGCGGGGACGACCCAATAACCGACGAACGCATGCCAAAGATAGCCGATAAGGGTGTTCCTTCTCACCCTGAACTCCTCGATCGCGGCGCGATGCCGCGGCGCATTGGCCGAGAGGACGTCGGCGGGGCAGCCGGCCGTACGGGCCTCCTCGGGCGTGCCCCTGCAGCGCGCCGGCGCGCCGGCCGCGCGCTGACTGTCCGTAAACACCCAGGTCGTAAGTGCGCGATCGCGGTCTTCCACGTTGTAGGCCATCTCGACGCGGATCTCGTGGACCGCGACGATGATTACCGGCACGGCCCAGACGAGGATCGTCGCGATCCAGCGCCGCACCCACCGGTTCTGTCTCCATGCCATTCATGCCTCCGTTATGCGTTGCGCAACAACGACGAGGGGCGGCCCATGGCGTCTGGTCGGAATAGGAGTCGGGCCGTCTTGGCAGCCATCATAGAAGAAATGCGACGAATCGTCGCGGCCCGCAGGCGCCGAATGCGTCCGATCAGGTAATTTCTTCAACATGTCCGGCATTTCCCGCCGAGCCCCGCGCGTGGCGCGGCTCCGACGAGTCGGTGGGAACGCGGCCACCGGCCTGCGGGCGGGGAACGGCTCTTGCATCAGCCACTGCCAGGCGGCGCCGCCGGTCGTCGTTGGTCGCGGGGACGGCGCTGGCCCCGGGGGGCGCCGAAGGAGTCCGCGCGGGCCGTAGCCGTTGCGCGATCCGTCTGCGCCGGTCTTGCCCGTCTCGAGCTATGCCGATTCGTGCATTCGTGCACTTTGCGCGGAGGTTGGAATCATGCCGGAACCATTCACAGAGCAATACAAAGGCTATTCGATCGGGGTTCAGGCGCTGCGGCGGGCAAAGGAGCCCAATGAGTCGCCTATGGGCCCGCGCCGCTTCGACATCGTGGTGATGATCTCGCGCCTGGCAAGCGGCGAGCGCGGTAAATCGGAAATGTTCGGCGTGCCCGAGCACGAGCCGCTCGACGATCAGATTGCGGCGCACAAAGTCGGCCTTCAATACGCCCGTGACATTATCGACGGCAAGGTCGACGGCTCCTCGGTCGGCCATTTGTAGGTCCACTGCAGCGATCGGCCGGCCGCCGGCACCTCCGCCGGCCGGTATGCTTTCCACTCCGTTCAAAATCGCCCGACTGCCCGCAGCGTGGTTCGCGCAAGCGGCGCGGCCAGAGCGCTCTTGCGCCGGCCGCGGGAACAGTCCAGCATAAGCGGTCCAGATCATGCGCCGCCTGACGCGCGGGCGGGTGAAAGAGCCGTCCGATGCCGTCCGGCGCCGGCGGTCCGCCCGGATGGAGCGCCAGGATGAAGCGCCGCGGGGGAGCCGCGGCGCTTGCGAGCCGAACGATAAGCAAAAAGGAGAGAAAGCTCATGAATCGTCGTATTCGTCGTCGCCTGATCGCCGCGGCGGCCGTTTTGGCCGCCGTCGCCGCCACGCCGTTTTCAGTCGGCGACGCTGTGGCGCAAAGTGCCAAAAAGCCGAAGGTGGCGCTCGTCATGAAATCGCTCGCCAACGAATTCTTCCTGACGATGGAAGAGGGCGCCAAGGACTACCAGAAACACAACGCGAACAAGTTCGATCTGATTACGAATGGAATCAAGAACGAAACGGACACCGCCGCGCAGATCAACATCGTCGAGCAGATGATCAATTCGAAGGTCGATGCGATCGTCCTCGCACCGGCAGACTCGAAGGCGCTCGTGCCCGTCGTCAAGAAGGCCATCGACGCAGGCATCATCGTCGTGAACATCGACAATCGTCTCGATCCCGAGGTTGTGAAGTCGAAGGGCGTAAAAGTACCGTTCGTCGGTCCGGACAATCGCAAGGGCGCGCGCAAGGTGGGCGAAGCGCTCGCCAGGAGGCTGAAGGCGGGCGACCAGGTGGGCATCATCGAGGGGGTCTCCACGACGACGAACGCGCAGCAGCGCACGGCAGGGTACAAGGACGCCATGGAGAAGGCAGGGGCGAAGGTCGTTTCCGTCCAATCGGGCGATTGGGAAATCGACAAGGGCAATGCCATCGCCGCCGCCATGCTCAACCAGTATCCGGACCTGAAGGCGCTCCTGTGCGGCAACGACAACATGGCGATCGGTGCCGTGTCGGCCGTCCGGGCGGCCGGCAAGCAAGGCAAAGTCTACGTGGTCGGCTACGACAACATCAATGCCGTAAAGCCGATGCTCAAGAGCGGGCGGGTACTCGCCACGGCCGATCAGTTCGCCGCGAAGCAGGCGGTTTTCGGAATCGACGTTGCGCTGAAGGCGCTCGAGGAGCACAAGAAACAGGGTGAATTGTCCGACGTCGTCGAGACGCCCGTCGAACTCGTCACGAAGGGCAAGTAAAGCGTCGGCGGCAGCGCCGTTATCGTCAGTCGAATACTCAAGAAAACCGAGCCGTTGCCGTTATCTGCGGGATAGGCGTCATGCGGCGAGCCGGCGCTTGCCGCAATGATTGCGCGCTTTTCGCTGCGGAGCTCGCAAGCCCTGACGTACGATACGTTCAGCACGACCGTCAGCCAGATACCCGCGCGCGGGCCGGCTCATCAGATGACGAATTCGCGCACGGTCTATGTCGGCGATGCAATCGGTTTCCTGTCGGACCCGCTCGCGCCTGGCATTACGCCGGCCCTTCCGAACGCGCTCGCCGTCATGGCACTCGCGCAGCTCGTGCTCACGCGCACCGTTTTTGGGCGCAATCTTGTCGGCATCGTCAAGGGCGCGGCGATCGCGGTTGCGGAGGTGCTCGATTACGCCTCGCAGCCGCCGCAGGTGCGTGAAGGCGTCATGCCGCGTGCGGGCAAGGCCGGGAGACCGGCAACGGTGTGAAGGCGGCTTCGGCCGCTGGCAAGAACAACAAACGTGAGAGAAACGGGTAATGGCGACGATCAAGGATGTGGCGGCCATGGCGGGCGTGTCGTTCACCACGGTATCGCACGTAGTCAACAATACGCGACCGGTATCGGCCGACGTGCGCGCGAAAGTCGAGCGCGCGATCAGTCAGCTCAACTACGTGCCGTCGGCCGTGGCACGCTCGCTGAAGGCGCGCTCGACGGCCACCATCGGCGTCGTCGTGCCGAACAGCAGCGATCCGTACATGGCGGAGCTTGCTCGCGGCATCGAGGACGGCTGCGCGCGCGAAGGCTACTGCATGTTCTTCTGCAATTCGGACGACGATCCCGCCAAGCAGCGCAACTACCTGCGCGTGCTGCAGGAAAAGCGAACCGACGGCCTCATCATCGCTTCGGCGGGCGAAGATGCCGTGCTGGCGCGCAATCTGGCCGACGCGCGCGAGCCGATCGTCGTCGTCGATCGCAATATCGAAGGGCTGTCCGCCGACCTCGTGCAAATCGATCACGAACGTGGCGCCTACCTGGCAACGCGCCACCTGCTCGAACTCGGCCACGTCAGAATCGGGTGCATCACGGGGCCCGTGTCCACGGCGGTGAGTGCCATGCGCGTGCACGGCTTCATTCGCGCCATGGCCGAGCGCGGCATCGAGATCGAACCGGCCGCCATCGTCGAAAGCGATTTCTCCGGGCCGGGCGGCCAGGATGCCGCCGGGCGGCTTTTCGACACGGTTCGGCCGACGGCGATTTTCGCCTGTAACGACATGATGGGCATCGGTGCGCTAAGGGTTGCGGCCGAGCGCGGCATTCGCATACCCGAGCAGTGCTCGATCATCGGATTCGACGACATTGCGCTGTCGGCTTATACCTACCCTGCGCTTTCGACGGTGGGGCAATCGGTGCGCGCGCTTGGCGCAACCGCTGCCGAGTTGCTGATCGGCCGCATCAACGGCTCCGTGACGGGGCCCACGCAGCGGCGCGTCGTGTCGCCGCGGCTCGTGCTGCGCGAATCGACGGCCGTCTATCCGCCCACGGGTACTTAAGCAGACTCGAGCGCGCCTGCGGGCGCCGAGCCCGCCACGCCGGCCGGTCCGGCGGGTCCGCCGATCGGACCGCGAAAAGAGGCGCGCCGGCGATTGCCCATACCACCCCGAACGCCCCCCGCCTTTTGCGCACATGCGCGTCTGCGGGTTTCCTCGGGGCCTTCCCGCCCCCCCGCCGCATCAAGCGCATCATCCGTCACGCCGTAAACACGCTCATGAGAGCAGTACATTCATGCCCGTGAATTAGGGGGCGAACGAGTGCCTGCCGGCCGGCTTGCCGAAAAGTTGTAACGGATGCCTACAACCGTAGACGGAACAGCAACGCCGCACGTATACGTCCGTATCGGGTGGACGAAGACGCAGGCACCGAGCATCTCCGTATCGGGGAAGCCAAGCCGAATTGCCGCCATGTGGGAGAAAGGCAGTGCTACGAGATTGCAGGGATCGGTACGAGCGTGCCCCGAACACCCGGCGCGGGGAGAGGGATGCCGTGCGACACGTGTGCCACACCGTGCGCGGGGCCTTCGTTGCGGACGAAGATTGTAGGCCAGCATCGCGGTCTCTCCAAGTTAGTAGTCGCTTGGACAACGGAAGCCGTGAAAAATAATTTAAAAGGGTTTAGGATGAATTCGAGCGAGGTCGTTTCGGTATAACGTTCCGTAGACGGCATCGATCGCATACTTCGGCGAGGAGGTAGCATGGATATTTACAGCAGCTTCGCGAACCGCTTCGAAAAAACGCGAGAAGAGGAGCTCTCGCTCGAGGAGTACCTCGCGCTCTGCAAAGACAATCCCGCCGCGTACGCTACTGCCAGCGAACGCATGTTGACGGCCATCGGCGAGCCGGAGCAGGTCGATACCCGCAACGATCCACGGTTGTCGCGGATCTTCGCGAACAAGGTCATCAAGGTCTACCCCGCGTTCCGCGAGTTCTATGGCATGGAAGACGTGATCGAGCAGGTGGTCTCGTACTTCCGGCATGCGGCGCAAGGGCTCGAAGAGAAAAAGCAAATTCTCTATCTGCTTGGTCCGGTGGGCGGCGGCAAGTCGTCGATCGCCGAGCGCCTCAAGCAGTTGATGGAACGGGTGCCGTTTTATTCGATCAAGGGTTCGCCCGTCAACGAATCACCGCTCGGCCTCTTCGACTACGAAGAAGACGGCCCGATTCTCGAAGAGCAATACGGGATTCCCCGCCGCTACCTGAAGAGCATTTTGAGCCCGTGGGCCGTAAAGCGGCTGCACGAGTACAACGGGGATATCCGCAAGTTCCGCGTCGTGCGGCGCTATCCGTCGGTGCTGCGGCAGATCGGCATCGCCAAGACCGAGCCCGGCGACGAGAACAACCAGGATATCTCGTCCCTCGTCGGCAAGGTCGATATCCGCAAGCTCGAGCAGTACGCGCAGGATGACGCCGATGCCTATAGCTACTCGGGCGGCCTGTGTCTCGCGAATCAGGGCCTGCTCGAATTCGTCGAAATGTTCAAGGCGCCGATCAAGGTGCTGCATCCGCTGCTGACCGCGACCCAGGAAGGCAACTTCAAGGGCACGGAAGGTTTCGGCGCGATTCCGTTCGAGGGCATCATCCTCGCTCACTCGAACGAATCGGAATGGAAGACGTTCAGAAACAACAAGAACAACGAAGCGTTGCTCGACCGCATCTATGTCGTGAAGGTGCCGTACTGCCTGCGCGTGTCGGAAGAGATCAAGATCTACGAGAAGCTCATCCGCAATTCGTCGCTCGCGGATGCCGTCTGCGCGCCCGGCACGCTCAAGATGATGGCGCAGTTCTCGGTGCTCACGCGGCTTCAGGAGCCAGAGAACTCGAACCTCTTCTCGAAGATGCAGGTGTACGACGGCGAGAATCTGAAGGACACCGATCCGAAGGCGAAGTCGTATCAGGAGTATCGCGACTACGCCGGTGTGGACGAAGGCATGAACGGCGTATCGACGCGCTTCGCGTTCAAGATCATGTCGCGCGTGTTCAACTTCGATTCGACCGAGGTCGCGGCCAACCCCGTGCACCTGATGTACGTGCTCGAACAGCAGATCGAGCGCGAGCAGTTCCCGCCGGAGACCGAGCAGAAGTATCTGTCGTTCGTGAAGGATGTGCTCGCCTCGCGTTATGCGGAGTTCATCGGCAAGGAGATCCAGACCGCTTACCTCGAGTCGTATTCGGAGTACGGACAGAACATTTTCGACCGCTATGTAACCTACGCCGACTTCTGGATCCAGGATCAGGAATTCCGCGACCACGACACGGGGGAGAGCTTCGACCGTGCCGCGCTCAACGCGGAACTCGAGAAGATCGAAAAGCCGGCCGGCATCAGCAACCCGAAGGACTTCCGCAACGAAATCGTGAACTTCGTCCTGCGGGCGAGGGCGGCGAATGGCGGAAAGAACCCGGCGTGGATCAGCTACGAGAAGCTGCGCGTCGTGATCGAGAAGAAAATGTTCTCGAACACCGAGGAACTGCTGCCCGTCATTTCGTTCAATGCAAAGGGTTCGGCCGAGGAGCAACGCAAGCACGAAGACTTCGTCAATCGGATGGTGGCAAAGGGCTACACGCCCAAGCAAGTACGCCTCCTGTGCGACTGGTACCTGCGTGTACGCAAGTCGTCGTAACGGGAGCAGCAGCACCCGGGCAGCCACGGCCGCCGCCTGCGCGAAAGCGCTCGCGGCGGACCGCCGGGCACGACGGGAATAAGGCCCGTCGGCACCCGGCGCAGGCTGCGCGAGTGCGACGCGGTGCGCGAAGCGCGGTGCAGGCATGGCGCCTGCACACCGGCTACGCGTGTCGCTTTCGGGAATCAAGAGCGGGAGACTGGATGTGCTTCATCAAATCATCGACCGCAGGTTGGCAGGGAAGAACAAGAGCATTGCAAACCGCGAACGCTTCCTGCGTCGCGTGAAGAACTATATTCGACGTGCCGTATCGGAAGCGGTGCGCGACCGCAGCATCAAAGACATTCAGAACACGCAAAGCATCACGATCCCGCGCAAGGACATTGCCGAGCCGATGTTCCGCCACGGGCATGGCGGCAAGCGCGAAATCGTCCACCCCGGCAATGAAGACTACGTGCGCGGCGACAAAATTCCACGGCCGAACGGCGGTGCGGGCGGCGGCGGAAGTCAGGCCAGCAACGAGGGCGAAGGGCAGGACGATTTCGTCTTCGAGCTGAGCCGCGAGGAATTCATGCAGTATTTCTTCGACGATCTCGAATTACCGCGGCTCGTCAAGACTCACCTCCTCGCGGTACCGACCTGGAAAAACGTTCGCGCGGGCTGGGCAGCCGAAGGCACGCCGAACAACATCGACGTGGTGCGCTCGCTGCGCAGCGCGCTCGGCCGGCGCATCGCGCTCGGCGCGCCGCTCGTAAACGAGTTGCGCGAGCTGGAGCAGCAGTTGGAGGTGCTCAAAAACGAGCCGGGCGATCACGGCGACGAAATCCGGCGGCTCGAGGAAGACATTCATCATCTGCGCGGGCGCATCTGGCGGATCCCGTTCATCGATCCGTTCGATCTGCGCTACATCAACCGCGTCAAGCAGCCGCAACCATCGAGCCAGGCGGTGATGTTCTGCCTGATGGACGTCTCGGGCTCGATGGACGAGCAGCGCAAGGACCTCGCCAAACGGTTCTTCATCCTGCTTTATCTCTTCCTCAAGCGAAACTACGAAAAGATCGAGGTGGTCTTCATCCGTCACCATACACGGGCGGAGGAAGTGGACGAAGATACGTTCTTCCATTCGACGGAAAGCGGCGGCACGGTGGTATCGAGCGCGCTCGAACTCATGCGCAAGATCATGGAAGAACGGTACTCGCCGACTGAATGGAACATTTACGGAGCACAGGCTTCCGACGGCGACAACTGGACTGACGATTCGCCCAAGTGCAGGCGTATCTTGCAGGATGACATCCTGCCCAAGACCCGCTACTTCGCGTATATTCAAGTCGCTCCGGAGGAGCAGAATCTCTGGCTCGAGTACACTCAGTTGGCGATGACGCAGCCGGAGCTCGCGATGAAGAAGGTCGACACCGCGGCCGATATTTACCCGGTGTTCAGGGAGCTGTTCGAAAAGCAGGTGGAAGCGGCATGAGTACTAAGCATCTGCATAACGAAGCGCGCGGATATCAGCCGGAGAAGCGCCGCAAGGGCGATCGCGGTGGACATGGCCGCCCGTCGCACGAGCACGCGAAACATGCCGATGTCGATCCGGCGCGCGGCCAGGCCGAAGCCCCCACCGTGGAGCAAAGGGAACCACGTATGACCGTCGCAGACCGTAGACCGCTGCCGTGGCCTTCGGATTGGACGTTCGAGCTGATCGAGGAATACGACACGCATATTTCGCATGTCGCCGAACAGTACGAGCTCGACGTCTATCCGATTCAGCTCGAACTCATCAGTGCCGAACAGATGATGGACGCCTACGCATCCGTCGGCATGCCCGTCAATTACCGCCATTGGTCGTTCGGCAAGCACTTTCTGTCCACGGAGAAGAGCTATCGCCGTGGTCAGATGGGGCTCGCCTATGAGATCGTCATCAATTCGAATCCCTGCATCGCGTATCTGATGGAGGAGAATACGATGACGATGCAGGCGCTCGTCATCGCGCACGCGGCGTACGGGCACAACTCGTTCTTCAAGGGCAATTATCTGTTCCGCCTTTGGACCGACGCGCACGCCATCATCGATTACCTCGTCTACGCGAAAAACTATATCGCCGAGTGCGAGGAGCGATTCGGTCTCGATCGCGTCGAGGAACTGCTCGATTCCTGTCATGCGCTGATGAACTACGGCGTGGACCGCTACAAGCGCCCGCAGAAGCCTTCTCTTGCGAAGGAGGCATCGATGCGCCGCGAGCGGGAGGCCTATTTGCAGTCGCAGGTCAACGAGCTTTGGCGCACATTGCCCGCCAAACCCGCGCAGCAGGCCGAAGAGGAGGAGGAGCGCTATCCTCCGGAGCCGCAGGAAAACCTGCTTTACTTCGCCGAAAAAAATGCGCCGCTACTCGAGCCGTGGGAGCGAGAGGTCATCCGCATCGTGCGCAAAATAGGGCAGTATTTCTATCCACAACGCCAAACACAGGTGATGAACGAAGGATGGGCAACCTTCTGGCACTACACATTGCTCAATACGATGTACAACCAGGGGTTGCTCGAAGACGGCTTCATGATGGAGTTCCTGCATTCGCATAGCAATGTGATCTATCAGCCGCCCGTCACGAAGCCGTATTACAGCGGCATCAATCCCTACGCGCTCGGGTTCTCGATGATGAGCGACATCCGCCGCATTTGCGAATCGCCGACCGATGAAGACCGCAAGTGGTTCCCCGAAATCGCGGGCTCGCCATGGCTGCGGACGCTGCACTATGCGATGCGCAACTTCAAGGACGAGAGTTTCATTGCCCAGTATCTGTCGCCGCATCTGATCCGCGAAATGCGGCTTTTCTCGGTGCTCGACGACGATACGCGCGATGCGCTCGAGGTGGCGGCGATCCACGATGACAGCGGCTACCAGCACGTGCGCCAGTCACTGTCGCGGCAATACGACATGCATCACCGCGAACCGAACATCCAGGTGTGGTCCGTCAACACGCGCGGCGACCGCAGTCTGACCCTGCGCCATTTCATGAGCGACAATCGGCACCTTTCGGGCGATACCGAGGAGGTGCTCAAGCACATGGCGCGGCTCTGGCAATTCGATGTCTACCTGGAAAGCGTGGACGAAACCGGCACGATCAGGAAACGATACGAGTGCCCCTATACGGCGCCCGCGCTGCGGCTCTGAACCACGTTTTCACGCGCCGGCCTCATCACCATCACCGCTACCGTGCGCGCGCTCGAGCAGCGCGCGCACTTCGTCATCGGTCGTTTGCCGGAAATCTTCGTAGAACTGCCCAACGCTGAAGAAGAGGGCGGGCTGCGCGATGACGACGAACGCGTCCACAACGTCCGCGAAGTCCTTTGCCGCCCCGGGCGGGGAGACGGGCACGGCGATGATCAGACGAGCCGGATGGCGTGCCCGCAGTGCGCGTGCGGCGGCTTGCATGGTGGCGCCGGTGGCAATGCCGTCGTCCACGACTATCGCCGTTTTTCCCTCGATAGGCACCGGTCCGCGGTTGCCGCGATATAGCACCTCGCGCCGCGCGAGTTCGGCTCGCTCGGCGGCGAGCACGGCGGCGAACTCCTCCGGCGACACCTGCGCTGATCGGACGATCTCGTCGTCGACGAACTGAGCGCCGTCCGGCCCAATGGCGCCCATCGCCAGTTCGGGCTGACTTGGTACGCCGAGCTTGCGCACAGGCAGGACGTCGATTGGCGCACCCAGCGCCCGCGCAACCTCGCACGCGACAGGAACGCCGCCTCGGGCAAGCGCGAGAACGACGGTATTGCCGCCACCGCCATAACCTTGCTGCCGAAGGCGATCGGCCAACATGCGGCCCGCTTCCGAGCGGTCTTTGAAAAACGATTCCATCATTTGCGTGCAATGCCATTGAATAGACGCCGACCCGGCATGCTCAGAGCGCGTCGTGAAAGATGATGCCGAGCGTATGCCGATGCCCCGAGCGTATCCGGCTCACGCCGTGCCTCATATTCACCCGATAAGCGCCCCGCGAACCTCGCACGGGACGGTGGTGAACCGCGAAGATGACCGCATCGCCCTCGCTCAGGGGGACGACCTCGGCGCGCGACTGCATTCGCGGCCGCTGCTCGGTCAGCACGAACTCACCGCCCTCGAAGTCCCGGCCGGGCCGCGACAGCAGAATCGCAACCTGGAGCGGAAAAACACATTCGCCGTAAAGATCCTGGTGCAAACAATTGTAGTCGCCCTTTTCGTATCGAAGCAGTAGCGGCGTGGGGCGACTTTGCCCCGCGGCGCGGCATCGGCGGATGAACTCCGCGTGCGCGTCTGGATATCGGGTTTCACTGCCCTGTAGCGCATTCCACCCGTTGGCCACGGCAACGAGGCGGGCATAGAGCGCTGTCCGCAGGGCCTGAATGAGCGCCGGCAACGGATACGCGAAATATTTGTATTCCCCCCGACCGAAGTTGTGCCGCGCCATGACGATGCGGCTGCGGAAGAACGCGTCGTCCTCGTAGGAAGACACGATCGCACTGCATTGCGCGCCGCTCAGAAGACCGCGGACTACCGCGAAGCCGGCTTCGTCGAGGGAAAGGCCGAGCGCTTGCCAATCGAGCGCAGCTACGCGCTCGACAGCCGCCCCGACCGCCGCGCCCCGGCTCTCGTGCGTGTGCCCGTGCGGCGCGTCGGACAAAAAATGGAACATGGTCTGCGGGGAGGAATCCATGGCCGAAGGCTCCGGGAATGATCTGATCTCCACACTAACAGCGGCGTCGGGAAGGCACCCTCCGAATCTTGCTCTTTCTGGCGACAGCGGGGAAGGCAACTGCTCAAAGCTCCGTGCCATCACCGAACGCGTGTAGCACGCCAATGCAAAGGCAATCACAGTGCGAAGTCGCATCGCCGATATGAAAGCGTATTGCTCCCGGACAGAAACCTGCAATCTTGCCACCGCTGTTGGCGCGCTTTAAAGCGCGTAGTCGCATATGTGCTATTTGCGCAAAAAAATAGAACCAATCGTGCATTTAATGAATTGGATTCATGCAGTAACTTAGCAAGTCGTCCAATACTCAGATTAGGAGATCGCACCATGAGCAATTACTCTTTTCCGCCGCATGCCATAGCACGTGCCGCTTCGGCGAGTCAACAGAAGACCGAGGCAGAAGCCCATCTGCGAATGAAATGTGCGCGACAATTACGGTGCCTCTTCAGCGTGGAACACAAGTTGTCCAGGGTTGTTTGGACGGCGACTCGTCGTGCCGCCGGCACTATGCCCACCGCCATCGGGAGCAGCGCCGGGTCTATCGATCCGGCTCAGCCTAACGGCGATTTTTCCACCGTCAACCTACCGGCCGTACGATCAATATGCGCAACAATCTAGATGACGTCGGGACGCGACTCCGTCGCGTTCGTAATGAATTGAAAGAGACCCAGGAGGTCTTCGCTCAGCGCGGAGCGGTCACGCAAAAGTCGCAGGCGAATTACGAAAAGGGACTTCGGACGCCCAATACTCGTTATTGGCTTTGCCTCTTCGCATCCGGAATCGACATTCTGTATGTGCTGACGGGAGAAATGGCGGGTGAAAAATTGACTCGAACAGAACAGCGGCTTATTCGTGAGATCGGAAAGCTCGATGGTCGCCAGCGGGAGCTTTTTGTGATGGCCATGATCGAGTTGTTGAAGACCTCGCGTATTTAGAATCTTTGGGTCCGTGGCAGTCGTGCATTCCGAGCGAATCGGCATGCTGACACGGCGCGCGCATTCTCAAAAATGGGGCCACGGGCCTGCCTCCGGACCCTATCTGCGCTACCTGCCTTGGCCGGCTGTCGGATCGGTCGTAACCCTTTAGTCTCTCGGAGAACAACCTATGGCCTTCCAGCCAGACCACGAACACACGGAAACGTCGGGCGTTGAAGTAACGATCTCGCAAACATCGATCGATGCCGACAGTGTATCGATTACAGCCTACGCCGTCGGGGAATCAGGCGCATTGATGGAGCCGGCTTACGACTCGATCGAATTGGAGGAAATCTCTATCAGGGTCAAGATCGAGCCGCTCAAGCCAGGAGAATTCACGCTGACGATCAAGGCGGACCTGCTGTGCGAGTTCGAGCGTGCCTGACGTGTACCCGCCGGTCAACGTCTCCGACGCGGCCGCAATCGCTTCGAACATGGAAATTCAGGAGAAGGAATGCCAATCAGGGTCGTTTCAGCTGACAGTCAGCCGATCGTGAACATTGGTGTCGGCGAGGTGCTTCGACAGTACGAAGATATCGACCTTGTCGGCACCGCGATCGATAGTGAGGGAATCCTCGAACTCGCCGCCCACCATACTTTTGACGTTCTAGTCACAGATTCCCATGCAATTCGCGCAAGGTTGGATTGCTGTCAATCGGTCATCCCGCTCATTCGCCTTCATTGTCCCGAACTGAGGATCGTCGCCCACGGCGGGATGAGTCACCTTGCGCAGTTGGCCGCCATGGAGCGCCGCGGAATCAACGTGCTTTTGCACCGCAACGATACGGTCCGGCACTTGGCGGACGCCGTCAACGCAGCGTATATCAAGGCGCGCTACTTTTCGCCGTCGTTAGCGCATGCGCAACCGGCTGCGTGCGAAAGTAACCGCGCTCATCCAGCGCTGACTCGTCGGGAAAGGGAGGTGCTGGCGCTTCTGTTGTCCGGCCGCACGGTATGCGAGGTTGCGAACGCGATCCATAGGTGCAAGCAAACGATAAGTGCCCACAAGGCGCGCGCTATGGCCAAACTCGGCGTGGCGAGAGACGCCGATCTGTTCCGCCTCGCGTATGAGGATGGTTTCCTCGCCTTCTGCCTGTCGCCGCAGGACGGCGACCGCTTATGTGTTCCGGCGTGCCGCACTGGAGGAACATCCGCTCCTTGAGGAAGGGCCGCCCGTGCGCGATGCTTGCGGCGCCGACACAGCCATCGCGCACGAGCGTAATCACTGTTTCGACGGTAACCGAAACGTGTGTGGCGCTCGAGGCGAAAGCCGTTGCCGAATGCCGTGGCCGCGCCGGATCACGCATTTCGCGGCTATGACACTGCCTGTATCCGCGGCGAATCCCATCGGCGCAGCGCGGTTTTGGGTGGCTGGCCTCCGCCGTTCGAAGACGCAGTCCATCCGCCACCCAGCGCCTTGACCAGTTCGATGGAGTAACGGTATTGGCTCCCTATGTTCTGAATGCAATCGATCCGGCTATCGAGCAGTCGCGCCTGCACGTCGAGCATCTGCAGTGGCGACTTCAAGCCCAGTCTGCATTGGGTCTTCGTGGCCGCCACAATATCGTCACGACGAGATGTTTCAGCGGATGATCGTTCGTATTTCTCCCTGAGATCGCGGAGTGCGTAGAAATTTTCGATGATGCCGTCACGAATCCCGATCACTTCCTTGCGGCGATCGAGTTCGGCTTTCCGATAGGCATCGATCCTGGCCTGCCGGTCGATATACCAATTCGGAAGATTCAACAGGTTGACGGCAAACCGGGCGCCGACCGTCCATATCGGCCCTACCCAAGCCAACGGGAAGAGCGAGACATCAGATAGAAGACCGGTTGCGAAGAAACTCGGAAGAGGAATGAGATCCATATATTTGCTCTTTACGTTTTCCGCCTCGAGGGCGGCATGGAGTGCGCTCAAGGCCACCGGTGGCGACTGCCTCGAAAGCGACGTTCCGTTGATTTGGGGTACCGGGGGTGGGGCGAGCGGCAACGTGGAAACAGTCGTTATGCCGGACGGATACCCTCCCAGAACCATCAGCAGTTCGTGCTCCTCCTTCCTGCGATCCCGCGTGTTGTCCAAAACCGCTTGCCGCACACTGGACACCTCTTCTCGACGCCGCGCCAGCGCACCCGGTTCAGACGCGCCGAGCGCAGCGCGTCGCTCTTCCAAAGCGAGCGCTTGTTGCACAACGGTACGTTTCGCGTCGAGAAGTTCGCGAGTGCGCGCGGTCGCTCTCAGCGCAAAATAGATGCGGACGATCGAAGCCTGAATGTCCAAACGTTGTTGGAAACGGGTGGCAATGGCTGTTCGCCTGCTTATCGCGCTGCTGGAAACCGCGCTCCACCCACTCCCGAAGATGCCCAAGATCGGACTTGCGTCGAATTCGAGGCGCGGCAGCGCAATCTCCGGCGTACGCTCCACCTTTGCGCCGGAGTCCGCGTTGCTCCCCTGCTTACGTTCTGCTTTCAAGCTGGCGCCTGCGCTGATCGTCAGCTTCGGCAGGTACCGGAATAACCGCGCGTAATTCGAACGAGCGATCGAGGAAGACGCCGACGCTTCCTGGGTGACGCGTTCGATCGAGGGTTCGAGTTTGGCCATCAGCGCGTCGAGCTGATCGTCATGGTAGTTTTTCCACCACGCCATGTCCGGCGACAATTCGAACCGCTCGCCCTTGAAGGATGCGTCCGACGGTTCGGCGATGACGTTGCCCACCGGAGGCGCGTCCGGCGCCGACGGGCAGATCGTCGTGCAGGCCGTGGCGAAGCTCATACAGGCGATTAGCCACACGGCCCTGCGTTTGCAGAGGAACAGTGTTTCCATCATGGAATCAACCTCGCGTCAGCGCGTCGATGGGGTCGAGCCGTGCCGCCTTGCTCGCAGGGTAGATGCCGAACAGGAGCCCGGTGAATATGGCGCAGACAATGCCGATCGCTAGCGTATGGACGGACGGAACGAGTTTCATCCCGCCGCCGACGGCCGGCGCCACCATGCCGACACCGTACGAAACGGCACATCCGAGCAGCCCGCCGATGGCGCACAGAAAAGCAGCCTCCATAACGAACTGCAGCCTGATATCGGCGGGCCGAGCCCCGATCGCTTTCCGTATTCCTATATCTGAAGTGCGATTGGAAATCGAAATAATCATCGCATTGCAGATGCCGGTGCCGCCGACGACAAGACTTGCAAGTCCGATGGCAACCAGAAACATCGTCATCGCGTATGCCGCCTTGCGGAGGGTGCGCGCAAACGCGGTAGGGTTGAATACGTCGAAATCACGACTGCCGTGCCTCGAAGACAGCAGGGCGGTCAGCGGCCGTTCAGCGGCGTCTGTCGATACATCCGCGCGAACCTTTGCCAGGAGAACCGACATCCCGGGCGATCCGGATATGCGCGTTCGCATCGTCGTATATGGCAGGTACACTTCTGCGGACGGCGGCTGATTGCCCACTGTATCCGCACTTTTAACCACGCCCACGATTGTGCATGGTGTGCCGTTAACGAGGATCGTCTTGCCGATTGAGGCGAGTGCGTCACGAAACAGCTTCTTCTGCGCGGACTCGTTCAGAACGACGACCCGCGCTGCGTCGCTTACGTGCGCACCCGAAAACAGTACCCCTTGCTTCAAACTCAGATTTTGGATCTTGAAGTAGGGCGGCGCCACCCCGATTCCTGAAACCTGCACGCGCGTGGCGCCATCGCTTATGGCGACGTCCTTGGACTGACTCAGAGAAGCACCCTCGACGTAGGGCGCGTCGGAAACCGCTACGGCGTCTTCGCTGGTGAATGCGCGTCCTTGAGGCCGGCCGCGCGCGGATGAAGAGAAAAACGTTATCACATGCGTGTCGAACGGTTTCATATCGGCAAGTGTGTCATTGAGCATCGACTCGCCTCCCGCCTGAGTCAGCGAAAGCGATGCTATTGCGATCGAAACGCCGATGATGGTCAGCCATGAATAGAGGCGATGAAAGAGGAGATTGGCAGCTGCCATTCGACCGATCTCGATCCAGCCAGGGGACTGCTGCCAGTTCGGGATGTCGCTGGCTCGTTGCCGTGCGTGCGCCCGGCCATCCGGCTCCGGCGCGAGCGAGCCGGGTTGCGTCTCGTCGCAGCTTGGCGGCCGGGCCACTTGCCGCCGGCCGGCTGCGCGATGCTCGCCCCGGTACCGGTCCGCGACGATGCGGCCTCGGGAGACCTCGATGGTCCGGGTTGCCTGCGCCGCAATCGACGGGTCGTGGGTGACGAGAACGACTGTGCGGCCTTCCTTGTTCAATCGATGTAGCGTGCGGATTACCTCCTGACTGTTATCGGGATCGAGCGCGGCCGTTGGCTCGTCCGCGAGAATCACGCGGCATTCGTTCGCCAGTGCCCGGGCAATGCAGACTCGTTGCTGCTCCCCTCCGGAGAGCTTCGATGGGAAGTTATTGGCCCGGTGCGAAAGCCCCAGAGAAGCCAGCAGCCTGGAGGCGAGGGCCTTTCGCTGACTTCTCGGCCGGCATGCGTAAAGCGCGGGAAGTTCCACGTTTTCCGCGGCCGTCAGCGAAGGGATGAGGTGATAGCGTTGGAATACGAATCCAAAGGTGCGGCGCCGCAACGCGGCCAATCCATCTTCGGACAGCGTCGCGGCATCGACGCCTTGAACTTCGTAGCTGCCGCTTGTCGGTCTATCCAGACATCCAAGTACATTCAGCAACGTCGATTTGCCGGACCCCGAGGCCCCGATGATTGCGACGAACTCTCCGGCCTCGATATCCAGGTTGATCTCGTCGAGAATGTCGACCTGGCCGTGCTCGGAGAGGAAAGAGCGCGTCACGTTCCGGACGCGGAGCAAGGGCTGCGTCATCTGACTATCCCTCCGCCCCGGTGCGAGCGGGCTCGCTTTTATCGACGATGATCTTTTCACCATCGCGCAGCCCGCTCAGAATTGCAGCGAATCGTTCGTTGCGCACGCCCAACCGGATCTTTCTGGGGTAGACGCGCCCGTCGGACGACAGAACGCGAATGTTCGAGGTGCCGTCGTCACCTATTTCACTCAATGCGATCAGCGGTACCGCCAGCGCGTTGCGGACCTGAGCCACCGTGATGTGTGTCTGAACCGTCATGCCCGCGCGAAACATGCGGTGATCGTTATTCACATCGAACGTCACTTCGTAAAGCGCGGGGTTGCCGTTCCCGGCGTCTCTGGTTCCTGGCTTTGCATCGTAGTCAGCCGATATCAAAGCGATCGAACGCAGCTTGGTGTGATAGCGTTGTGACGATTGCAGTGAAATCGTAAAGAACGCCTCCTGCCCGGGTTGCAGAAGCGCCACATCGCTCTGATTCACCAGTGCGCTGAGAGTCATCACGTCAAGCTGTGCGATCTTGACTACGGGGGTGTCGTTTCCGGCATTCAGCATCTGACCTCGCAAAAGGTTCATCGAAACGATCTGCCCGCTCTCGGGTGCGGTAATTCTCGTGGCGTCGAGTTTTTGCTGGCAGGCGCTGATTTTGGCCCGGGCCGCCCGCAGCCTGGACTCGCGGTCGATCACATCTACCCGAGCCCGCTGGGCCGCATCCTTCGCGTCGTCGTACTCCTTTCCAGAGGTTGCATTCGCATCGAGGAGGATCTTTTGATTGGCGAGACTTCTTCTCGCACGCTGCAGCGCGGAAAGCGCCACTTGCATGTCGGTTTGGTCCCGTTTCAGTTCGGACTGTGCCGCAACGAGCTCGTTGTCGGCAGCGGCGGGATCGATCTGGGCGAGCAATTGCCCGCGCACGACGGTATCGCCCGGCGCGGCAAATACTGCAGTCACGCGCCCCGATGTTCCTGCTTTGACATCCATCATCACTTTGGGCCTCAGTTGGGCCGTAGCGAGCACGACCTGCTGGATATCGGCGTGCTCGACAGAGACAACGGCAAACGGTGGATCCTTTGGCTTGGTTGCCAAGGGGCTGAGCAAAATCGCCATCAAGGGAATTCCGGCCAGTACGGCGGATCCGATGAGCCAAGATCGGTACGAGAGTTTCATGCGAAGCAGGCTTGTTACGAAGAGCGTCGTCGGATAGTCATGATCCGGATGTTTCGGGGCTCATGAAAGCTGACGCGACTGGATTACCTGGCGACGAGGTAGAAAGTCGGTCAGCCGAGTGAGGAGAGGATGGAAGCGGCGGGGCGCGGCCGGATCCGGCCGTGCCAGGAAGAAGAATTTGAATTGGCCTAAACCGGCGCTTGATAGGCCGAGAGAAGGGCCGAAAGAAGGGCCGAGAGGCGGGCTGATAGACGGGCCGGTCGCCTGACCGGCTCCATCGGCGGCCGAAGAGGCATGTCACGCGAGGGGGGGCGCGGGTCCATGCCCCCGCGCAAACGAGCGGGGAGAATCCTACGCGGTTGGCAAGCCGCGACTTATGACGCCCGGCCTCAGATGCGGGAGCCTGTTGGCGCGAGCGACGGGTAGTCGATCAGCCCGTGCGCGCCGCCGCCGAACAGCGTGTCGCGGTCGTGGCGAGCCAGGTCCGCGCCCGAACGCAAGCGTTCAGGCAGATCGGGGTTCGCGATGAAAGGGCGGCCGAAAGCAATCAGGTCGGCCCATCCCGCGACGATGGCTTCGCGCGCGCGCTCGGCTGTGTATTTTCCCGCGTAGATCAGCAGGCCCGGGTAGGCTCGACGGATCGCCTGCTTGAATTCGACAGGCATGTGCGGTGCATCGTCCCAATCGGCTTCGGCGATGTGGACATAACCGACGCCGATTTCGGCCAAGTGCCGGACTGCCGCCACATAGGTGGCCTCCGGGTCCGCATCGACGCAGCCGTTCAGCGTCGTCAATGGGGCAAGCCGAATGCCGACGCGGCGCGCATCGCCGGTTCCCTCGATCAGCGCGCGGGCGACTTCGTCGAGGAAACGCAGACGGTTCTCGAGCGATCCTCCATATTGGTCGGTACGGTCGTTTGCACCTGAATCGATGAACTGATTGACGAGATACCCATTCGCTGCATGCAGCTCCACACCGTCGAAGCCGGCTTGCATGGCATTGCGTGCGGCGTCGCGAAACTGTCCGACCACCTCGGCGATTTCGGCCACGCTAAGTGCCCGTGGCACCGACGCCTGCACGAACCCCGGTATGGCACCCGCGCCATCCGCGATGAAGACGTTGACGCCCTTTGCCTGGATAGCGGATGACGAAACAGGCTGCTCGCCGCCCAGCAAGCTTGTATGGCTCAGCCGGCCGACATGCCAGAGTTGCGCAAACATGCGCCCGCCGGAGGCATGCACCGCCGCAGTCACTTTGCACCATCCCTCGGCTTGTGCACGCGTATGGATTCCCGGCGTCCAGGCGTAACCCTTCGCAAGCGGGGAAACGTACGTGCCCTCGCTGACGATGAGTCCGGCGCTGGCGCGCTGAGCATAGTAGGTCGCCATGAGGCTGTTGGCTTCATCTCCGGGCTGTGTCGCGCGCGAACGCGTCATCGGGGGCATGACGATCCGATTCGGCAGCAAGAGTTCGCCGAGCCGGATCGATTCGAAAAGCGGGTCGTTCATTTGATAGGTTTCCGTGTTTCGCTTGCGGCACGTGCGCCACAGGCATCAGTTGCTTGCGATCGCTCGATGGGGGGAGCGCGGAACGTGGGGCCCATCAATCCCACACGGGTGCGAGGCCGTCGGGGCTGACTTCGCGGCCGTTGCGTTCGAGCGCCGCGATTCTGTCCATCTCGTCCGCGGTCAGCTCGAGATTCGCTGCGAGCTGATTACTTGCAAGGTTTTCGCGCTTGGTCGACGAGGGAATCACGGAATATCCGAGTTGCAGCGCCCACGCGAGCGCAACCTGTGCCGGCGTGGCGCGACGTTGCCGCGCAATATCTGCGATGACGGGATCGCCAAGCACCTTGCCGTACGCGAGCGTCATATACGACGTCACGTGAATGCCTTGTTCGCGCAGGAATGCCACGAGCTTGCGATTTTGCAGATACGGACTCAACTCGATCTGATTGGTGGCGATGTTGTCCTTGCCAATCGCATCGATGGCCTCTTTTGTCAACGCGATGCTGAAGTTGGAGATGCCGACGAGTCTCGTGAGGCCCATCGTCCTGGCCTCGAGAAGTGCGCCCATATACTCCTCGAGCGGCACGCCGTTGCCGGGCGCCGGCCAATGGATCAATGTCAGGTCGGCATAATCGGTGCGCAGCTTCGCCAGGCTGTCTTTCAGGCTGGAAACGAGGCGGTCGCGCGAATAGTGGTCGACCCAGATCTTGGTCGTGAGAAACAACGAGTCGCGAGCTACACCGGATGAGGCGATGGCTTGGCCGATATCCGCTTCGTTTCCGTAGATTTGCGCTGTATCGATGGCCCGATAGCCGAGTTCGAGGCCGTGGCGAACCGAGTCGATGACAGTTTGCCCTTTCAGACGAAACGTACCGAGGCCGAAGGCGGGAAGGGTGTTCGTACCCATGATGGTATTCCGTTGTAAATATTGAGGACGATGAAGCCGGGAAGCCAATGCCGCGGGATTCGATCGACATTGGCCTCCCGGCTCAATGGGCCAGCTCGGCGGCTGCGGCGCCGCCCATCGTCGACGCCGCGCGACGATCGAGCCGGCCGCTGAAAGCGGTCAAAGCGAACGCGACCAAGGTGACGGCTGCGGCGATCCACGGAGTGTGACCAAGACCGAGGCGAGCCACGATCAATCCGCCGAGCGAAGAGCCGCCGGCCACGCCGAGATTGAATGCCGCGATGTTCAAGCCCGAGGCGACGTTTGCCGCCTGCGGCGCCAACGTCTGCGCCTGCTTGACGACATAGACCTGGAGGCCGGGAACATTGCCGAACGCCACGGCGCCCCAGGCGAGCATCGTGAGGACGGCGAGCCATGCGTTGTGCGATGTGAACGTGAACGCGAACAGAACCGCCGCAAGCAGCAGGAAAATGCGCTTGAGTGCCTTGACGGGGCCGAGGCGGTCGGCCAGCTTTCCGCCCCAGACATTGCCGAAGGCAACGGATACACCGTATGCCACCAAGACCATGCTGACCGCGGCGGGCGAAAATCCGGTGATCCGCTCGAGAATCGGTGCCATGAACGTGAATGCGATGAGCGACCCACCGTACCCGACGGCCGTCATCGCGTAGACGAGCAGCAACCGCGGCTGGACGATGACGCGCGCCTGCTCGCGGAGCGAGGCGGGCTGCTCGCGCGGCAGTTTGTTCGGCATGAAGATGGCGGCGCCCAGCAATGCGAGGAGCCCGAGCGCGGCCACGACGAGGAACGTCACGCGCCAGCCGAAATGCTGACCGATGAGTGTGCCGAGCGGGATGCCCGCGACGAAGGCGACGGTCATGCCGCTGAACATCGTGGCGATCGCGCTGGCGGCTTTTTCTTTCGCTACCAGGTTCGTGGCGATGATCGAGCCGACGGAGAAAAAGACGCCATGCGCGAGCCCGGTGACGATCCGGGCCATCACGAGCGATTCGTACGATGGCGCTTTCCATGCGAGGGCGTTGCCTACGGTGAACAGCGCCATCAGCGTGACGAGCAACGCTTTACGTGGCACGCGGCCCGTCAGGGCCGTGAGGAGCGGGGCGCCGACAGCCACACTCAAGGCATAGAGGCTGACGAGCAACCTGGCCGACGGCAGGCTGACGCGCACGTCGGTGGCGATCGTCGGTATCAGGCCGACAATGACGAACTCGGTGGTTCCGATGGCGAATGCGCTGAGCGTCAGCGCGAAAAGGGCAAGAGGCATGGTCGTTCACCCATCCGGATATTCAGTTGACGAACGAAGTGTGCCTACTTTACTTTTGCAGAAAAACCGATCCCCAAATGAAACACTTTTGATTTCGAATCAAATATGAAAGTGACACTCGACGAGTTGCAGACGTTCGCCACAGTCGTGGATACCGGTTCGATCACGTCTGCGGCCGAGCATCTCGATCTGACGATTTCGGCCGCCAGCCGGACGCTGGCAAGGCTGGAAGAGAAGTTGCAGACGACGCTGCTGCGCAGAACGACAAGACGGCTGGAATTGACGGAGGAAGGCAAAGCTTTCCTCGAAAGCGTGCGCGGAATCATCGATGCCGTCGAGACGGCGGAGGAGCAACTGGCGGTGCGCCGCGAACGGCCCTCGGGGCGTTTGCGGGTGGATGCGGCGACACCGTTCATGCTCCATGTGATCGTTCCGATCCTGGGTGGCTATCGAGCCCGGTATCCGCAGGTCGAACTGGAACTCGTGAGCAACGAGGGCATCATCGATTTGCTGGAGCATCGCACCGACGTGGCGATCCGCATCGGCAAGCTGAAGGACTCGACGCTGCACAGCAGGCCGATCGGCAGCAGCCGAATACGGATCCTGGCCAGCCCCGAATATCTGAAAACCCGCGGTCATCCCCGGCACGCCGGCGATCTGGCGAAGCACACCCTGCTGGGATTCAACCAGCCGGAATCGCTCAACATATGGCCGATACTCGGCTCCGACAACGAGCTTTACCGGATCACGCCCGCGATTTCGTCTTCCAGCGGCGAAACGCTGAGACATCTCGCGCTCGAGGGGGCGGGCGTCGTCTGCCTGTCCGATTTCATGACAGCGCAGGACCGCCGCGAGGGGCGGCTCGTACAGATACTCGCCCGGCAGACGCAGGAGGTCAGGCAGCCGATCAACGCCGTGTACTACCGCAATACCACGATATCTGCGCGCATTGCTTCCTTTGTGGACTATCTGGTCGACGCAGTCCGCGCTACCGAATTCGCGCGGTAAGTTTCATCGACGGCCAGATCCGGATGCCGGTTCCTAGCGGGCAGCCGTGCCTAAGTGATTTGACATAACTCGAAGGGCGCCTTCGATATCCCGAGTCGCGGCGCCGATATCAAGCTGTCTATCAGATGGGCAGGGGAGCCGCTGACGAGCAAGGGAAGCTTTACGACGAAGTTGAACATAGCGGCTCGCCCGACGTTCTGACGATTCGCGCAAAGTCGGCCTCGATGACGAACACCATGCACGAGCGGCGCGAAAAGAGCTGGCTGGCTTTACGACACAGCTCGCGCTGGAGGTTCGCGACGAGCCGACCACCGACCGGCACCGCTCGCACTTTCGCAAGTCGGACAAGTGAACCCGCCGGCGTTCCTGGCTGTGCCGCGGCATCGATTTGATACCATACCGGCAGCCGGAAAACTGGCAGACAAAAATCACTGAGAGGGCCACAGCATGGATTGCGCAACATTCTCGAAGAAGTTTCAGGAAAATATGAATGCGCTGGGGTTGCCCGCCCCGCAAAGCTTGTTTTCGTCGCTGACAACTGCGCTCGGCAACCTCACTGCGCTCCTCGGGGCGTTCGATGCAGTGGGGCCAACCGCGACAGTGGAGGAGATTCTGAAAGCGACGACGTTGAAGGAAAAACTTTCGGTCGGGGGCCTCATGGCTGCGTCGTACTATATCGGCGCCACCATCGGTAGCATTCTCGTCGCTGCACAAGCAGCGGAGGCCTGCAAAGACCCCTATCGGAATAATCTGTCGGTACAGCGATACCGCGCCTTCTGGATCTGGCTTGCGAGCCGCGGCGTAATGGTTCCGATCGATTTCCAGATATTTGTACAAAACAACCCGGAAGTGATAGACGACAGCCCGCGCCGTCAGTCGTATGCGATGCGCGCGCGGCAGCACGGAGCGAAGCAATGAACTGGATTGGCGACAAAATCGCGCTGCTGCTCGTTGGCACGGCCTGCGCAGCGGGAGCGTGGGCCATTCTTCACTACTCGGGCGAGTGGTTTTTTCCTGCCATCACGCTGCTGACTGTCGTTTCAATGTTCTTTGAAAATCGGCGCCTGCGGGCGCTGCTTCGAAAGCATGACATTGACCCGAGAAGCAAGTGAGAACGCCGCGTAAGGCTGCTCGGCGTCATTCGCGAGGGCGATAGGCCGGAGGCCCGATAGCCGACCATAACGGGCCGCTGCGCCACAGGCGCGGCAAATCGCGGGAGAGAAGGCACCATTGCGCCAAGACCACCGCGAACGTTCCGTCGTGCTTCGCTCTTCGAACCTTGTCGACGACGTTCCAGCCTCGGACATAAAGCACAAAGCTTCGTTGGCTCAACAAGTAATGAGACGCGTGCACGCCGACCCATGCGAGCATTTCATCGGGCGACACATCGGGCGGCTCGGCTAGGATGATTTGACATAACGCGAATTATCGACGTTTCACCTGCAGGTCCCAGGTTCAGATGTCCGCTTTTAGCTAAGTTCAAATGCCCGCTTACGTTCAGGCGCGCCGATACACCGATACGCCGATACTAATGGCAACCTACACGGACTGGATCGTGCCAAACGAACGGACAGCACCCGGGCCCAGCACGGTCGACTCCGAGGCAACTGGCGGCATGTTATGGGCGGACGAATTCGACGCCGTGCGCGCGGAGCCATAAGCGAGCGCCGCTCCCGCCATCCATGACAGCGAAGACGCCGTGCCGTACCACGCCGCGCTCGCCGTATCCTCCTGCGAAGACGCACGCACGGATGCCGCCGACAACCCTGCCGCAGCGAGATTCGCCACCCCGCTTGCCATCTGCAGCCCGCGGCTCACTTTATTGCGCGTGGTGTCGAAGGCGGCGTGCGCCATGCTCGTGAACGCACTCAATCCCCATGCCGCGGAAGACGCGTAGCCGAGATTGGTCTGCGTGCTGTCCGTATTGAATACCGCCGCCGTACTCAATGCGCCGGCACCGAAGTTGAGCAGATTGGCGGCGCTTGCCAGCCGGCTCGCCGGCTGCGTATTGCCCGCTTCCGACATCGCGGCGCTCCCGCCCCAGAGCAGCCCACTGACCGCACCGGTTACCGTCGATGCGACCGACCCGGATGAAACCCTCGACGCCGCCAGTGAAGCGCCCGCCGCCAGCGCATCGACGGCGGGAGCGAATTTGCCCACCTTCTGCCGCATGCTCTCCGTACTTGCCAGCTGTTGCGGCGACGATCGCACGACCGGATCGGGCACCGCGGAAGGTTGGACTATGTCGATCGCGACATTGTCGGCAGTATGCCTGACCGGACTGCCGCTGTTCGATGGCGGCATCGCGGACAGAGGCTCCCCGCTTGGCCGGGACGGCGGCGCATGCATCTGCGACAGCGGGTTCGTGTTCTCCTGCGGCTTGGGGCTCTGAGCCATCGGCGACAACTCCCGGCTCGCCGAATGTACGCCACGTTCCGATGGCTGCACGCGCCCGCTGCCTACCGCTCCGTGCCCCGGATCGAAGCGCCGCGTCGGCGGCTCGAAAACAGGATCGGAAAGCGCATTGAGCGGCCCCGGGCCGACCGGTCCACTGCCATTGGAATGCCGCATGACACGCTCCTGATAGCACGGTATGCAGCGATTCAATTCAAGGTTCGTGCCATCGCCAATGAGACGGCCACGCACTGATACAACGCGCATTCGGGGCGACGTGGCGAGCGCCTGGGTAGGCACGCACCCTGGTTTCGCACCTACCGTGCGGTGAATCGGCACCCACCCGAACTTTGCCTCTATAAAAAGCGAAGATGGGCCCCGTAAACAAACAGGGCGCCGGCATTTCAGCCGGCGCCCACCGATTACCGAATTATCGGCTCTGCAACCTGATATCGCGCGAGGAGGCCCCGACGTACACGGCACTACCCGAGACATACTGCCAGCCGTTCTTCGACGTATCCCAAACGCTCTGCATCCGTTCCGAGATCGGCACGTCGACACGGCGCGCCTCGCCGGGCTTCAGAAAGACCTTCTGCCATCCGGCTAGCCGGCGCGGCGGTTCGCCCGTGTAGTTGACGCCGAGATACACCTGCGGAACATCGGCACCTGCCATCCGCCCGTCGTTCTTGACCGTGAAACTCGCGAGCAGCGTATGGCCGGGACCGCGCTTCACCGAAAGGTCCGAATAGCTGAAGTGCGTGTACGAGAGCCCGAAGCCGAACTCGAACATCGGCGCGACGTTCTTCGCGTCATACCAGCGATACCCCATGTTGAGCTTCTCCGAATACACCGGATCGGTCGGCAACGTACCGTCGCCAATCCAGGTCGGCGTATCCTGGTCTCGCGCCGGGAACGTCACCGGCAGCTTGCCGGAAGGATTGACCTTGCCGAACAGCACGTTGGCAATCGCCTGCCCACCGCCCTCGCCCGGGAACCAGGCTTCGACGATCGCCGACACCTTGTCCTTCCATGGCATGAGCACCGGGTTGCCGCTCTGGACGACCACGATCGTGTGCGGATTCGCAGCAGCCACCGCTTCGACGAGTTGATCCTGGTTGGAAGGGTTCGCAAGACTGAGGCTCGGCAACTCGCCGAAGTCCTCCCCCGACGATTGCGTGACGACGACGATCGCAACATCCGAGTCCCTGGCGAGCGTCGCGGCAGTATCGATCTCATGCTGCGTGTAAGCCCTGAACGGCGATTGTTGATCGGGATTGCCCGCATATTTGACTTGCGCGGAGGGCGCGAGTGACTGAATTGCTTTCGTGAGCGGCACGTTGAGCGTGATCCACGGGTTCGTCCACCAGTTGCAGCCCGTCGACGTGCCGAACGTCAGGCCGCCGCAGCCGGCGAAGTTGCCCGTGACCGGATCGCGCGTGTTGCCCGATCCCCCGCCCGTCAGCACGGCCACATCGGCATGCGCACCGATCACCGCAACACGGCCCAGCCCCGATGCCGGCAGCGGGAGTTGGCCATTGTCGTTCTTCAGCAAAACGATCGATTGCTCTTCCGCATACTGCGCGAAATTGCGACCTGCCGCGAAATCGATCGTCCCGCCGGCTTTTGCCGGATCGTCGAATACCCCCGTCTTGATCATCACGTAGAGCTTGCGGCTCACCATCTCGTCGAGCCGGGCTTGCGTAATCTGACCGCTGCTGAGCGCCTGCTTGACGAGATCAGGCGTCAGAAAAACCGTTGGGCCGACGTCTTCTTCTTCGTCGAGTCCCGCGTTGATCGAAGCGGCCGTACTGTGAGCCGCGCCCCAGTCGGATTGCACCTGCCCCTGGAAGCCCCAGTCACGTTTGAGAACATCGGTCAGCACGTGGGGATTCTCGCAGGCATAGGTGCCGTTGATCCGGTTATAGCTGCACATCACGTTGCCCGGATGCGCCTGTTTGACTGCGATTTCGAATGGCAACAGATAAAGCTCGCGCAGCGTGCGCTCGTCGATCTGATCGTTGCCCCCGAACCGGCCCGTTTCCTGTTCGTTGCCCACATAGTGCTTGACGGTGGCGATGACCTTCTGGTTTTGCGTGCCGACGGTGCGCGCCGCCAGCATTTCGCCCGCCAATACCGGGTCCTCGCCCAGGTATTCGAACAACCGCCCTCCCCGCGGCTCACGAGCGAGATTCGTCCCCCCGCCGAGCCCCATCGAGAATCCTTGCGCGCGCAACTGCTTCGCCACCTGTGCGCCGAAATCGTAGGAAAGCCTCCGGTCCCAACTCGCGGCCAGCGCGATCGTCGCAGGGAACGTCGTGCTCGGTTGCGACGTGCTCCCGGAACCGGTCGCTGAATCCACCATGTTCAGATCGGGGATCCCCAGCCGCGGCACGCCCTGGATGAACCCTGCTCCGCCGCCCGGCACGTCGCTCATCTGGTACTTGGAGTGAATGAGTTGCAGTTTTTCGTCGAGCGTCATTTGCCGGACGAGCATATCGGCGCGGCGGTGAGCGAGATAATCGCTGATGGGGGAAGCAAACGAGGGAGAAAACGATGTGACGGCGTTATCGCTATCGCCCGCATGAGCGCTCGCGATTACGGCTGCCAACGCCAACGCCATTGGCCAACGATTGACCTGCATGTGTGTCTCCATGAACGTTGATAATCAAGCAACGGATAACACCGGGTCTCGCCGATCTCCGGAACTGGCGGCTCCGGGTACCCGGCAGGTACCGGCAACCTCGAAACGCAGTGGATGCCCCACTGCCACCGTGGCCCTTCGGTCCCGGGCCGAGGGGCCGGGACCGGTCCCACGGCGTAGCCAAACTTCATGCCATTCCATGTTATGAAAGTAGTCTCACTACAGGCTCACTACAGGGGTAAGTGTTTTCCCTAGCGGCCGGCTTGCACCGGCCGAACCAGGCGCACGCCGTCCGTGCCTGTTGTGCGCGGCTGCGCCCCACTCCTCGTCGCCGTTTTTGACGGTAAGTCGCCGGTAAGCCTTTCGGTCCCAGACTCGGGCTTCCTCGTTTACCGAAGTCAGGAGTGCCCTTGACCACGAACCGGCCCCTTCGCGTGTATTTGCTCGCGCTCAGCTCCGCCGCCTGGCTACCTTGCGTCGCGCATGCGGACGAAGACGCCACTGCCGCCTCGAACGGCTTCACGTTCCTCAGCGATACGCCCAACGTCACCCACTGGGGCCTCGGTGCGGGCGTCGGCGTGCGGGCGAGCCCCTACGCCGGCGATGGCGCCGACGTGACACCGCTGCCGCTCGTCTATTTCGAGAACAAATGGGCTCGCCTCTTCGGTACGACGCTCGACTTGAAGATTGGCCAATGGGAAGGCGTCTCCGTTGCGCTGCGCGGCCAGGTCGGGCTTTTCGGCGGTTACAAGCAATCGGACGCTCCGATACTGAACGGCATGGAAGACCGCGACGGCATCGCCTTCTGGTACGGTCCGGCGCTTGCGTGGCAGAGCCCCTTCGGCACGCTGTCAGGCAGTTATCTCGTCGGCGGCAACAAGGGGCAGCGCGCGACGATCGATTTCTCCAAATCGTTCAAATCCGGCAACTGGTCGCTCACGCCGAGGCTTGGCGCCGAATGGCTGAGCAACGAATATGTCGATTACTATTACGGCGTGACCGCACCGGAGGCCCGTACCTGGCGGCCCGCGTACAGCGGCAGTTCGACATGGAAAGCTTCGGGCGGCGTGCGTGTCGATTATTCGCTCACCCCTCGGCAGCAGGTGACCTTCGATGTGGGCGTTTCGTATTTGGGCCGGGGCATTTCCGACAGCCCGCTGACCGGCCGGCGCTGGCTGCCCGAAGCAAGACTTGGCTACATGTATCGATTCAAATAGAGCTATTGGAATGTCGCGAGTCGCCGTTATCGAGGACCATGAGCGCTTGGCGCGGATGGTGAGTCAGGCCCTGGCTGCCGCGGGGATCCAGGTCGACGTTTTCCGCAACGTGTCCGAAGCGAAATACGGGGTGAACCGCGCCGAATATGCCGTGCTGATCGTGGACCGCGGCCTGCCCGATGGCGATGGACTCGAACTCCTGTGCAATCTGCGCGCGCTTGGCGTCACCACGCCGTGTCTCATGCTGACCGCGCGAGACGCGCTGCACGATCGCGTGCATGGGCTCGAAAGCGGTGCGGACGACTACGTCACCAAACCCTTTGCAATGAGCGAACTCGTGGCGCGCGTGCGGACGTTGATGCGCCGTCCGGCACCTATCAAGGCGCTCGATGTATCGCTGTGGGACCTGTCGGTCGATCCGCCGCAGCATCGACTCACCTGTGGTACGCGCTCGGTGCTGCTCGCTCCCGCCGAACTGCAGATCGTGCAATGTCTCATGAGCGCCTCTGGCCAGATCGTGCGGCATGCGACACTCGAGCACGCCGCATGGGGATTCGACACCGCCGTCACGCCGAACGCGCTCGAAGTCACCGTACATCGCTTGCGCAAGAAACTGCAGGCACTCGGCGCGGCCACACGCCTCGTCAACGTGCGCGGTGCCGGTTTCGCCTTGCAGTACGACGCCACGCATCTTGTGCCATGACGACGGCCTGGGTTCGTCGTTTGTCGGTCCGGCTCTGGCTCACGAGCGTCGCCGCTTTCTCCGTCACGCTGTGCTTGCTCGCCGCCGGTTCAATCTACGTTCTCGATCAGTATCCCGAACAGACGCTCGGTCGCAAGGAGCAATCGAAGAAAATTCGGCAAATCGAAGAAGCAATGGCACTGGACAGCAACGGATGCATCGTTTCTCTGGCTGCGGAGCAGTTCAAATGGTTCTACGACGTGCTGCGCACGGAGGCGATGTACCGCGTGCTCGACGAGAGCGGCGAAGTGATCCACGCATCCGATAACGCGCTGGGCGGTGGCGCGTGGCTGACGGGCGCACCGTCAGCGGTGGCCGGCACCCAGCAGGCGGCGACGCTCGACGGCCGCCCCTTCGAGGTCGTCACTCATCGCCTCGCGCCGGGGGCCTGCCAATACTACGTACAGGTCGCGTTCAGCCGTCTGATCGTTCGAGCGACCGTTCGCTCGAAGATCAGTCAGATACCCGTGACTGTCGGGGCAGCCGTCTTTACCGCCATCGTGGTGTTCGGGCTCACGCTGACCGTGACACTCAAACGCCAACTGCGTCCGCTTCGGCAAGCGTCGGCAGAGGCATCCAATCTGACGACGCGCAACCTGTCAGCCCGCATTTCCATGCGCGACGTCCCGACCGAGCTCGAGCCCTTGATCCAATCCTTCAACGAAGCCCTGGGCCGGCTCGAGCATGGTTTCGTCGTCCAGCAGCAGTTTCTCGCTTCGGCCGCCCACGAACTGCAAACACCGCTTACGCTGCTGCGTGGCCAGTTGGAGCTGCACCCGCGCCTGGCCGACAACGAACAAGTGTTTCGCGATATCGATCTGATGGCGAGGCAGGTCCGCCAGCTTCTGCATCTTGCCGAAGTCAGCGAAGCGCAGAATTTTGCCTACGCCGAAATCGATCCGGCCGATAGCGCCCGTGAAGTCGTGCGCTATATGGCCTCGAAGGCGAACGAGAAGCGGGTCACGCTCGACATCGATGTGCGGGCTCGTGCATCGACGGTCGAAGCCGATGCCTCGGCGCTCTTCATTCTTCTCAAGAACCTCGTCGAGAACGCCATCCATGCGAGCCCCTCGCACGGAATCGTTCTGCTGGCTGTATCGGCTTCGTCGATTCACGTAATCGACGAGGGCCCCGGAATTCCCGATGAGCATCTGCCCCTGCTTTTTGCGCGGTTCTGGCGTGCACCCGGCACGGAATACGACGGTGCGGGGCTCGGGCTCGCCATCTGCAAGGAAATCGCCACCGCTCACGGATGGCACCTGAGCGTGTCGCGTCTGAAGCCCGGCACCGACTTCGCCGTGCATTTCTCACCTGCGCAAGAACGCCGTCCCGAACGAGACGCTCCACTCGCTGCGAATATGTAGTCAAAGTTCCGTGCGGCCGGATACCTCGTTCAGGAAGACGCGCCCGAAGCGATTGTATCGGCTGTGCTGATAGCCCCGCCCCGCGCGTACTGCTGGCCATCCGAAAGATTGTACCGGTACCGTACCGGACTCCCTTGATAGACTGCTTGCTCCTCTTGTTTCCGAGCAATGCCCGCAACGATGCTTTCCCTACCCTTTGCCGTGGTCTCGGCCGCAATGACCTTCGCGCTGGTGATGTCGATCACGCCGGGCCCCAACAATACGATGCTGCTCGCGTCCGGCGTCAATTTCGGTTTTCGTCGGACGGTGCCGCACATGGTCGGTATCACGTTCGGCTGCATGGTGATGATGATCGTCATCGGCCTGGGGCTGGGCCGGCTGTTCGAGCACGTGCCGGTACTCTATACGGTGCTCGAAACCGTAAGCGTGGCGTACCTGCTGTATCTCGCCTGGAAAATCGCGGTGTCGCAGGGCCCGGCGGTCGGCAACGGCGATCGGCGGCCGATGACGTTCTGGCAAGCCGCCGCTTTTCAGTGGGTCAATCCCAAGGCATGGATGATGGCCGTGACGGGCGTCACCGCTTTCCGGCTCCACGACAACCTCGTCGCGAATGCACTGCTGCTTGCATTGGCGTTTGCCATCGTGAATCTGCCGAGTATTTCGGTCTGGACCGCATTTGGCGTCGGTCTGCGGCGCATACTCTCGAGCCCCATCGTGCTGCGCGCCTTCAACTGGACGATGGCCGCCCTGCTGCTGGCGTCCATCGCCCCCGCGTTTGTCCATCACTCCGCGTGACATGCGCGCGCCTCGCGGATACGAGGCGCGCAAGCTTCTCCCTCAGCGTCCTCAGCGCGCCTCGGCGAGTTGCTCGAGGATGGCGGGGTTTTCGAGCGTGGAGACGTCCTGCGTGATCGCCTCGCCCTTGGCCAGCGAGCGCAGCAGCCGCCGCATGATCTTGCCCGAGCGCGTTTTCGGCAGGTTCTCCCCGAAGCGGATGTCCTTCGGCTTGGCGATCGGCCCGATCTCCTTGCCCACCCACGCACGCAGTTCGTTGGCCAGCTTCGCCGCCTCCTCGCCCTGCGGCCGCGTGCGCTTGAGCACCACGAACGCCACCACCGCCTCGCCCGTCGTGTCGTCCGGCCGGCCCACCACCGCCGCCTCCGCCACCAGCGGATTGGACACCAGCGCCGATTCGATCTCCATCGTCCCCAGCCGGTGGCCCGACACGTTCAGCACGTCGTCGATGCGGCCCATGATCGTGAAGTAACCCGTCTGCTTGTCACGCACCGACCCGTCGCCCGCCAGATACAGCCGCCCGCCCAATTCCTCCGGGAAGTAGCTCTTCCTGTAGCGCTCCGCATCGCCCCAGATCGTGCGGATCATCGCCGGCCACGGCCGCTTGACCACCAGAATCCCGCCCTGTCCGTTCGGCACGTCCTGCCCCGTCTCGTCCACGATCGCCGCCATGATCCCCGGCAGCGGCAGCGTACACGAGCCCGGCACCAGCGGCGTCGCCCCCGGCAGCGGCGTGATCATGTGCCCGCCCGTCTCCGTCTGCCACCACGTGTCCACGATCGGGCAGCGCGAGCCCCCCACGTTCTCGTGGTACCACACCCACGCCTCCGGGTTGATCGGCTCGCCCACCGTGCCGATCACCCGCAGCGTCGACAGATCGTAACGCTTCGGATGCACCTTCTCGTCCGCATCGGCCAGCTTGATCAGCGAGCGGATCGCCGTGGGCGCCGTATAGAAGATGCTCACCTTGTGACGCTCGATCATCTGCCAGAACCGCCCGCCGTCCGGATAGGTCGGCACCCCTTCGAACATCACCTGCGTCGCGCCGCACGCGAGCGGCCCGTACGCGATATAGCTGTGCCCCGTCACCCAGCCGATGTCGGCCGTGCACCAGAACACATCCGACGGCTTCAGATCGAACGTCCACTTCATCGTCTGCGCCGCCCACAGCAGGTAGCCCCCCGTGCTGTGCTGCACGCCCTTGGGCTTGCCCGTCGAGCCCGACGTATACAGCACGAACAGCGGATGCTCCGCGCCCACCCACTCCGGCTCGCACGTCTCGGCCTCGCCCTGCGTGATCTCGTGCAGCCACACGTCCCGCCCCGCCTGCCACTGCACCGCCCCGCCCGTGCGCCGGTACACCACCACGCTCTTGACCGCCTCGCAGCCGCCCATGGCCAGCGCCTCGTCCGCGATGCTCTTGAGCGGCAGCGCCTTGCCTCCGCGCATCTGCTCGTCGGCCGTGATCAGCGCCACCGCCCCCACATCCACCAGCCGCTCGTTGAGCGACTTCGACGAAAACCCGCCGAACACCACCGAATGCGTCGCCCCGATGCGCGCGCACGCCTGCATCGCCACCACGCCCTCGATCGACATCGGCATGTAAATCACCACCCGATCGCCCTTGCCGATCCCGCGTGCCTTCAACGCGTTGGCCAGCCGGCACACGCGCCCCAGCAACTGCGCGTAGCTCACCTGCGTGAGCGTGCCGTCGTCCGCCTCGAACACGATCGCCGTCTTCTCGCCCAGCCCGCTTTCGACCTGACGGTCCAGGCAGTTGTACGACGCGTTCAGCTCGCCGTCTTCGAACCACGTGTAAAACGGCGCACGCGTCTCGTCGAGCACCTTCGTGAACGGCTTGTTCCACGCCAGCGTCTCGCGCGCAAGCTTGGCCCAGAACCCCTCATAGTCCTGCTCCGCTTCGGCCATCAACGCCTGATAGGCGTCCATGCCCGACACGGCGGCATTGGCAACCGTCTCCGCGGACGGCGTAAAGATGCGGCCTTCTTGCAAGACCGATTCGATGATACCCACTGTCTCCTCCATGGCACAGGCCAATGCGCGAACCGCCGGCCGTCTGGTGGCCGGGTTGACTGCGCGTCGGCGGTCATCCTCCGGCTGCGCGCTGCTGCAGGCGCCGAATGGGCGCCCGCGCCAGGCGCGCAGTTCCGCAGCGGCCGGCGCCATGCGTTGCATGACGTCCGCCTCCTCCCGCTTGCGGTGCTCGACCCCTAAGCTAATCGGCTTCACTTACCCAAAACTTACTTTGACCCGCGTACGAGGGGATACCCCGATGCCATGCACGCGGATTGCTGGCGTTTTGGCGCGGCACGGCCCATTCGTACGGATAAGGAGGACAAGGGGCGCGGCTAGCCGGTTGTCCCCCATCTCAGACATGGCGCCCCGGTAGATGGCGAATGCGGTCGTGCGGCGTCGCTCGCGGCGCCGCCAGCCGCTCGTAGACACGCACGTAGTCCGCCGCCATGCGTGCCGCCGTGAACCGCTGCTCGAAGCGTTCGCGGCAGCGTCTGCGGCTCAGGCGGCCGATCCTCGCCACCGCATCCACGGCGCCTGGCACGTCGTCGACGAGCAGCCCTGTTTCGCCGTGCTCGATGATCTCCGGCACGGCGCCAGCCCGAAAAGCGATGGTCGGCGTGCCGCACGCCATCGCCTCCACCACCACCATCCCGAACGGCTCGCGCCATTCGATCGGAAAGAGCAACGCGCGCGCGCCCGCGAGCAAATCCGATCGTTGGGTGCCGCCTACCTCCCCGAGATAGTCGACCACGGACCGGTTCGCCTCGATCAGCGGCGCGATCCGCTCCTGAAAGTACGACGCTTCGCCCGGGTGAACCTTCGCGGCCATCTTCAGCCGAAGGCCGGCGCGACGCGCGATTTCGATAGCCAGATCCGGACGCTTTTGCGGCATGATCCGCCCGAGAAACAGCAGATAGTCGTCGGGGGTCTCGTTGAACGAAAGTGCCTGCGGCGAGATCCCGTGATAAACGGTAGCCTGCCAGTTTGCCCAGTCGACGGGATGACGCTGATCGTCGGAAATCGACACGAGCGGCGCCTCGGAAAACTCGCGAAAAAGCGGCCCGTGATCGGCTGCAAGCAATTCTCCATGCATCGTCGTCACGTGCGCGCAGCAAAGTCGGCGCGCAATCGGCAAATGCAGCGGCTCGCCATGGAAATGCACGACGTCGAAGCGACCCGCGCGCTGTGCGACGGCTTCGAGTTCCCGAACGTGATGCGTAAGGGTGTCCCATACCTGTGCATCGCGCCACAATCCGCGCGCGCAAAGCGGCACGAGTTCGGCCGACGTGGTCGAATCGGCTGTCGCGAAGAGCGTCACCCGGTGGCCGAGAGCCACGAGCGCTTCCGTCAGATAATGGACGACACGTTCCGTGGCACCATACCCGCGCGGCGGAACGGCTTCGTAAAGCGGAGCAACTTGAGCAATGCGCATGGGCTTCTCCGGCCGCGTCCACGCGCGGCATTCAGCGTCGGTTCAGCCGTTGACCGCCAGCACCGCACGTGCCCGGCGCGCGGTCGCTTGCCAGTCGCTGCCTCACTGCTAAGATGCCGACGAATTCATTGCGCCACAGGAGTCACGCCATGCACTTTCTGCTTTTTTACGAACTCGCACCGGATTATCTCGAGCGGCGCCCGCAGTACCGCGCCGAACATCTGCGGTATGCGTGGCAAGCCGTGGGGCGCGGCGAGCTGGTACTTGGCGGCGCGCTTGCCGATCCGGTCGATCAGTCGCTGCTGCTTTTTCAATGCGCCGAGCGCGAAACCGTCGATGCCTTTGCCCGTAATGACCCCTATGTTCGCGCGGGAATCGTCACGGGTTGGACGATTCGCCCGTGGACCACGGTGGTCGGGGATCAGGCCGATACGCCGATACGCTGACGGGGAAATCGGCGCGCATTCTCACGCTCATGCCGACGCTCATGCCGACGCTCATGCCGACGCTCATGCCGACGCTCATGCCGCACCGCGCGGCGCAAGGCGCGTCAGCAGTTCCTCGTGAGACGGGTGCAGCTCAGCCAGCGTGCGCACGTCGGCCAACTCGAACGCGGCGAACTCGAAGCCCGGTGCGACGGTGCAGCCAACGAGCGAAAAGCCCTGCGTCGTACACTCGGCCGCAAACCAGCAGCCTGCCGGCACGACCAGTTGGAAGGTGACACCTTCATGCTCGAGCGCATTGCCGAGCCGCCGTGTGCGCAACTTGCCGGCGCCATCGAGCACATGCAGCGCGAGCGGATCGCCGGCATAGAAGTGCCAGATTTCATCGGCATCGATGCGGTGCCACGCCGAATACGCCCCGCCATCGAGCAGATAATAGATGGCCGTCGAAGCAGCCCGCGTCTCGTCGAGAGGCAATGCACCTCGCATGCCGAGGCGCGCGACGCGCGCCGGGTCGCGGTGCGTCTCGCGGTAGTAGCCGCCCTCGGGGTGCGGCGCGAGGCCAAGGCTGTCGACCAGCGCACGAGCGGCGTTTCGGGAATCAGGCATCGGAATCGTCCTTCAGGCGTGCCGGGCACGGCAGGCTTGCAGTTTAGCGCGCGCCCGTGTGCGGCGGCCAGCGGCCCATCTCGTCGCGGCCTCTTGCGGCGCCTCGTCATCTTCGTCATGATCGGGCACGCACGCGCGGCGTGCGGCATTTTCGACAAAAGCTTCGAGGACATCGGCTCGTGACGCATCTGGTATTTTTCTGCGGTCATGCGGGCACCGGCAAGACGACGCTTGCCAAACGCCTGATCGGCCCGCTCATGCGGGCAACCAACGAGGCATTCTGCCTGCTCGACAAAGACACGCTTTACGGCCGGTATAGTGCGGCAGCCATGCACGCGCTGACCGGCGACGCCAACGACCGCGATAGCCCGCTCTATCTGCAGCATTTGCGCGAGCCCGAATACCAGGGGTTGCTCGATACGGCACGCGAAAACCTCGAGCTGGGCATTAGCGCCGTCGTGGTCGGGCCGCTGTCGCGCGAAATCCGCGACCGGCGCCTTTTCGATCGGGCGTGGCTCGGTATCGGCGAGAACATCGATATCCGCATCGTGTGGGTCTACACCTCGGAGGAGACGGCTCATGCGCGGATCGTCGCGCGCCGCAATCCGAACGACGCCTACAAACTCGCGCATTGGGACGAGTATCGGCAGCGCCGCTTCCATCCGGCGGAAGCCGCCCGAGAGGGCCTGCTGATGTTCGACAACACGGCGCCGACGCAGGCGGATTATGACGGCCTGCTCGACGCACTCGTCAAGGGTCCGCCCGGCCAGTGAGCGGTCGGCCGGGCCTGACGCTCAGGCCGTCACCTGCGCCGACGCGTGCAAGGCCGCGCCCTCGTAGAGCTGCCCGAAACGATTGGCGAGGAAATCGGCGAGCGACACCTGCTCTTGCCGAACGAACCCGCTTTGCGGCAGCTTGCCTTCGCGAAACAGATCGAGCACCGCGCACATAGCGCCGGCCGTCGTGATCTGGATGGCACTCATCGGCATACCGCAAACCGTTTTCGCGAAGATTTTCCGGGTGAAGACATCCTGCACGAGCTGGCCGTCGCGCATGCCGGTCACGGTCACGAAGATGAGCACGACGTCCTGCTGCGTGGCTGGCACCGCGCGCCGCATGATCGATTTGAGCGTGTCGCGCTCGCTGGACAGCCGCAAGTCTTCGAGCAGGAATTGCATCAGTTCCCGATGCCCTGGGTAGCGAACCGACTTGTAGTCGAGCGTTTCGACGCGGCCGGACAAGGTCTCGCAGAGCGTGCCCAGGCCGCCTGACGTATTGAATGCTTCGTACTCGATGCCGTCGAGCGAGAAATGCTCGAGCCCCTCGAGCGGCTGCACCCATTGCTTGCGCGAATCCCTGATCGCTTCGCAGGGCTGACAGTACTCGTTGATGAGCCCGTCCACGCTCCAGGTGAGGTTGTATTTGAGCGCGTTGGTCGGAAACTCCGGCAGCGCACCCACGCGCATTTTCACCTCGCGCAGTTGCGCGAAGCGGTTCGCGAGCTCATGCGCCGCAATGCCGATGAAGCCTGGAGCGAGCCCGCACTGCGGCATGAACGCATGCGTGGCGCCATCTGCCAGGCTGCGAATCGCATGCGTGGCGCGCACATCCTCGGTCAGGTCGAAGTAATGGACACCCGCCGCCTTCGCCGCCGCGGCAACGTTGACGGCCAGGTAGTACGGCAACGCATTCACGACGGCATCGAAGTCTTTCAACGACGCTTTCATTGCGTTGGCATCGGCGCAATCCACGCGCTCGGTGGCAATGCCGACCGCCGCGAGCTTCTCGAGTGCCTGAGCGTCGCGGTCCAGCGCCACCACTTCGTAGTCGCCGGTTTCCCGCAGCAAGTGGGCGATGGTATGGCCAATCAGCCCTGCACCGACGATAGCTACTTTCATGCGCGTTCTCCTTGGTCTTCAACGGTAGGGAAACGAACCCGCGCGAGCACTGCGCCCGCGCGAAGCGCGTTGTCATTACCGACAGTCTAGGGAAGCGCGGAAACGGAAAACAGGCGCAATCCGCCGTCCGATGGGGCCTGTTTCGACGAATCGACGATGTTTTCCGACGATTCGTCGAAAAGGACATCGTGCGACGATGTGGCGCGCTCCGAAGCGGCGCCAACGACGCGCGGCCGGCGAAACGTGCTCAGCCCAGGGTACCGCGATCGATCTTGCGCGCGAGGATGATGGAAGTCGTGGTGCGCTCGACGCCCTGAAGCGAGCCGATCTGATCGAGCAGTTCGTTGAGCCGTTCGGGCGAATCGGCCCGCAACCAGGCAACGTAGTCGTATTCGCCGCTTACCGCGCAAAGCAGCTGGATCTCGGGCATGCGGGCAAGCCGTTTCTGAACGTCCGGGCCGTACTTCGGCGCGAGAATGATGCCCACGTAGGCCTGCAGGCTCGCATCGAGCACGTCCTGGCCGAGACGCACCCCGTAGCCTGAGATCACCTGCGTACGCTCGAGCCGCTCGATGCGGGCGACGATGGTCGTTCGCGCGACCCCAAGGCGGCGCGCGAGGTTGGCAACACTGTCGCGCGCGTTGGCCTGCAGCAACGCAATGAGTTGACGGTCGAGGTCGTCCAGCTGGTCGAGGCGCGGAGGTCTCATCGATGATCGCGCGAATGACTCGCGCTCCCGCATGTTGGAGAAGCGCTGCATTATCGCTCATGCGATCCGCGACAGGCCGCCTTACCAGCACGTTTCATTTGTAAGCACATATCTCCGCGCGCGCTGGTGCAACACAGCGGTGGTAAAAATACTGCCGCGTGAAGACGCGCGCCCGACCGGCCGTGTCGGGCGTTTCCCACACGTCACGTCATAAGGAGCTTCAATGAAAAAGACACTCGTCGTCCTTGCCTGCGCACTCGCGGCCAACGGCGTGTTCGCTCAGGCTTCAGCCCCTGCCTCGTCGGCAGCCGCCGTCTCGCCGGCGGCGCGGCACGAGGCGCGCGTGGAGGAGCGGATCGCCTATCTGCACAAGCAACTCAAGATCACGCCCGAACAAGAAACGCAATGGAAGGCGTTTGCCGACGCAATGCGCGAAGACGGCGACACGATGGGCAAACTCTACGCGCAGCGCGTCAAAGGCGTCGAAAGCGAATCGGCGCTCGACAACATGCGCAGCTATGCCGAGCTGACGCAAGCCCATGCGGACGGCGCGAAAAAGCTCGTCGCAGCATTCGAGCCGCTTTACGGGAGCTTCTCCGCGCAGCAAAAGCAACTGGCCGACACGACGTTTCGCGAGCGCATGGGCGGCCCGCGGCATCGCATCCCGCATTCGAAAATGCCGAAGCCGGCCCAGCAGCCGTAACGAACCGAGCCGCCGCAGCGCCCGGCAGCGCGGGTCCTGCGTGCCGGGCCATTTCAGGCTAAGCTCATGCGTTTTCCGCGCACGAGCCCAGCCTCAGCCATGATTGAATTGAAAGACGTCGACCTGCGCCAGGACCCTGCTGCCGGCCGCTATGTAAAAGACGAAACCGTCGAGGTCGAATTCGCGGCGCGAGCCGGCGAATTGATGAGTCTCGAAGGGCCGAATCGATACGGCCCGGGCGACGCCCTCGTCACTGGCACGGCCGGCGCGCGCTGGGTCGTCCATCGCGATCGCTTCGACGCGAAGTATCTGCCTGCCTCGCCCGGGCTTGCTCACGGCAAGGCGGGGCGCTACCGGAACCGGCCCGTCGTCGTCCTGGCCAAGCGAATGGACGCGGCGTTCTCGATCGCCCGCGCAACCGGCGGCGACGTCCTGCGCGGCGACGCCGGCGACTGGGTCATGCAATATGCCCCTGGCGACCACGGTGTCGTGCAGGCACAGCGCTTCGCAGCCGTCTACAAACAAGCGGATTGATTCCGCGCGCCCCCGCGTTGCCTGCGGCCCCGCGCTGCTGCCCGGCTCCGCGGCTCAGGCGAATTCGTCGCCAAGCTCGATCGTCGCCTCGCGCGGGACGGTTTCGCCATTGGCGTACCGCTCCTCGAGCGAGCCGAGTTCGGCTTCGACGAACGCACGCAGCACCGCGAAGCTGCGCGCCCGGCCACGCGGCGGCATCGCCCGATAGCGCGCATAGGCGGCGGGCGTGAAGCGCACCGTCAGTACCATGCGGCGGGCCGTCGACCCAAAACGCATGGCAATCCATTGCACGACGAGTTCGGTCGCACTGTCGTCCTGTGTCCGTCCGGCGAACGACGTCTGCTCGGGAAAAAGGTCGCTGATGACGCGTGCCAGCGTCTCCAGCTCGGCGTCCGCGAACTCGTATCGATACGCTTCCATGTGGGGGATGATCCTGCGTGCGGCAATCGGTGCGTTCGATCCTGTTGAAACGGCTTGCGCGCGGCATCGAACGTTCGGGCTCGCGCGCGCTCGCCGCTATTGTGCACGCCGCGTAGAGTTTCGCACAACGAGTTCGCCCGGCAGGATCGCTGCGCGCGCCGGCGCGGTCGCGCCTTCGATACGCTCGTGCAGGAACTCCACGGCGCGGTAGCCGATTGCATAGGTAGGCTGCCGGATCGTCGTCACGCCGACGAGCTCGGCCCATTCAGGATCGTCGATCGCCATGAGGGCGACCCGACGCTGCCAGTCGTCGCCGTAGCGCGTATGGAAGTGAAGCGCGAGCGATAGGCCCGCGAGTCCATTCGCCGCAAAATAAGCGATGCGTTCCCCATTGCGGGCCGCGTCGAGGTCGGCATCGATTTCGGCGTACGTGCGTGCGACAGCCTCGGCGTCGGTCAGATCGAGAACAAAGGTTTTGCCGTCGAGCCATGCCGGCATGGCCGCCGCCTGCCTTGCCGCATCGAGCGCATTGCCGAACGCAAGCACCCGCAACCGGCGCGAGCTGACATTTTCGAACGGCTGCACGACGAAACGAATGCGCTCGAAACCCTGCTCGATCAAGTGGTGCATCCCGAGCTCGACAGCCGCTACATTGTCGAGCCCCACCATGTCGGCCTCGAGCCCGGCCACCGTGCGGTCGACGAGCACCGCGGGCGTGCCGCTGGCGCCGAGCGGGCGCAGCGTTTCCTCGTTGACGCCCATGGCGTTGACGATTACCCCCTCGACACGGTACGTCGTCATCAACTGCACGTAGCGACGCTCCATCTCGAGCTCGTTGGCGGCGTTGCACACGAGAGGCATCAGACCGAGCGCGTGACAGGCCGCCTCCACGCCACGCAGCACCTCGACGGTATAAGGATTCGTGAGATCGGCAACGAGCATGCCGATGAGGCGATTGCGCCCGCGCTTCAACCCGCGCGCCATCTGATTCGGTCGATAGTCCAGGCGTGCAATGGCGGCCTCGATGCGCGCCCGCAACTCGGCGGAGAGCACATTGGTCTCACCGTTCAGATAGCGCGACACGCTCGTCTTCCCCGTTCCTGCTTCGCGCGCCACATCACTGATGGTCGCGCGGCGAGGGAGTCTCGCCGGATTGACGCTCATGGCGCCCCCTCGGTGCGCCCGCGCTTCATCGATATTGTTTGATTCAACGGATATCTCCTCGTGGGAAACGGTGCCGCAATCAGCCGAAGCATAGAAAAAAGCGCGCCTTGGCGCGCTTCCCGACTCATACGGTGGCGGCATCATAGCGCAGCCGGGCGAGCGACACCACCCGCCTGCCCACTTTTGCGGCCTACTCGATCTGGCAGGTGCGGCAGCTCACGCGCCTTGCCGCGCAAGCACTTCGGGGTTGGCGACATTGCGCACGAGGCGCCCCGCCAGCGCATCGAGCAGGTTGTCGGCCGCGCATCGCGCCATCGCATGGCGCGTCTCGTGCGTCGCGGAGCCGATGTGCGGCAACGCGACGACGTTTCGCATACGAAGCAGGGGCGAGTCTGGGCTCACCGGCTCGTGCTCGAAAACGTCGAGACCGGCGCCCGCTATCGTGCCCTCCTCGAGCGCCGCGACGAGCGCCGCTTCATCCACGACGGCGCCACGCGACGCATTGATGAGGATCGCGCCACGCTTCATCTTGCGCAGTTGGTCGCAGCCGATCAAATGCCGCGTCTCGGGCGTCAGCGGCGTTTGCAGGCAGACGAAATCGGCCTTCGCGAGCAGATCGTCGAGTTCGACCCGGCGGGCGCCATAGGCCTGCTCGGCCGCCTCGTTGGGCCGCCGGTTCGCATAGAGCACGCGCATGTTGAAACCGAGCGCGGCCCGGCGCGCCACGGCCGCGCCGATGCGCCCGAGTCCCACGATGCCGATCGTCTTGCCCTGCACTTCGACGCCGTACTGCGGCGCGCCGACGCTGCCGCGCCATTGCCCCGCCCTCACCCACTCGGCAAGCTCGACAATACGTCTTGCCGTTGCGAGCACGAGGGCGAAAACGGTATCGGCCGTCGATTCGGTCAGCACGTCCGGCGTATGCGCAAGCACGACGCCGCGCCATGTCAGGTCTCGCACGTCGAAGTGGTCGATGCCGACTGAAATCGTCGACAGCACCTTCAGCCTCGGCGCGCCGTCGAGCATCGCCGGCGTAATCGTCACGCTCGCGCCGATCGCACCGTCCGCGTGCGCGAGCGCACGACCGAGCGCGGCACAAAACGCATCGCGCGAATCGAACGCGGCGGGCTCCAGCACGTCCAGTTCGGCATGCTCGGCAAGTCCCGCAAGCACGTCGGAAGGCAAGGTCTTGTAGACGACGATTCGGTGCTTCATCGATTCATTTTCCAGGCGAATGAGCGAAGGTGGCGGCGCCGGCCGGCTGCGCCTTGACGGATAGCGTGAGCACGACTGCGGCGACGAGCGCGGCGCTCATGAAGGCGTACGACGCGGCTGGGGATCCCGTCGCGCCATTCAGATAGCCGACGAAATACGAGCCGACGAACGAACCGAGTGCGCCCATGCTGTTGATGAGCGCCATCGCGCCGCCAGCCACGTTCTTTGGCAACAGCTCGGGCACGATGGCGAAAAACGGCCCGTACGGCGCGTACATCGCCGCGCCGGCGATCACGAGCAGACCATATGAGAGCCAAAAATGCGTGCCGGCGAGCCCGTACGACGCGGCGAACGCCGCGGCGCCGACGAGCAGGCAGGGCCAGACGAACGCCTTGCGCACGCGCAGCTTGTCCGACGCCCACGAAACCGCCAGCATCGCGATCGTCGCCATCAGGTACGGCAAAGCGGAAAGCCAGCCGGTCGCCACCATGCCGAGGGCCGAGCCGTTTTTCAAGATGGACGGCAGCCAGAGTACGAAGCCATACACGCCGATGCTCCAGCAAAAGTACTGCGCACAGAGCTTGATGACGGCAGGCGAGCGAAACGCCTCGCCATAATTGCGCACAGGCTTGAGGGCGGCCTGCTCGGCCGCGAGCGCACCTTCGATGTCGCGCTTTTGCGCGTCGGAGAGCCAGTTCACCTCGCGCGGCCTGTCGCGCGCGAGCATCCACCACGCGCCCGCCCAGACAACCGCGGGCAAACCTTCGGCAACGAACATCTCGCGCCAGCCGAACGAGTGAACCAGATAGCCCGAAACGACCGACATCCAGAGCACCGTCACCGGGTTGCCGAGGATCAGAAACGTGTTGGCGCGCGAGCGTTCCGCTTTCGTGAACCAGTTGCTGATGAAAATCAGCATGGCCGGCATGACAGCGGCCTCGACTACACCGAGCGCGAAGCGGATCGCGACGAGCGCGGGCACGCTCGAGACGACGCCCGTCAGCGCCGCGCAGCCGCCCCATAGAATCAGGCTCACGAAGACGAGCTTGCGTACGCTGCGGCGCTCCGCATAGATCGCTCCGGGAATCTGGAAAAAGAAATAACCAAGGAAGAAGAGCGCGCCGATCAACGAGGAAAGCCCCGCGCTCACGCCGAGATCCTTGTTGATGCCCGCCGCCGATGCGAAGCCATAGTTGGCCCGGTCCAGATAGGCGAGGCTGTAGGTAATGAACACGACCGGCATGATCGCCCACCAGCGGCGCGGGGCAAGGGTTGGCTGCATAGTGTCTCCTCCGTCGTTCAAGGGAAATCAGGCGGGCGCGGCCGCCCGCTCTATCCGGTCCAGTTCGTCGCGCGTAGGAAAGCCTTCGGAATCGCCGATCACCTGCACGGCAAGTGCCCCGATCCGATTGCCGCGCGCGACAGCATCGGAAAGGTCCCGTCCTTCGAGCAGCGCACTGATGACGCCGACGGCGAATCCGTCGCCCGCGCCCACCGTATCGACGACCTTGGCAACGGGCTGCGCCGCGACGTAACCGGTGCTCTGCGCTGTCCGGTAATAGGCGCCACGGGCGCCGAGCTTCACTACGACGCCACGCGCGCCCGCATCGAGATAGTAGGCGGCGATGTCCTCGGGCGCCTCGAAACCGGTCAGCACCGCGCCCTCTTCGAGCCCCGGCAGTACCCAATGGGCCAGCGCGGCGAGACTGTTCAGCGTCGTCACCATCTCCTCGCGCGAGGGCCAAAGCGTCGGGCGGAGGTTCGGATCGAAGGAGATTGTCTTGCCGGCCGCGCGCATTTCCCGCGCGAGGTGAAAGGCCAGCTCGCGGGAACTGAGCGAGATCGCGGGTGCGACCCCCGTCAGGTGCAGATGCCGGGCCGCGAGCGCGTAATCCGCCGCGTAGTCTTCGGTCGACAGGTGACTCGCTGCCGAGCCTTTCCGAAAGTACTCGATGCCGGGGTCGCGCCCATCGTCCTGCTTCGCTTTCAGTTGGAAACCGGTGGGATAACGCTTGTCGATATTCACATGCTGCGCGTCGATGCCCTCCTTGGCCAAGGTATCGAGCACATAGCGGCCGAACGAGTCGTCGCCCACGCGGCTCATCCAGCCCACGTTGAAGCGTAGCCGTGCAAGGCCGATCGCCACGTTGAGGTCGGCACCGGCAATGCGCTTCGTGAACCGACCGACCTGCGAGAGCGGCCCAGGCTCGTCGGCGACGAAAAGCGCCATCGCTTCGCCGTAGGTAAGAACATCGAGTGAGAAAGCCATTGAGTGCTCCATTCGTTATTTATGCGTTGCGGCTAGACGTGCGCGAGCCATGCGACACGGCGCCTTGCGTCACCGGAAAGATCCACGCTGTCGAAGGGGAATTCGATCCCCCGCGGCACCGCGTGCGGCAACGATCGGAAAATTTCAGCGAAGCGCCCGTCCTCGGGTGCCGGTGCGACCGGGTAGCGGCGCGTGCCGCTGCCACGCACCGCCTTGCAATGGATGTACTCGACATGGCGGCCAAGCATGCGCGCGGCATCGACCGGCGCCGTGCCCGTCCAATGCCAGTTGCCGATGTCGAAAGTCATGCCGGCCAGGGGTGCCGCGCCTTCGCCGGCGAGCGCCTCGAACCAGGCGCAAAACCGGCGCGGCGTGCCGTCCTCGGGGCGCTGCCCGTTCTCGACGAGCAACCGAGCCCGTGCGCCGGCGATCGTGGCCGTAAGAGTCGGCACCGCGGCCCTGCCCGTGAACGCACCGAGTTGCATCTTCAGAAAGCGTGCCCCCAGTGCATCGGCGGCAGCTTGCGCTTCGGCCAGCGCGGCGGCGTCGAGGTTGCCGACTTCGTCGTAAAGCCCAGCCGGCGTCGAGTAGACGCACCAGAGCCCGCGCCCCCCGATCTCGCTGCCCAGCCGCGCGAGCGATGCGAGCGATGCCTGTGCGTCGTCGCGGAACAACTCGCGACGCACCTCGAAGCCCGATGCGCCCGCCTCGGCTGCAACGTCGAGCCACCGCTCATGTCCGTCGCGTCTCACCGCCTCCGCGCCAAACGCACTCGCAACGATTACGACTTCTGTCATCGCCCTGCCCGCTCCTTTGTCCGTCTTCATCTCCGGGTCCCGGATTGTCAACGATGGAACCGGTTCCATTTGTCTATTTAAAAAAAGAGCCGCAACTCATGCGTGCATGATGGCGCCGCAACAGCGTACCGCGCCATAGAGGAAACCCCTAGCCTTGGGGCATGCCGGCCGGGTTCAGGCACATTTGCAGAAAGGAGGCCGCAGCGCGCGACGGCGCGCCCTCGTGCGGCACCATGACCGTGAATCGGCGTATCAGTGGCCGCGGTGCGATCGAAATGCGCTGCAATGCGCCGTCCTCATGCCGCATGGCCATCCGGGACACGAATCCCACGCCCATACCCGCGCGGACCGCTTCCTTCACGCCTTCCACGCCGGCCACGACCAGCGCGACATCCATGTCGACCCCGGCCCCTTCGAAGGCTTGCTCGACGAACTGACGCACGCCTGAGCCGTCCTCGCGCAAAACGAACGCAAAGGCGCCGAGTTCGGCGAACGTGGCGCCGCCGGGCCTGCCTGCGAGCGGATGATCGCGTGGAACGATGGCAACGATTTCGTCCTCGTGCGCCGGGTGAAGGCCCGTGCCAGGAGGCAGATCGGCAGGCGGCGGCCCCTCGATGATGGCGATGTCGAGTTCGCCGAGGGCCGCCACGATATCCGCCGTATTGCCGCCTGCCGTCCGAACGGTGACCGCTGGATAACGCTGACGGAACGCCGCGATCAGGTAGGGCAGCAGATAGCTGGCGGGTGTGGTGCTGGCGCCCACGCGCAGCGTTCCCTGTGCCAATCCGCGCAGGGCATCTCTATAGGCGTGTGCCTGCCGGTAGGTCTCCCGCAGACGCGACGCGTAGGCGGCCAGTTGCTTGCCGCTCGGCGTAAGCGCCACGCCGCGTCCGTCGCGCCGATACAGCGGCTCTCCGAACTCCTCCGCCAGCAGGCGCAGTTGCCCCGACACGGCTGGTTGCGAAAGGTGCAAGGCCGCGGCCGCACGGCTGATGTTCAGGTGCTCGGCGACTGCGGCGAACGTGATCAATTGGTCGGGTGTCATGGCGCACAACTATCAGCTTAGCCGATAGTTTAGCTCACTAATGACAATTTTTCATATGCATAGCTTCGAACTAGCATAAGCCCTGTTCGCGTTCCTTTTGAAAGGTCACTTCATGTCGCACTCTCCCGCTGTCGCTGCTCATGCGCCGTCGCCGGCCGCGCTCTCGCGTGGCCGGTTGAACGGGATCCTCTTCGTTGCACTGTTCGCCGCAGCCGTTACCCGCATCGCCTCGGTGCCGGCCATCGCGGGTCTCGGCGTGAGCCCGCTCATCGTCGGCATCGTGGGCGGCGCACTTTATGGCAATACGCTGCGCGCGGGCATGCCGGCGCCATGGAGTGCCGGCATCAACTTCTCGGCACGGCAGCTTCTGCGGCTCGCGGTCGCGTTTTTCGGTCTGCGCGTCAGCTTGCAGGAAATCGCCCAGGTCGGGCCGGCGGGGCTTGCCGTCTCGGTCCTCGTCGTCGTGACGACGCTTGCGGTCGGAATGTGGGTGGGCACGAAGATATTCAAGCTCGATCGCGACACCGCGATGCTCACGGCGGCTGGAAGCGCGATCTGCGGCGCGGCAGCCGTTCTCGCGTTCGAGTCGACGTTGCGCTCGAAGCCCGAAAAAAGCGCCGTCGCGGTCGGCAGCGTCGTGCTCTTCGGCACGCTTTCGATGTTTCTCTATCCGTTCGCCTATCACGCCGGCTGGCTGCGGCTCGACACGCTCGGCGTCGGTCTCTTTTTCGGCGGCACCATCCACGAGGTGGCCCAGGTGGTCGGCGCGGCCAGCAACGTCGGCGCCGAGGCCACGCACGTCGCCACGATCGTCAAAATGACGCGCGTCATGCTGCTCGTCCCCGTATTACTCGTCGTGGGTGCATGGCTCGCCCGCAGCGCGGCGCCCACCGGAGCGAGCGGACATGCACCGCGCAAGCTCGCCGTACCGTGGTTCGCGCTCGGTTTTCTCGGCTGCGTGCTCGTCAACTCCCTGCATGTACTGCCCACCGAAGCAACCACGACGATCAACGCGCTCGACACGTTCGTGCTGACGATGGCGATGACAGCGCTCGGCATCGAAACGCACATCTCGCAGGTGCGCAAGGCAGGACCGCGCGCGCTCGCCACGGGCCTCGTGCTCTACGTCTGGCTGAGCATCGGCGGGCTCGCGATCACATGGGGCGTCGAACGCCTTTTCGGCTGAGCGCTGAACGAATGCGCGAAGCGAGGGATCATAGACAGGCGGCGCTCACGCGCCGCTTTCGCATGCTTCGCATTCCATTCGCTTCGGAGGGAAGATCGATGGCTTACGAACTCTATTACTGGAACGGCCTGCAGGGCCGCGGCGAATTCGTGCGGCTCGCGCTGGAAGAGGCGCAGGCGCCGTACGTCGACGTGGCGCGCGTTCACGCGGACGGTCTCGGCGAAAGCGCCATGCTCGCGATCATGAACAGCAGGAGCGAGCCGCACCTCCCGTTCGCCCCGCCGTTTCTCAAGGACGGCCAGCTCATCGTGCCGCAAACCGCCAACATTCTGCTGTATCTCGGGCAAAAGCTCGCGCTGGCGCCCGACAATGATCTGCGCTATGTCGTGCACGGGCTGCAATTGACGATCGCCGACGTCGTCACCGAAGTCCACGACACGCATCACCCCATTGCGAGCGGCCTGTTTTACGAAGACCAGAAGGACGCCGCGAAAGCACGCGCGTCCGACTTTCTCGAGCACCGCCTCCCCACGTTCATGCGCTACTTCGAGCGCGTGCTGGCGCAAAACCCGCAAGGCGACGCACACCTCGTCGGCAATACGCTGACCTATGTCGACCTTTCTGCGTTCCAGTTGATCGAAGGCCTCTATTACGCATTTCCGCGTGCGATGAAACGATTCGCCACGCGCTATCCGCGGCTCACCGCGCTGCGCGAAGCCGTCGCGGCCCGACCGAACATCGCGGCGTATCTCGCATCGGAGCGGCGGCTGCCCTTCAACGAGACCGGCATCTTCCGTCACTATCCGGAACTCGACCAGTCCACGTGACGAACGGAACGGCGAACACATCAACCCCAACCCACGGGAACCGGCGGCTGCGCGCCGCAAACGTGCCTGTGCGCGAAGCCTCGATGCTATCCTTGCGCACACATTCAGACTGCCGACGCTCCCGTGCTTTCGTTCCTTCTTCGCCTGCGTACCCGCGCCCAGCGCGTCTTCCGCCTCTCGGAAGCCCATACGATGCTGCTATGGGCCGTCGTCACGGGCGTGCTCGGGGCATTCGCCACGGTTGCGTTTCGGCGCTGCATCGAGTTCTTCCAGTGGATCTTCACCGGCCATGCCGGCAGTTTCGTCGAGATGGCGCGGCAATTGCCCTGGAGCGTGCGCATCTGGCTGCCGGCTCTGGGCGGCCTGATCGCCGGCGCGCTGCTGCTCGTGGCCGAGCGCCGTGCCGACAAGCGCTCGAACACCGACTATATGGAAGCGATCGCCATCGGCGACGGCGTGGTGCCCGTCTGGCAAAGCGCATGGCGCTCGGTGTCGTCGCTTTTCACGATCGGCTTCGGCGGATCGATCGGCCGCGAGGGGCCCATGGTCCAGCTCGCCGCGCTGGCCGGCTCGGTCATCGGCCGGCTCGTGCATTTCGATCCGCCGCGGCTGAGGCTGCTCGTGGCCTGCGGCGCCGCGGCGGGCATCACGTCGGCTTACAACGCACCGATCGCCGGGGCGTTTTTCGTGACCGAGATCGTGCTCGGCTCGATCGCGATGGACCATTTCGGCCCTGTGGTAGTCGCCTCGGTCGTCGCCAACATCACGATGCGCGAGTTCGCCGGGTACCGGCCGCCGTACGAAATGCCCGAATTCCCAGCGATTGCCGGGCTCGAGATTCTGCTTTTCGTTGCCCTTGGCCTGCTCTGCGGAGCCGCCGCGCCGCAGTTCCTGCGCATCATCGAGCTCGCGCGGCGGCATTTCAAGCAGTTGCCCTTGCCGCTGCCGCTGCGCCTCGCGGCGGGTGGGCTGATCGTGGGCATCGTCTCCGTGCGGGTGCCGGAGGTATGGGGCAACGGCTATAGCGTCGTCAACTCGATTCTCCACTCGCCATGGACTTGGCAGGCACTCGTCGTCGTGCTGCTCGCCAAGCTCGTCGCCACGGCGGCGACAGTCGGCTCGGGGGCCGTCGGCGGTGTATTCACTCCAACGCTCTTTGTTGGCGCGACGCTCGGCTCGCTGATCGGCCTCGCCGCGCACGCCCTCTGGCCGCACGGTACGTCGGGCGCGTTCGCCTACGCGATGGTCGGCATGGGTGCCTTCCTTGCGGGCGCCACGCAGGCGCCGCTGATGGCCATCCTCATGATCTTCGAGATGACGCTCAGCTATCAGGTGGTTCTGCCGCTGATGCTGTCGTGTGTCGTCGCCTACTTCGTCGCGCGCGCGATCGGCAAGACCTCGATGTACGAAATCACGCTGCGCCGCCTCGCGGACGAGGAAGAGCGCATGCGCCTGCGCGCCACACAGATGCGCGAGCTCATCAAGCCGGCCAACACGATCGTGCCGCTCAACGCGCCCGTGCAGGAAATGACGCGCCTCTTCCTCGAATACCCGGTGAAGTACCTGTACGTCACCGACGAGAGCGGCCGTTTTTGCGGCGTCGTCGCGCTGAAGGACATCACGTCCGATCTGCTCGACAAGCGCGACACCTCGTCGCGCACTGCGGCGGACTATCTCCAGCCCGAGTTCGCCACGCTCACGCCGGACATGCCGATCAGCGTCGCGCTGCAGCACTTCCTGGTGTTTCAGGGCGAACGGCTGCCGGTCATCGCGAGCGTTCGCGAGCCGAAGCTCGTGGGGGCCGTCTACAAGACCGCGCTGCTCGATGCCTACCGTCGGATGAATCCCGCAGTGTAGGCGTTCGCGTCCGAACGCACGTCCCGGCCGATGGCAAAGCCCGGCAATTTTTCTACAATGAAACGAGGCTGCGAGGCCTCGCCGGCCGGCCGTCAAGAAACGGCAGGCGAAGCGTGCTCCCGGCCGATTCGTTGATTCGTCGATTCGTCGAATTCGGAGCGAAGATGAGCGAACCGTCCCTCGATGCCGTGCGCCGTGACCACGCGGGTTGGATTTTCGTCCACATCGAAGGCGAGCCGTACGACCGCGGGGAGCAGCACGGCAAGCTGCTGGCAACCGAGATCCAGAACGCGATCCGCACCGCCAGGTATCTGGCGCGCTGGGACACGGGCGAGGAGTTCGAAACGTTCACGCGCGCCGCGCTCGAGCAGTTCTCCCGGCAGCTCGACACCGAGTTCGCGGACGAGATCCAGGGCATTGCCGACGGCGCGAAAGTCCCGTTCGCCGAGGTACTGGCATGGAACGGATATATGGACCTCCTGCAAAGCTGGTGGCCGACGCAGGTTGCCGCGCGCGACCCACGGCTCGGCGGCAAGCTGTGGCGAGGCCGGCGCGGACATCACTGCAGCGCGTTCATCGCAACCGGCAGCGCCACCCGGGGTGGGCGCATCGTCATGGCCCACAACTCGTGGGATCGCTACGCGGCGGGCGATGCGTTCAATGTGGTATTCGACATCGTGCCCGACACCGGCCACCGGATCCTGATGCAAGGTCTGCCGGGTTGCATTTCGAGCCTCACGGACTTCTGGCTGACCTCGGCTGGACTGATGGTGACGGAGACGACGATCTCGAACTTCGCCGGCTATCAGCCATCCGGCGCGCCGGAGTTCTACCGCTCGCGCAGGGCGACGCAATATGCCAATTCGATCGGGGAATGGTGCGAAATGTTCGCGCGAAGCAACAACGGCGGCTACGCCAACAGTTGGCTGCTTGGCGACGCGAAGACGGGTGAAATCGCGCGCTATGAGCTGGGGCTCCATTACTCCGGCTTCGAAAGCACAAAAGACGGTTTTTACAGCGGCTACAACACGGCAACAGACCTGAAGATCCGCAACCAGGAATGCGCGGACGAGGGCGAAGACTACACCGACGTACGCAAGAACGGTGCGCGCCGCCTTCGCTTCATGCAGCTCGAGCAGATGCATCGCGGCAAGATCGACGTCGAACTCGCGAAGGAAATGATCGCCGACCATCACGACGTCTATCTCGATCGGGCCGACAACCCCTGCTCGCGCACGATCTGCGGGCACCTGGAACTCGACGATGCCCGTTTCGGCGGCTCCGATCTCGGGCCATTCAATCCGTGGGGCGCGAACGACGGCAAGGTCGTCGACAGCGAGATGGCGCGCGAGCTCGCGTTCTGGGCACGTTGGGGGCATCCGTGCGGGCGCCCGTTCGACGCGCAGGCATTCATGAAACGCCATCCGCAGTGGAATTGGCTCAACGGTTACATGCGCGATCGGCCATCGTGGCCGTGGACGCGCTTCGAGGTGCTGCGCTAGCGCCCCGCTGCCGCAGGCATGCGTTATGCATCGTCTTGCCTGCCACGTTGGCCGACGGTTTTCGGTCTGGCGCGGATTCGAGAAGGAGGTCGGGCAATGAAAGTCTCGACACTAACGGCCATAGCACTGCTCGCCGCATCGCCATTCGCCCCGTCCAACCATACCACGGCGCTCGACGGGCTGGTCGGCCGCGCCGCCTTCAACGCGGCGCCTGTAGCCGCGCCGGTCCCGGGCGCGCCCGCTGGTGTAAGCGCCGAGCACGAGCATTGGATGCGTATCGAACTGCCGAAGGCACACGGACTCGCCGGCCGCTTCACGGCTCGCGCGCCGCGGGCCAAGACATGACGACACGTGACGACACCCGCGCGCGGCGCCCATCGACACAAGAACTGGAACTCAGACCATGACGACATCCGAAATCCCCGGCGAGCCGATCGACCTTCAGATTGCCGACGTCCTGCGGGCAGTCGATTACCCCGCGAACAAGGACGAGATCGTGCGCGTCGCTCGCGACGCCGGCGCGAGCAATGAACTGCTGGCGATCCTCGACGGATTGCCGGAGCAGGATTACGCGGATGCCGCATCCGCCGGCCGGTTGATCAGCGCCAATTACGGGCCGGGGGTTTCGTCCTGAGCGCCGCACGGCCCGACCTGCGGCACGCCGGAAGGCAGCCTGCGGGCCCGTGGTCAGAGCAAGCGCTCGATTCTGCGATCGATCGCCGCGATGCCCGATGCCTGGTCCGAGACGGCGGCGGCAACGGCTTCGTCGACTCCGCTCGCCGCGTTGCCGCCGCCGAAAAGCGTGGCCAGCACGAGCAGCGCCTCGTCACGGTCTGCGCTTTTGCCTGTCGGCGAGCTTTGCGCGGCAGTCCACAACAGTTGCGCAGGGCCCTCCGTTCGGTCGCCCGGCTTTTCGCCGCAAACGCTTTTCATCGCCGTGATGAACGCTGACAGCGGGTTGCCCGCGCCGATCTTGTCGACGAGGCCGTTCTCCCATTTGTCGACGATCTGAAAAGCCGCATCACGGCAGGCTCCGCCGGCGCGAAGGCGTTGACTAAGCGCATGCATCGCATCGATCTGCGGATATCTGCTCAGCAGCGCGGCCAGTGACGCGAGCGGCTGAATCAGCTTCGTCACGGGCATCGCGAGGCTTTGCACACTGGCTGCGGCGGCAAACAGACCGTGCGCCGGAAGGTGGGCGACAACGGCGTCGAGCGCCATCTTTGCCGGATGGGCGAAATCCTGGAGCACCGTCACCGCAGCGTCGGGAACGGTCACATTCAGCGCGTCCGTCACGGCGCCTGCGAGCGGGATATTCCTGGCGAGCGTGATCGATGCGCCCACGCCCTCGCGCAGGCGCTCGAGACCGTCGGCCACCTCCCTACCGAGTTCGCCGGCACCGAGTTTATCGAGGAATTGCGTTGCAACGTTCTCGTGCAGGGTGGCGAGGACCGCTTCGATATAGGGGAGCGCCAGGGACTCGGCCGTCGCCACGAAATCCGTTTTGAAGTAGCGCTGATCGAGGGCGCGCGTCGTGTTGAGATCCGCAGTACTTTGGATTTCAGCCGCTTTCTCGAAAGCCGACGAGCCAATCAAGCTGAAACTGCCCGCGCCTCCTCGCGACGAGCAGTCCAGCCTCGAGGCCACGCCGCCCGGGCTTGGCCGGACCACAGCCGCAAGCGAGTCAGGCAGGTCCTTTGCATGCTGCTCTATCGCCTCCTCTCGCGCAATGGCTTCCCGCGTGGCCAGGACAAGTTGTCTGCTTTCCTTGTGGCTTGGCGCCTCGGCCCTGTACCGGGTCCGCTGCTCGATCCTGGGAAGCAGCTGATGCATCTGGTCAAGGAGTCGCCTGTCGTTTTTTCTTGTCGCTCCGTGCAGCGCGGCCAGCCTGCGCTCATTGTGCGCGCTCACCTCGCTCATCGTCTGACGCGCTTCCGCCTGGATCTGCTCCAGCCTTCTGAGCGTCTCCTGCAGATAGGGGTTGTCCCGTTTCAGTCTCTGCGCCTCGACGCCCGCGTTGACCAGGCGTTTTGCGTTCTCCCGCAGAATGAATTCGTTGGCTGGATATCGTACGGCTACGCCCATAGACCCTTTGGTCATATATCGCTCCTGTACTGCGCTCGCTCCAGCACAGGGGTGTGGAGTCGTGCTACAGAACAGTTATACGACCGGGCCGGCAAAAAGCCGTTTCGAATTTTCGGATTGGCGCGGTTCAGCCCAGGATGGCCTTCGAAAAGAAGGTCGCCAATACCGATTCGGCCAGATCATCCGTTACCTGCTGCGGGTCGGACATTCGGAAAGACTGCACGCCGTCGCACAGGCTGACGAGGCCGAGCGCCAGAACGTCGGCCGGCATAGAGAGGGGCGCGCCGGTAAGCGCGAAAAAAGCCTCGATATGCGCGGCGATCCACTTGAGCTTTTCGCGACGAAAGGCGTTGAAGCTCTCCTGGAACTGCGCATCGCGCCCCGCGAGCAACTTCGCTTCGGCCCAGAGGGGAAAACAGGCGTCGTCACGAAACAACTGGCTGTAATGGGCGAGCGCGCGCGCTTCCATCTCCGTCCGCGTGCCGCCGTCGTCCATGATCGCTTGAAAGTCGGCCTGCATCCGGTCATGGTCGCGCCTCAGCACCTCGATCAGCAGTTCTGGCTTGCCCTCGAAATTGGAATAGAACGCGCCGCGCGTATAGCCGGCTGCCGAGGCAATATCCTCCACGCTCGTGGTGGCATACCCCTTTTCGAGGAATGTGATGCGCGCAGCCTCGATCAGGCGCTCGCGCGTCTGATCCCGGCTCTGCTCGCGAGTAAGGCGGACTCGTTTCATGTTGCAAGTGTAGCATCGCCCGGCGTTAAAATTCATCTTTGCACTCAAATACAGATCTGTATTAGAATGCGCCGGCACCTCAGGACAAGCGAGCCCCGTTGCGATTGTCAGCCGCCTGTCGCGTTTCACGCGTCGCCTCTTTTTTCACTCTCACTGCCCTCGGGAGCATCGTGAATCGACCCGATATCGCCGCGCCGCGCCCTGCGCGTTCGCCCATGTCCGTCGGCAGCCCGCTCGCGCGCCGCTGCTCCCTCGCGCTCGTTGCCCTCGGCGCGCTTGCGCTCGCAGGCTGTCATTCCCGGCACGAGGAAGCCCAGGCGCCGAAACCGGTGGTCGCCGTGGCCGTTCATCCCGACGGTCAGCCCCCGAAAGCCACGTTGCCGGGGCAGATAGAGGCTCGCTACAGCACGCCGCTGTCGTTTCGGGTGGCGGGCAAGATCACCGAGCGCCTCGTGCGGCTCGGCGATACCGTCAAGGCGGGGCAACGCGTGGCTAAGCTCGACCCTGCCGACGCGCAGAAAAACGTCGCAAACGCGCAGGCCCAACTCGATGCTGCCGCCCACCGCCTCGTGTATGCGAAACAACAGCTCGAGCGCGATCGCGCCCAGGCGCAGGAAAACCTGATCGCACCCGCCCAGTTGGAGCAGACGCAGGATGCCTATGCCGCGGCGCGTGCCCAACGCGATGCCGCCCAATCGCAGCTTGCGCTCGTCACGGATCAACTTCGATACACGACGCTCGATGCCGACCATTCAGGCGTCATTACGGCGGAAGACGCGGATACGGGCCAGAATGTGGCGGCCGGGCAAGCCGTCTACCACCTTGCCTGGAGCGGGGAAACCGACGTTGTCTGCGACGCGCCCGAGGGCGCGCTCGGTGCGCTGGGCGCGGGGCGGACCGCGACCGTGACCTTGCCGGCCCTGCCCGGCAAATCCTTCGCGGCCCGCGTGCGCGAGGTGGCCCCCGCGGCCGACCCGCAAAGCCGCACCTACCGGGTGAAGCTCACAATGCAGGCCCCGGGCCCTGACGTGCGGCTCGGCATGACCGCCAATGTTTCGTTCGAAGCCGCGAGCGCCGGCGCGCCAGGCCATCGCTATACATTGCCGAGCACGGCGCTCTTCCATCAGGGCGAGCGGCCTGCGGTCTGGGTCGTACGTGCGGGCAGCGATACGCTCGAGTTGCGCCCCATCGAGGTTGCGCGCTACGACGAGCGCACCATTTCCGTCGCGACCGGCCTCGCGGACGGCGAGCGCGTCGTCCTTCAAGGCGTGCACGCCGTGAGCGCGGGCGAGCATGTCCGTGTCGTTGCCCCGCTGCACCCGGAGGATTTCGCGTCATGAGCACCTCCGATCGCAACGAGGCGCATCGTTCGGGCCACGATCCGGCACCGGCTGCGAGCGCGCACGGCAGCGAAGACCGCTTCAACCTTTCAGCGTGGGCACTGCGTCATCAATCGCTCGTCATCTTCGTGATTGCGCTGGCGACACTCGCGGGCATCCTCGGCTATACGCGCCTCGCTCAGTCCGAAGACCCGCCGTTCACGTTCCGGGTCATGGTGATTCGCACGCTCTGGCCGGGCGCGACAGCGCGTCAGGTGCAAGAGCAGATCACCGACCGGATCGGCCGCAAGCTGCAGGACACCGCCGACATCGACTTCCAGCGCAGCTACTCTCGCCCCGGCGAATCGATGATCTTCTTCACGATGAAGGATTCGGCACCGGTCAGCAACGTCGCCCCAACCTGGTATCAAGTCCGCAAGAAGGTCAGCGACATCGCCGCCACAATGCCGCCCGGCACGGTCGGCCCATTCTTCAACGACGAGTTCGGCGACGTCTACACGAACGTCTACACGCTCGAAGGCGACGGCTTTTCGCCCGCGCAGCTGCACGACTACGCAGACCGATTGCGTACTGTGCTGCTGCGCGTGCCCGGCGTCGCCAAGGTGGACTACTTCGGCGATCCCGATCAGCACATCTTCATCGAAATTCCCAATGCGACGCTGACCCGGCTTGCCATTTCGCCGCAGCAGATCGCCCAGGCGATCAATGCGCAAAACGCGGTATCGGAGAGCGGGACGGTGACGACGGCCAACGACCGCGTGTTCGTGCGTCCGAGCGGCCAGTTCAACGACGTCCGCGCGCTCGAAAACACGTTGATCAGCATCAACCAGCGTACCTTCCGCCTCGGCGACATCGCCAAAATCGAGCGCGGCTACGACGACCCGCCGGTCACGCAAATGCGTGCGAGCGGGCACGCCGTGCTCGGCATCGGCGTCACGATGCAGCCCGGCGGCGACGTGATCCGTCTCGGGCGCGCGCTCGACGCCAAGCGTGACGAACTGCGCAAGCATCTGCCGGCGGGCCTCACGCTTGCAGAAGTATCGAGCATGCCGCATGCGGTATCGCACTCGGTCAACGATTTTCTCGAAGCCGTGGGTGAAGCCGTCGCCATCGTGCTGGTCGTGAGCCTCGTTTCGCTCGGCCTTCGAACGGGGCTCGTCGTCGCCATTTCGATCCCGATCGTGCTGGCCGTCACGGCGCTGTGCATGTACGTCTTCGACATCGGGTTGCACAAGGTCTCGCTCGGCACCCTCGTGCTGGCGCTCGGCCTGCTGGTCGACGACGCCATCATCGCCGTGGAAATGATGGCGGTGAAACTGGAGCAAGGTTGGAGCCGCGCGCGTGCAGCCGCCTTCGCCTATACCAGCACGGCGTTTCCGATGCTCACCGGCACGCTCGTGACGGTATCGGGCTTTTTGCCGATCGCACTGGCGAAATCGAGCACCGGAGAATATACGCGGTCGATTTTCGAAGTCTCGGCGATCGCGCTGATCGCCTCATGGTTCGCGGCCGTCGTGCTCATTCCGCTGCTCGGCTATCACCTGCTGCCCGAGCGCAAGCGCACAGCCGGCGCTGCGAGCCAACCCGATGCGATGCACGAGCACGAGCACGAGCACGAGCACGAGCACGACATTTACGATACGCGCTTTTACCGGCGTCTGTCGGTATGGATCACCTGGTGCATCGAACGCCGCTATGTCGTGCTGGCGATCACGGTCGTCATGTTCGTCATCGCGCTGGCCGGGTTCTCGCTGGTGCCGCAGCAGTTCTTCCCGAGTTCGGACCGTCCCGAACTGCTGATCGACATGCGGCTGCCCGAAGGCGCATCATTCGAGGCGACGCTGCGCGAGGCAAAGCGCCTCGAAAAGACGCTGGACGGACGCCCCGAGATCGATCATTTCGTCGATTTCATCGGCACGGGCGCACCGCGTTTTTACCTGCCACTCGATCAGCAGTTGCAGCAGCCCAATTTCGCGCAATTCGTCGTCACGGCGAAAACGGTGGAGCAACGCGAAGCGCTCGCACGCTGGCTCGATACGAAGCTCGAAAACGAGTACCCGGGCGTGCGCACACGCTTGTCTCGGCTCGAAAACGGGCCCCCGGTCGGCTTTCCCGTGCAATTTCGCGTGAGCGGCGACGAAATCGCAACCGTGCGCGCCGTTGCGGAAAAGGTGGCGGCCACCATGCGTGCCGACGCGCGCACGCGCAACGTGCAGTTCGACTGGGACGAGCCTGCCGAACGCTCGATCTCTTTCGAAATAGATCAGAACAAGGCGCGCCAGCTCGGCGTCAGTTCGCAGGACGTCTCGAGCTTTCTCGCCATGACCCTCTCGGGCTACACCGTCACGCAATACCGCGAGCGCGACAAGCTGATTGGTGTCGAGTTGCGCGCGCCAAAGCGCGAACGCGTCGATCCGGCGAAGCTCGAAAACCTCGCCATGCCGACGCCGAACGGCGCTGTGCCGCTCGGCAGCCTCGGGCATGTGCGCAATACGCTCGAGTACGGCGTCATTTGGGAACGGGACCGCCAGCCGACCATCACCGTGCAGGCGGACGTGCGCGGCAATGCGCAAGGCATCGACGTCACGCACGACATCGATCGAGCACTTGCCGCCGAGCGCGCACAGTTGCCGCTCGGCTACCGGATCGAGGTCGGCGGATCGGTCGAGGAAAGTGCGAAAGGCCAGACATCGATCAATGCGCAAATGCCGCTCATGGCGATCGCGGTATTGACCTTGCTGATGATTCAGTTGCAAAGCTTCGCGCGGGTCATGATGGTCGTGCTGACCGCGCCGCTCGGCCTGATCGGCGTAGTCGCAACGCTGCTGCTCTTCGGCAAGCCGTTCGGCTTCGTCGCAATGCTTGGCGTGATCGCGATGTTCGGGATCATCATGCGCAATTCCGTGATTCTCGTCGATCAGATCGAGCAGGACATTGCGGCGGGGCATCGCCGCTTCGATGCGATAGTCGGCGCGACGGTCAGGCGTTTCCGGCCCATTACCCTGACGGCCGCTGCCGCAGTGCTCGCGCTGATTCCCCTTTTGCGCTCGAATTTTTTCGGGCCGATGGCAACGGCGTTGATGGGCGGCATTACGAGCGCAACGGTGCTGACGCTGTTTTACCTGCCCGCGCTCTATGCGATGTCGTTCCGTGTACGCAACGACGAACGCGATGCACCGGCCACCGATACGGGCCACACCGGAAACTGATCATGAACGTGAAGCCCCCGATCTCCGTGTTCACCGTGGTCGCGGCCGCCACGCTGGCCGCATGCTCGTTCGGCCCGAGCGGCACGCCACCCGCAATGCCATCGCCGGCGCATTATGGTGCCGAGCCCCAGCCGTTGCAGACCGTAGTGGCTGACGGTACCGCGCAGCAATTCGACGTCGGCGCACAACCGGTGCCGCAATGGTGGCGCCTTTACCGGTCGGACGCGCTCGATGCCCTGGTCGACGAAGGATTGAGAAACAGCCCGACCCTCGCGGCGGCCGAGCACTCGCTCTCGGCCGCCCACGAACAATATCGGGCACAAGTGGGCTCGTCGCTCCTGCCGACGATCGACGCGGGCGCGCAGACCACGCGCGAGCGCGCACTGGGTATTCCCGAGGCAGGGCCGAATACCGTCGTCTATCGGACGTTCGTCGGGCAAATCCAGGCTCAGTACACGTTCGATCTGTTCGGCGCTGCCCGCTACGCGAATGCGTCGCTAGGCGCGCGTGTCGATCAGCAGGCCTTCCAACTCGAAGCGGCACGGCGGGCACTCGCGGCCAATATCGTAGGCGCGACGATCAACGCGGCAGCGCTCGATCAGCAGATCGAATTGACGGAACGGCTCGTTGCGCTTGCGGATCGGACCGCGAGCGACGACGAGCGCCGCTCTGCGCTCGGCTCCGTTTCTCAAGCGCAAGCGCTGGCATCGCGGCAAAACGCGTCCTCGCTCGCCGCCACGTTGCCGTCTCTGCGGCAGCAACGCATGGCAGCCGTCCATACACTCGCCGTATTGCTGGGCCGCACGCCCGACTCGGCGCCGCCGGTGCCCGATCTCGCCAGCCTGACGCTGCCGGAGCACGTGCCTGTGGTCGTGCCTTCCGATCTGCTGCGCGCCCGCCCTGACATTCAAGCGGCTGACGCCGCGGTGAAGGCAGCCGCGGCCGGCGTCGGTGCCGCAACGGCACAGCTCTTCCCGAGCCTGTCGCTGTCGGCCTCGCTCGGGCGCGCCGGTTTTTCGTGGCCCGTCGCGCTTTCAGGTGCCGGCGCGATCTGGAGTGTCGGCGCGGGACTCACGCAGCCGATCTTTCACGGCGGAGCATTGCTCGCACAGCGGCGGGCAGCGATCGATACTTATAACGCCGCCGTGGCACAGTACAAAGCCACCGTTTTATCCGCGTTCCAGAACGTTGCCGATTCGCTTGCCTCGCTCGACAACGATGCACAAGCGCTCGCGTTTGCGGAAAAGGCGAGCTCGGCTGCTCAGGAAGGCTTCCGCCAGACGGCGGCACGGCGCCGACTGGGGGCGATCCCCCCGTCCGCGGAGTATGCGAGCGAACAGCAGTATCTAAACGCGAAACTGGATTTCGTGCGCGCGGCGAGCCGGCGCCTGGCCGATACGGCCCAGTTGTTTCAGGCATTCGGTCAAGCGCCGGCCGAGCGGGCTTCCAATGCGCCCGCTCACGATCATGACGTGGCGTCCAACGACACAGGCGCGAAGTAAGCAACCCCGAGCCCGCTGCGGCAATAGCGAAAACTACTCCGCGGCGAGGCTGGTCATTCGGCGTTTTTCAGCCCTCAGCATGCCGAAGTTGATGATCACCACGCCAATCGTCACCACCGCGATGAAAAGCGTTGCCAGCGCGTTCATTTCGGGGTTCAGCCCGAGCCTCACGCGCGAAAACACGACGAGAGGCAGCGTCGTCGACCCAGGCCCGGACAGGAACGCCGAGAGCACGAGATCGTCGATCGAGAGCGTGAAGGACAGCAGCCAGCCGGCCATCAACGCCTGAGAGATCAACGGCAACGTGATGGTAAAGAACACCTTGAACGGCGTCGCCCCGAGATCGAGCGCGGCCTCCTCGAGCGATGGATTCAGGTCCCGTACGCGCGATTGCACGACGATCGCCACATACGACATGCAAAGCATGACGTGGCCGATCCAGATCGTCACGAGCCCCCGCCCCTCGGGCCAGCCGAGCCACTTGCCCATCTCGATGAAGAGCAGCAGCAGCGAAATACCCTGGATGACCTCGGGAATGACGAGCGGCGCGTTGATCATGCCGGAAAAAAGCGTGAAGCCGCGAAAGCGGCCCATGCGGGCAAGCACGAACCCGGCCCAGGTGCCGATGAAAACGGAGGCGAATGCCGTCAGCAGTGCGATGCGCAACGAGAGCCAGAATGCCGAGATGAGTTCGTCATCGTCCGCGAGCGCCGTGTACCAACGAGTGGAAAAACGCGTCCATACGGTCACGAGCTGAGAGTCGTTGAACGAGTAGACGATGAGGCTCAGGATCGGAATATAGAGGAACGCGAAGCCGATGCCGAGCGCGATCAGCTGCAACGTGCGGTTCGGTTTGATCATCGGCGTGCTTCGAGTTGTTTGGCCTGATAGTGCTGGAACGCCGCCATCGGAACGAGCAGCAGCAACACCATGGCGCAGGTCACCGCGGATGCCATCGGCCAATCCGCATTGTTGAAGAACTCATTCCACATCACGCGGCCGATCATGAGGGTGTTGGCGCCGCCGAGCAGTTCCGGGATCACGTACTCGCCCACGGCCGGAATGAACACGAGCAGGCAGCCGGCGATAATCCCGTTCTTCGATAGCGGCAGCGTGATTTGCACGAACGCGCGCCACGGCCGCGCACCGAGGTCATAGGCGGCTTCGAGCAACGTCAGGTCCATTTTCACCAGATGGGCATAAAGGGGCATGACGAGAAACGGCAGATACGAATAGACCATGCCGATATAGACAGCCGTATTCGTTCGATAAAGCTCGATCGGCGCATGGATGAGGCCGATCGTCATCAAAAAATTGTTGAGCAGCCCGTTGTTCTTGAGAATGCCGACCCAGGCATAGACGCGGATAAGAAACGATGTCCAGAACGGCAACATCACGGCCATCATCAGGACGTTGCGCACGTGCGGACTCGAGCGTGCGATGTAATAGGCCATCGGATAGCCGAGCAGCAGGCAAAGCACGGTCGTGACCGCCGCGACGACGAGCGAGTTGACGTACGTCGCGAAGTACAGACTGTCGCTGAACAAAAACGCGTAATGCGCGATGTTCAGCGAAATCTGTACGACACCGTCTTTGAACGCGACGAGTTCCGAGTACGGTGGGATGCCGAGCTGCAGTTCCGCGAAGCTGATTTTGACGACCAGCAGAAACGGCACGAAGAAAAAAAGCAGCAGCCAGATGAATGGCCCGGCAACCACCGCCGTCGCGCCGGTCAGCTTGAAGCGCCGCGCGGGCCAGGAGGCGAGCGTCGCGAGATCGTGTTTCATACCGTCAGCACCACCCCGGCGGAAGCGCTCCATCGAACATAGACCTCATCGCCCCAGGTCGGCGATTCGATTTCCGACAATGCGAGACTCGATACGTTCGCGATCACCGTCTTGCCCGAATCGAGCTTGACATGATAGAGCGAATAGCCGCCCAGATACGCGATGTTCGACACGATGCCATGCCCCCAGTTGTACGCGCCCTCCGGCGGCTTGCGCGTGAGCGCGATCCGCTCGGGGCGCACCGAGATCGTCACCGGCATGCCGAGCGGGCCCGTAATGCCGTGGCTCACGTACATCTTGCAAGGCAGATCCGAGGTCTCGACGAAAACATGGTCGGGTTCGTCTTCGACGACACGCCCATCGAAGAGATTCGTGGAGCCGATGAACTCCGCGGAGAACCGCGAATTCGGGTATTCGTACACTTCATGCGGCGTGCCGAGCTGGACGATCTGTCCTTCGCTCATGACCGCGAGCCGGGTCGCCATCGTCATCGCCTCCTCCTGATCGTGCGTCACCATGATGCACGTAACGCCGACGCGATCGAGAATGTTCACGAGTTCGATCTGTGTGCGCTGCCGGATCTGCTTGTCGAGTGCCGACATCGGCTCGTCGAGCAGCAGCAGTTTCGGTCGCTTGACGAGTGAGCGCGCCAGCGCCACCCGCTGTTGCTGGCCACCCGAGAGCTGATGCGGCTTGCGCTTCGCGAAACGCCCCATCTGTACGAGGTCGAGCGCGGCGCGCACCCGCTCCTTGAGTTCGGCTTTCGGCACCCCCTCCTGCTTGAGTCCGAATGCGACGTTGGACTCCACGCTCATATGCGGGAAAAGCGCATATGACTGGAACATCATGTTGACCGGGCGCCGGTACGGCGGCAACGCGGCCAGATCCTCGCCATCGATCAGTATCTTGCCCGACGTGATCGTATCGAGGCCGGCCAGCATGCGCAGCAACGTGGACTTGCCGCACCCCGAGCTGCCGAGCAGCGCGAAGAGTTCGCCCTTGGCCACCGAAAGACTGACGTTCCTGACGGCCACCGTTTCCCCGAACTTCTTCACGACGTCCACGATCTGGACGAAATCCTCCGCCGGTACCGTTCCTTTGGACGGCGCAAGCGGGCCGTTGGCGGGCTGCGAGCTCGACTGATCGCTCATGATCTCCTGCTTGACTCCAATCGTTTGATGTACAAAGCCCCCGGCTTGCGTCCGGGGGCTTATTCATGACTTCATGCCTGCGGGGGCTGCGGTGGCGCCGGCCGAAGGTCTTTAGCGCCCGCTCTTGAATTCCGTCCAAAGCCGCGTTTGCAGGCGCTGCACTTCAGGCGGCAGCGGCTTCAGCAGGAAAAGCGTCTTGACGACGTCGGCAGGAGGAAACACGGCCGGATCGTTCGCGATGTCCTTCTGGACGTACTTGCGCGCCTCGAGATTCGCGCTCGGATAGAAGACCGTGTTCGTGATGGCCGCGTGGACCTTCGGATCTTCGATGTAGTTGATCCACTCGAGCGCGGCTTCCTTGTTTTTCGCGTCCTTCGGAATGGCCATCACGTCGAACCAGATCGGCGCGCCGCCCTTCGGAATGTAGTACTCGATCTTGTACGGTTTCTTTGCTTCGAGCGCGCGATGCTTTGCGATGACCACGTCACCGGACCAGCCGTAGGCAAAACAGATGTCGCCGCCGACCATGTCGTTGATGTAGCCCGACGAGTTGAACTGCGTGATATACGGACGGATTTTCTTGAGCATCGCAAGCGCCGCCTGATAATCGGCCGGGTTCGTGCTCATCGGATCCTTGCCGATGTAGTGCAGTGCCGCCGCGAAGACCTGGTCCGGCGCGTCGAGCACCGAAACGCCGCATGCCTTGAGCTTCGAAATGTTCTCGGGCTTGAAAAGGACGTCCCAGTTGTCGAGCGGAACGTTCTTGCCCAGGACCTGCTGCACCTTCGTCACGTTGTAGCCGAGGCCGGTCGTGCCATAGGCCCAGGGCACCGAATACTTGTTGCCCGGATCCGCGCCGGCCACGAGTGCCATGAGCGACGGATCGAGATATTTCAGATTCGGCAGCTTGGATTTGTCGAGCGGCGCGAAAATGCCCGCGGCGATCTGCTTGCCGGCGTAGTTGCTCGTCGGCACGACGATGTCATAGCCCGAGTTGCCCGTGAGGAGCTTGGCCTGAAGCGTATCGTCGCTGTCGTAGTTGTCGTACCTGACCTTGACGCCGGTCTGCTTCTCGAAGTTCGGGATCGTGTCCTTGGCAATATAGTCGGACCAGTTGTACACGTTGAGCTGCGTATCCTTGGCCATCGCTGCCGCGAGCGGCAGCGCGCACAACGCGAGCGCGGCGAGCGCGCCCATCACCTTCTTCGTCATCCCGTTCTCTCCTGGTCCATCCGGCCAACGCCGGTTCTCAACCCCGTCCCCAATGCCCACGCGCGCCGCGCGCGACACCTTGAAAAAACCGAAAAGTACCACCAATCATCGCGCGCGCGAAATAAAACGGACGGCGACCCGACGTGGCTGTCGCGCAAACGGCACAGCCATTGACGTTGCGCATGCCGGCGGGCAGCGCAATGGCGTCAAATCGGGCGCAATTGTAGCCGGTTATGCGCCCGTGTCCACCCGAAAAAAAGTTTTCGGCCGCCCGGCGCGCGCGTCGGCGCCGCAGCGAGGACGCTGGCTGAGCGGACCGCCCGGAACACTCAGCCTTCCAGCCGCCGGGCGGCGCCCCGTGCATACCCGCTCGGGCAGAATGGCCTCGGCCGAAGCCGTGCGGTCATCAGCTAACATAGCGCCTGATCCCGCACCGCTCCAAGGTTTTCGATGGCGTCCAACCTTCACGACACTCCCGACAGCCCCTGCATCGGCGTCTGCTCGACGCTCTTCGACGAGGTGTGCAAGGGATGCGGGCGTACAGCGGCCGAGGTCTCCAACTGGGTTTTCATGAGCGACACGGAAAAGCGGGCAGTCTGGCAACGAATCGAAGCCGAAGGCACCGCCATGCGATTCCAGAAAAGCAAACCCTGATGGGGCAGGCGCAGCCTTTCTACGCCGTAAGAAAAAAAACGCCGGCGAGCAAGCCGGCGTCTCTTTTTGCTTCATCGCCACCGCGCGGAGAATGCGCCCGGCGCGGGGCCATGCTCAGAACTTCATGCCCACACCGATGCCCACCACGAGCGGATCGATGTGGAGCGTTCCGAGCGACTGTCCGCCCATCGACGCGCCGGTCTTCATCCAGATCTTCTTGATGTCGGCGTTGACGAAAAGCTTTTTCGTGACCTGCACGTCCACACCTGCCTGCAGTGCCGGGCCGAAACTGTGATTGTCGACCGAGATCGACTGACCGCCCGCATGCAGGCCGTTGTTATAGAAGAGCGTGTAGTTGATGCCCGCGCCAACGTACGGGCGTACGCGGCCGGCGTGGTTGAAGTGGTACTGCAGCAGCAGGGTCGGGGGCAGCACGCCCACGCCACCCAGGTGGCCGAGGCTCGAGGTTACCTGATGGCGCGACGTGGCAAGAATCAGCTCGACGCCGATATCGTCGCGGATCATGTAGGTGAAATCGAGTTCCGGCACCGTTGCGTTGTTCACCCCCGTATTCAACGCATCGAGCGTCTCGCTCGAGCGCACCTGCGGCTGGATGCTGATCGCGCGCAGGCGCACGAGCCAGTCCCCGGCGTGAAGCGCGCCGCTCGAATCGGCGCCGGCCGCGGCCGGCGCGGCCTCGGCACGGGCCACCGTGGTTGCCCCGATGAGCGCGGTGGTCAAGCAAATTGCTGCGGTAAGCTTTTTGATGTGTCGTTGCATGGCCATTTCCCTGTTGTCGTAAAGCCCCTACATTTTTTAGGGGCTTTGGACCACAGGGCTTGACCTTGATCAAGTCAGGGCAACGGCGCAGCGTGGTGCGGCAGCTGGCCGCGTTATACCCGTCAGCAACAACTCCAGCAGTTCGCGCACGCTGCGAATCGCATTGCCGAACGGCAGTGCTTCACGGCCCCGGAAGAACAGGCCATTCGCCACATCGCCACGCAGCGCAGCCGCCAGCCGCGTATCGATGCAAAAGTGCCCGAACTTTTCGATGCCGTCGCGCAGGCCGCACGCGGTGAGGCACTCGAGCGCGGTCGGACATGCATTCTTGATGTTGCCGATCTTGGCCCGAATACGCGACTCGTTGCGCAGATAGCGGGCCAGCCAGGGCGTCTTCACCGCACGCGCGGGCAAGCCGGTCACGCTCACGAATTCGACGATGTCCTCCGGCTTGGCATCGGCCAGCACGCGCTTGAAATTCGGATGCGCATCGCCCTCTTCCGTTACGGCGAACGGCGTGCCGACCTGCACCCCGCTCGCCCCCGCGTTCAGCCATTTGCGCACGGCCTCGTGGCTATTGATACCGCCCGCCACGATGAGCGGTATGGCGTCACGCTCGATGCCCAGCGAAGCGAAAACCGGCTCGAGTTCGGTGAAGATGCGCTCGAACGAAAACCGCGCATCGTTCATGTCCTCGATGTTCGTGACACCAAGGTGGCCGCCCGCGTGTGCCGGATGCTCGATGACGATGGCATCGGGAAGGCGGCCTTTCTTGAGCCACTTCTTCAGCACCAGCGCAATGCCGCGGGCGTCCGAGAGGATGGGGATCAGCGCAATGTCATAGCCTTGCGTCATATCGGGCAGGTCGAGCGGAAGCCCGGCACCCATGACGATCGCATCGGCGCCGCTTTCGCAAGCCACGCGCACATAGTCGGCATGGGCATTCACCGCTTTCATCACGTTGACGGCGATCATGCCCCGCCCTTCGGACAGCTTGCGCGCGGAGGCGATTTCGCGCGCGAGCGCGGTGCGATTGGCTTCCTCGAGCGTTGCGCGGTCGGGATTGGCCCGGCAGCGCTCGACCAGGTCGCCATGGTGGTGACGCAAGTCGATGCTCGCGATCGTGCCGACGGCGCCCTCGCGGGCGACGCTGCCGGCCAGCCGGTGCGCCGAGATGCCGACGCCCATGCCGCCCTGAACGACGGGCAGCAGCTTGCGGCCGCGGATTTTCAGCGGCGCGAACGGATGAGATGGGAACATGTGTCCGTTTCCCTCGATGTCAAAACGAGCATGATCGCGCATCGCGAAAAATGCGCCTTGAGGCGGATCAACCGATCTCGTATTTTTGCGCGGCGAATTTCCGTTTTCTTGACATTTGTCATGGCGCTGCACGTGTCGATCTGGCCCCGCGGCGCCGGTCGCCCCGCACCGCTCAGGTTGCGGGCCGCGCCGTTTTGAACTGAAGCGCCTTGTATTCGAGGTATTCCTCGAGGCCATAGCGGCCGTTCTCGCGGCCGTAGCCGGATTGCTTGAACCCGCCGAACGGCGCCTCCATGTTCCAGCTGCCGCCGTTGATGTCGATCTGTCCTGTGCGGATACGCCGCGCCACACTTGCCGCACGCTCGTCGTCACCGGCCCAAACGGCCCCCGCAAGGCCGTACGGCGAATCGTTGGCGATCCGCACGGCCTCCTCTTCGTCCTTGTAGGTGAGAATGGACAGCACGGGGCCGAAGATTTCTTCCTGAGCAATCGTCGCTTTTGGATGAACGCGCCCGAAAACGGTCGGCCTGATAAAGAAGCCTCGCTCGATCCCCGCCGGCATGTCGGGGCCGCCCGTCACCAATTCCGCGCCTTCGGCGATACCGCGCTCGATGTAGGCACGCACGCGCGCCTGTTGGGCCGCCGAGGCGAGCGGCCCAAGGCGCGTCTTCTCGCCACGCGGGTCGCCGGGCGTATAGCCCTCGGCCGCGGCTTTCGCGAGTGCCCGCGCCTCCTCGTAGCGCGCCTCGGGCACGAGCAGGCGCGTATGCGCGGAGCAGGTTTGGCCCGAGTTCAGAAAGCAGGCGCCTACCGTGCTCTTGATGGCCGCCGCAAACTCGGCATCGTCGAGAACGATCGACGCGGACTTGCCGCCGAGTTCGAGGGCGACGCGCTTGACGGTAGCCGCAGCCAGCTCCGCTACCCGTTTGCCTGCACGCGTGGACCCTGTGAACGACACCATGTCGACGAACGGATGGCTTGCGACGATTTCCCCGACGACAGGGCCATAGCCGCTCACCAGGTTGAATACGCCCGGGGGAAGTTGGGCTTCCTCGATCGCCTCGGCCAGCATGAATGCGTTGAGCGGCGCGATCTCGGACGGCTTGAGCACCACGGTGCAACCCGCCGCGAGTGCCGCCGCCACTTTCAGCGTGATCTGATTGAGCGGGTAATTCCACGGCGTGATCGCGGCGACCACGCCAACAGGTTCGCGTGTGACGAGCGAGTTGGCCACCTGCGCCTCGAACTCGAATTCACGCGCGAGCCGGGCGTAGGCATTCCAGTTGTAGATGGGGGAACCGACCTGAATCGCGCGTGCCAGCTTGATCGGCATGCCGACTTCGCCGCAGATGGTCTGAGCCAGATCCTCCGCGCGTGCCTTCAGCGCTTCGGCGATCCGTTCCAGATAGCTGGCACGCTCGGCGGCAGCCGTGCTTGCCCATGCATCGAATGCCAGCTTGGCGGCTTCGACCGCGGCTTCGGCATCGGCCCCCGTGCCCTCCGGAATCCGGCCCATTACCGCCTCGGTACCCGAATCGATGACGTCGATCATGCCGTCCGTAGCGGGCTTCAGCCATTGGCCGCCGATATAGAGCTGCGAGTAGGTCTTCATTGCGATACTCCGCCTTCGTCGATCGAGACGACTATTGTACGCATGGAGGGTAGCGGAGGCATTGAGCGGCGCGGCGGCCGCCGGTGGTGCGCTAAAACGAAAAATCGCCCGGCGAAAAGAGCTTGCCGATCTTTTCGTATTCGCGCTCCAGCGAGCGGACGACGTGGTGCATTTGCACCGGGGTGCCCTCGGCAGCGGCGCGAAACGCGGCGCTCAACACCACATTGTGAATGCTGCCCCCCGCGAGCGCGGCGCGATGCGCGAGCAATTCGAAATCGACGTCGCTCGCGAGCGGCACGCCGCCAGGAAACGACTGCCGCCAAAGGGCTTCGCGCTGCTCGGCGGACGGAAACGGAAACTCGATGAGAAAACGGAATCGGCGCAAAAACGCCTTGTCTATGTTCGGCATCAGGTTCGTCGCGAGAATGACGAGGCCCGGATGCGTTTCTATTCGCTGCAGCAGATAGCCGATTTGAAGATTCGCATATCGGTCGTGCGCATCTTTCGTCTCGGTGCGCTTGCCGAACAACGCCTCGGCTTCGTCGAAGAAAAGCACCACATTTCGCCCCTCCGCCCACTCGAACAACTGCGAGAGATGCTGCTCGGTCTCGCCGATGTATTTGCTCATCACGCTCGCCAGATCGACGCGATAGAGGCTCATTTGCAACTCGTTCGCGATGACGGCCGCGCCCATCGTCTTGCCGGTGCCCGAAGGACCATGAAAGAGTGCAGACAAGTTGCAGCTGCCCGCATGCTTGCCTGCGAACCCCCACTCGTCAACGACCTGCCGCCGATATTTCATATGACTGAGCAATTCGTTCAGTTGGTCGATGGTGTCGGACGGAGCGACGATATCGGTCAATCGATGAGCCCGCTTGATCTCTTGAGCGATACCCAGTTGGCTGGCCTCCGCTTCGGCGCGGCATGCGTCGACGAGTCGATTGCTCAGGTCTCGCTCGGAATCGACGAGCCACCTGTGCGAAACGACCTCCTTCAGGATGATCGCGATGCGCTCCTCCGTGAAGCGGTAGCCGTCGACGAGCCGCTCGAGCAGCCCCTCGTCGAGCACGAGATCGACGCGCTCCGCATACTTGAGCCAGGCACTGCGGCGCAGATGCGCGTCGGGCGCTTCCACGCGCAATGTTATCGGCACGACCTCGTGCGAAACAAAGCGGTGCGCGCACTGTGCGAGCGCGCGCGCGGGGCCGTTCACCACACCGACATAGCGCTGCGTCTCGAACAATAGCCCGAAAACGTCGTCGAGCAGGTCCGCCTGGGGGTCCCGAGCGGCCTGTGGCTCCCGACCGCCGCTTTCCGCGAGGCATTGGGCATGGGTCAGCAAGAGCAATTGGTTGCATAAGACAGCGTCGCGGCACAAAACGCGCAACAGTTTCATCAAACCAGCGCGGCGTCCGTTGGCCGCGTCATAGCTGCGCCGGATATCCCGTGCATCGAGCCTGGCCGTCGTATAGCCGAGCGAATCGAAGCTCGCCGCACACAGGCTTTCCATCATGGCGTCGTCCGCGCCCTCGAAACGAAGCATGAACGTGCACTTATGCATCGACTGGAGCTCGCCGTTTTCGACGAACCTGCGCAACTGGTGCTTCAGCCGTTCATCGACGAGGTGCTCGTCGAGCGGGCCATCGGCGACGACATCCGCAAGCAGTGTGCCGTCGAGGTGGAGCTGGGGAGCCGCGAGCCCCACCAGATAAGCGAGCACCGGCTGTGCGAGCCGATAACTGCCGGCCATCGCAGCCACGTTGGCGCCGCTCGCCTCGATCAAGCAGTAGCGCTGTAACGGCGCGTCCGGCATCAGGTTCGGCCGAACGTCACCGAGCGCTTTGGCGGCGGCCGCCAACGGTACGCCCTCCGCCGTGACAGGAAGATGGTCCGCGGACGGGCGTTCCGCCTCGGATAGTGCAGCGCGCCGGGACAGACGCGCCTGGAAAAGCGGGTCCGTTTCGCTCAGAAGGGCGAGCACCAGCAGATGCTGATCCCGTGCGCCCAACCGGAACATGGCGGCCACATGAACCCATCCGATGAAGATCTGGCTCTCGAGCGTTGCCGCCATACGGGCAACGATGGCGCGCCACTTGGCCTCCGCCTGCGGCCATCCCTGACCTGAGCCGTCCAGGAGCAGTTCGCCGAACACGCGAAGCTCGGCGAGCAGTGCATCGTTGTCGGCGTAAGGGCGCGGGGCGCTTTCGGTCACTTGCTCGGTCACTTGCTCGGTCACTGGGCCAGCCGCTCGATCGCCGAGTCCGGCTTCTACCTCACCGCCATTTTCGATCGAGCGGGGCGACTTGAAACCTCCTCGATTTGACAGGGTTTGAGCCGGCCCTGGTGGTTTAGCATGAAACAGAAAAACAAATTGCGCGGCAAAGACCAATCGCTCATCAATCGGAACGCGAGGCTACCATGACGTCACATGAAGTTGACGAATTGTCGTTATCAGATAGCGAGCCGATCGAGCGTATGCAGAGAATGCGAGGCCACAGCAACGAAGCAGAGTTGACGCGCTCATTGGCCGATATCACTCAGATGCTGGGATTCGACTTCTACCATTACACGGGGAGCTTCCTGCTCGACAAACAAAAAAGCATCCGAAAATCGCTCTCGAATCTCCCCATGGATTGGATTGCGCGGTATGCCACGTGCAAGTACGAGCAGATCGATCCTGTCGTGCGGCTGCTGTCGGCCCGATTGACTCCGGTCGCCTGGGAGGAAGTATGCGCGCAAGCGACATCGCTCGAGGAACGGCAGTTTATGGACGATGCGCGCCGCCATGGCATAGGAAGCAGCGTGAGTTGCCCGATTCAAACGAAAAACGGCGACGTCGCAATGCTCAGCTTCGTCCACCGTTGCACGGAGAACGATACCGGGCAGTTATTGCCGCGTGCGCTGTCCGCATGCAGCCTTGCCGCGATGTTCGTTCACGATGCGATGCGCACGCTGGTAGACAAAGAGCGCAATGTCCTGCAGGCCCCGCTCACTTGCCGCGAACTCGAATGCCTCCATTGGATCGCGCTGGGGAAATCGAACTGGGAGATATCGAGGATTCTCGGCGTCTCCGAGCACGGCGTGGTGTACTACGTGCGCAAGCTGTTATGGAAGTTTGGCGTGAGCACACGCTATCAGGCGGTTGCTCGTGCAACCGCCTGCGGCCTTATTTGATGCGCTCGTGCGAGGCGCCAGGCTCTCGCGCATGCAGCGCTCGGACTTGGCCGGCGCCGCGGCGAGCCGTCACTGCACGCCCTGGCTCGCGAGGAAGTCCTCGTAGTTGCCGCCGAAGTCGTGGAGCGTGCCGTCGGTACGCACTTCGATGATGCGATTGGCGAGCCCGCTCACGAACTCGCGATCATGCGAGACGAAGATCAAGGTGCCGTCGTATTTGTCGAGCGCGATCTGCAGCGACTCGATCGACTCCATGTCCATGTGGTTCGTCGGCTCGTCCATGAGCAGCACGTTGTGGCGGCCCAGCATCAGCTTGCCCCAGATCATGCGGCCTTTCTCGCCGCCGGAGAGCACCTTCACGGACTTCCTGATGTCGTCCGCATTGAAGAGAAGCCGCCCGAGCGTGCCACGCACGGCCTGATCGTCGTCCCCCTCCTTGCGATACTTGTCGATCCAGTCCATCAGCGTCACGTCGTCCGGGAATTCCTCGTACGTATCCTGCGGCATGTAGCCCACATTAGCGTTCTCCGCCCACTTGATCGAGCCCGCATCGAGTTCGAGGCTGCCCAGCAGCGCACGCAGCAGTGTGGTCTTGCCGGCGCCGTTCTCGCCGATGATCGCGATGCGCTCGCCCGGCTGCACGCTGATGTCGAAATGCTCGAAGATCGTACGCTCGTAACGCTTGGTCACGCCTTCGGCAACCACGGCAATGTTGTGCAGTTTCTTCTCGTACTCGAAGCGGATGAACGGGTTCTGCCGAGACGAAGGCTTGAATTCGTCGATCTTGATCTTGTCGATCTGCTTCAGACGGCTCGTGGCCTGCCGCGCCTTCGACTTGTTGGCGGAGAAGCGCCGCACGAAATCCTGCAGATCCGCAATCCGTTCCTTGGCCTTCGCATTCGCGGCGGCCTGCCGTTCACGCGCCTGTGCCGACGCCAGCATGTAGTCGTCGTAATTGCCCGGATACACCTTGAGCGTGCCGTAATCCATGTCCGCCATGTGCGTGCAGACCTGATTCAGGAAGTGCCGGTCGTGCGAGATGATGATCATCGTCGAGTTGTACTCGTTGAGCACGTTCTCGAGCCAGCGGATCGAATTGATGTCGAGGTTGTTCGTCGGCTCGTCGAGCAGCAGCACGTCCGGATTCGAGAAGAGCGCCTGCGCGAGCAGTACGCGCAGCTTCCAGCCCGGCGCGACGTTGCTCATCGTCCCGTTGTGCAGTTCGATCCGGATGCCGATGCCGAGCAGTAATTCGCCCGCGCGGGCCTCGGCCGTATAGCCGTCGTATTCGGCGAACTTCGCTTCGAGTTCGGCGGCGCGCATGTAGTCGTCGTCGGTGGCGTCCGGGTTCGCGTAGATCGCATCGCGCTCGGTCATTGCGGCCCACATCTCCGTGTGGCCCATCATGACGACGTCGAGCACGCGCATGTCCTCATAGGCGAACTGGTCCTGCCGCAGCTTGCCGAGGCGAACGTTCGGCTCGAGCATGACCGTACCGGAACTCGGCTCGAGATCGCCGCCGAGGATTTTCATGAACGTCGACTTGCCGCAGCCGTTGGCGCCGATCAGGCCATACCGGTTGCCTTCCCCGAATTTGACCGAAATGTTCTCGAAAAGCGGCTTCGGCCCGAATTGCATGGTGATATTGGCAGTAGACAGCACGGCGCGACCCTCAGAATGATGTTCGACGAAAAACTCGCCATTTTAGCAAGCTTTCGCAACATCAGCCGCGCCCTTCTCCCGCATCGTGCCCTGCACCGTCACCGGCACCGCGCTTGCCGTCCGCACCGGGCGGCGGCGCCTTGGGCGCCTCGCGCATGCGCGCGATCAGGGCGTCGCACGGCGCGGGCTGGTTATGACTGGGAGCGATCAGCGGCAGCAGCGCCGCGAACGGATTCAGCAGGCCGAGCCCTACCATGGCTCCCGCGCGCAGGGCCAGCGCGCCCTTGCTCACGCCCACGTCCGGGTCCTTGAACGTCCCCTTGACGTATAGCGGCGAGCGCAGCGAGATGATCCGCAGCCCCTTCGTCTGGGGGTGGATCGTCAGGTCCATCGATTCGTCGCGCAAATCGATGTGCCCGCCCATCGAAATCAGTGCATCGTCCGTGTCGAGGGCGAAAGTGCGCGTGGTGAGCACGCCGTCCGTGGCGGTGAAGTCGGCGGCGCCGCAACGAATGTTCACGTCGCGATGACCGAAGAGCTTTTCGTAGACGACGTTCGCGACATTCAGCCCCGCCGCCTCCATCAGCAGGCGGCTCACCTTGCCCTCGGTCACGACTGTTTTCACCTCGCCGTCGAGCGTCGAGGCGAGCGCGGCCGGCGAATTGCCCGTCGCGGAAAGGGCTGCATCTCCGTTCACCTCGCCCAGAGCCGACTGCATCGTCTTTTGCTTGGGAAAGAGCTGCTTGAGCTTCAAATGCCGCGCGGACAGCGCCATGCGTGCTTTCAGCGGCATGCCGCTGCCATCGAGTTTCATGTTCGACGCGAGCGTGCCTCCAGCCACGCCGAAGCGAAGCGGATCGAGCGACAAGACCCCGTTGTCGAGCAAAACGTGCGTGTAAAGGTTCGTCACCGGCAACTCGGGATTCCTGATGATGCGACGTCCCGTGAACTTGACGTCCGCATCGATCGCCCGCCAGCGGTCCGTCCGGAACTGCTCGACCGGCAACGCCCGGTTCGCGGGCTGCCGGACGGTTTCGCCGCGGCGGGCCTTGCTCGCATTGGTGTCCGCCCCGATCACCGGCGCGAGATCGGCGAAGCGAAGCTGGTTCGAGACCACCTCCCCCTTCAGCAGCGGCCGCTGCCCCCGGCGTTCGTAGCCGAGCGTGCCCTCGAGATCGCTGTCGCCCACGCGGCCCGTAAAGCCGCTGTAGGTCAGCTGAATATCGTTCTCGCGAACATGGCCAGCCAGCCGGCCGTCCGTCGCGTACGGCGGCGTATCGGGGAGTGCGATGCCGAGGATCGGATAGAGATGGGAAAGGCTCGCCCCCTGCAGCCAGAGGCGCAAGTCGAGCGCGGCCAGACGCGCCGGGTCCGTCACCGTACCGACGAGCGCGAGCCGCGTATCGCCGATTTTCACATCGGCTTGCAGCGGAAACGGGCGCGCCGCATCGCGCAGCGCCAGTACGTTGCCAAGCTTGCCGCTACCCGACACCCGCGTTGCCCGATAACTCCCTTTCGCGGTAAAGCCGAGCATATACGGGTCTCGCGGCGCGCCCCCGCTCGCGGCCGGCGACGCCGCGGAAAGCTCCGACGCGGCCGACGCGCTGGACGCCGCCGCTGCCTGCGAGCTCAATTGGCGCGCACCGCGCCGGCCCACCACCCCGGCCGCCGTCTCGCGCGAGGCCGCCTCCTGCTGCTTGAGCACGTCGCTGATCGCGATCGGCTTGCCGAGCGTATCGACGCCGATTTCCAACTCGATCTTCTTGAGCGCGTCCGACAGCGCTATTGCGCCTTTCGCGAAACCGAGCGTCGCGAGCTTCAGCGTCCAGCGCGACGGCCCATGCGACTGCGGCAGATCGAAGGTCCAATTGTTGCGGCCGTCGGCCATCCTTTCGAGGTCGATGGAGGGATTCACGAGGCCGATGGACGGTACGATGATCGTATGCGAGAGCAGCGGGAGCAGCTCCACGACGAACGAGATCTCGTCCGCCACCGCAAAATGCGGATCCTTGGTCCATGTCGGATTTCCGATGCTCACCCGATAGGCCGTAAACCTCGGCCACGGCACCCAGGCGCGCCAGCCCCGCTCGTCGACAGCATGCTGCCAGTGCACGCGCAGATCGCCGTTGATCGCGAACGGCCGGCCGATCGCCTGCGAAACCTTGTCGTCCACCCATGGCCTCGCTCGATTCCAATCGAACGTCGTGACGAAGACGGCAACGCCGGCAACGACGACGATTGCGAGCGCAACGACGCAGGCGAGAATCTTTCCCGCCGTGCGGGCAAGGGGTCCGATGTACGGCATGGCAACTCCGGCAAGCGGGCGCGAGTGGCGACAGCCTTTCGGGCAATCGCCGGATGCGCGGCAATCCTGCCGAGAGCGCAGCAAGCGACATGCCTCGCCGCACCCGTCCAGCTTGACGGGCATGATGACCGTCCCGGTGCTCGCCGGCCAGCTTCCGCTACAGGCCGCGCGCTTACAGGCCGTGCGCTGCCAGATCGTGATCATGTTCCTGACCCGCGGCCTCGTCGGCGCTGAGCACGGTCGGCGCCGTGCTGCTCGCCTACCGGCGGCTGTTCTCCCCCGGGCACTGCTTCCTTGCCGCGCGCCTCGTCGTGTGCGGCAAGTCCCGGTAAGCGGGAGCGTCAGCGCTGCGCGCTGACCGTCACTTTCGTCCCATCCTTCAGCGAAACCGTCTTCGAGGCACCGTTCGTCGGCATCGAAAAACGCACGACCTGGCTGACGACGGTGACGGACGGACACTGTGCGGACTTGGCTCCGGGCTTGGCTGCCGCCGGCTTGGCCTGCGGGGCGCTCGCCTGCACGCTCATTTGCACGGCCGCCGTTCCGTCGGATGCGACGATGGGCGCGAGCCGGATGCTGAGCGAGCGCATGGCTGCGCCGTTGGCGTCGAGCGTCAGCGCGGAATAGTTCGGGCACTGGGTGCCAACGGCCACGGCGCCGCCTGGAGGAACCGTTTTCCAGTTGAAGTCGTCGGTCTGGCCCGAGCGGATGGTGCGCGTTTCCTGCACGTTGCCGAACGTTTTCGATGCGACTTTGACCGTGTACTTGATCGGACCGTCGGCAGGTGTTTTCGACGTGACGGTGATCGGCGGCGCGGCGTAAGCGGCCGCCGGCAACGAAGCCGCGGCGACGGCGCAGGCAAGGACGATGAACGATCTGCGGCAAACACTCATGCTGTCACCTCCTCTTTTGGGGCTGCGCACGGCGGCGCGCCGTGCGGCGAAGCAATCCTCGTGACCGGATCGGGTTTCAGTGCGGACGAATTCCCAGTCTACCCCCAAGCAGCGGCCGCGGCGGTGCGCCGTGGATCGGGGCTTCTCCGGCTTGCACGACGGGGCCAGATCGGGTTGGCGCGACTGCGCGCCGTAAGCGAAGGCAGCACAGCCGTGCGCGCACGTCGAACCGGTACAATGAGCGGATTTTCCGCACGCTTCGGCGCCAGCCGCGCCGGCTTCGCCTCACACCGTATGAATCTCGTCATCCAGAGCCCACGCCCCTTGGCGGCCGACCACGTCAAACCGCTCGTCGCGCTTGCGCGTGGCCATCAGGCACAGCCGATCGATGCGCATGCCCTTCGCATCGACGGGGCCGACCCCGCACAGCGCGCCGACGTGGACGCCTATTGCTCCACCCATGCGCTCGACTATGCATTCGTGCGCCCGGGCCTCGGCTGGCGCGATTTCGGGCTCGTGGCCATGGATATGGATTCGACGCTGATCACGATCGAATGCATCGACGAGATCGCCGACTTCTGTGGGCTCAAAGCGGAAGTGTCCGCGATCACCGAAGCCGCCATGCGCGGCGAGATCAAGAATTTCAACGAAAGCCTTGTCGCGCGCGTGTCGCTGCTCGAGGGGCTGGATGCGGGCGCCCTCGAACACGTCTACGCCGAGCGGCTCAAGCTGTCGCCAGGCGCCGAAACGATGCTCCGCGCGGCGCAGGCCGCGGGACTGCGTACACTGCTCGTCTCGGGCGGTTTCACGTTTTTCACCGAGCGCCTGAAGACCCGGCTCAACCTCGATTTCACGTGCGCGAACACGCTCGAGGTCGTCAACGGCAAGCTCACGGGCAAGGTCGTCGGGGAGATCGTCAACGCGAGCGTCAAGGCGCGCACGGTGCGCGAAACGTGCGAAAAGCTCGGCATTCCGACCTCGCATGCCATCGTGCTGGGCGACGGCTCGAACGATCTCGAAATGATGGCCGAGGCCGGGCTGTCGATCGCATTTCGCGCGAAACCCGTGGTCCGCGAGGCCGCGGACGTGGCGTTCAACCACGTCGGCCTCGATGGCCTACTGCGGCTCATGTAAGCGAAGGGCGGCATAACACCGCCCCCTTGTCGCCCTCGATGCGCCGATTCGCAGGCGAGGGGCCGTCGGCGTCGGCTCAGCGCAGCGCCGACGCCAGCGCCTGTTCGATGTCGGCCTTGAGATCGGCCTCGTCCTCGAGCCCCATGTAAAAACGCACGAGCGTCCCGCGGTGAGGCCACTGCGACGCGGTACGCATGGAGGCGATGTCGTAGGGCATCGCCAGGCTGTGCGCCCCGCCCCAACTCCAGCCGATTGCAAAGAGCTCGAGTGCTTCGACGAAGGCGTCGATCTGCGCCGGGCTGTAGCGCTCGTCGAACACGACCGAGAACAGCCCGCCCGCCGCGGTGAAATCGCGCATGAACGCTGCGTGGCCCGGACAGGCTGGCAGCGCAGGGTGCAGGACCGTTGCGATTTCGGCGCGCGTATCAAGCCAGCGCGCAAGCGAAAGCGCCGTCCGGTCGTGCGCCTCGAACCGGGCTTTCATGCTTGGCAAGCTGCGCATCACGAGCGAGCAGTCGTCCGCCGACACGCCGGTGCCGAGCCGCATGCGCGCACGTTTGAGTTTCAGATGCAGTTCGTGATCGGTCGTGATCGTAGCGCCCATCAGCACGTCGCTGCCACCAGACTGGTACTTCGTGAGCGCCTGGACCGAGATGTCGACGCCCAGTTCGAGCGGGCGAAACGCCAGCCCCGCCGAGTAGGTATTGTCGATGGCCGTCAAAACGCTGCGCGCGCGTGCCGCCTTTACGATCGCGCGCACGTCCGGCACCTCCATCGTCACCGAACCCGGCGCCTCGAGCCAGATGAGTCGCGTATTCGGCAAGATCAGATCGGCGATGCCCTCGCCGATCATCGGGTCGTAGAAACGCACGCTGAGCCCGAAGTCCTGCGCGAGCCACTCGCCATGGTCGCGGTTCGGCGAGTAGACGTTGTCGGGAATCAACACGTCGTCACCGGCTTTCACGATGCCGAAGTAAACATTCGAGACCGCCGCGAGCCCTGATGGCTGCAGCAGCGCCTGGCGACCGCCTTCTATGGCTGCGATGCGCTGGGCAAGCGCGGCCGAAGTAGGCGTCGCGTGCAAGCCGTAGCGCCATTGGGAGTCGTCGCGCCAGTCCGCGGCGCGCACGGCGGCGAGGTCGGGAAATACGACCGTGGAAGCGCGCATCACCGGCGCGGCGAACGAGACAAAGCCCGGCGAGAGCTCGGGCTCATCGTGAACGATGCGGGTTTGCGGCGCGCGTACAAATCGGGAATCGGTCATGAATTCAATCGACAGCGGGAACGGAAAAAATGCCTGGTGAGGCGTCCGGAATCAGAGCCGTTCGAATACGACGGCAATGCCCTGGCCTCCGCCAATGCACATGGTGGCGAGCCCGTAGCGGGCACCCGCGCGTTCGAGCTCGTACAGCGTCTTGACCGCGAGCATCGCACCGGTGGCACCGATCGGATGCCCGAGCGAGATGCCCGAGCCGTTCGGATTGACTTTCGCCGGATCGAGGCCGAGTTCGGACGTCACCGCGCAGGCCTGGGCCGCAAACGCTTCGTTCGCTTCGACGACGTCGAGATCGCCGAGCGCGAGCCCGGCCCGCTTCAATGCGTTGCGCGTAGCAGGCACAGGGCCGATGCCCATATAGGCCGGGTCGACACCGGCATGCCCATAGGCAACGAGACGGCCCAGCGGCCGGATTCCGCGCGCGTCGGCCACACGGCGCTCCATCAGCACGACGGCACCCGCACCGTCGTTGATGCCCGAGGCATTGCCTGCGGTCACGGTGCCGCCTTCTTTCTGGTAGACGGGTTTGAGCCGCGCGAGGTCTTCCGGCGACGCCTCGTGACGCACGTGTTCGTCTTCATCGAAGACGGTCTCGCCCTTTTTCGAGGCAATGGCAACCGGCAGAATCTGGCTCTTGAAGTAGCCCTCGCGGATGGCGCGCGATGCCCGGCGCTGCGATTCGAGCGCCAGTGCATCCTGCATTTCACGCGTGACGCCGTACTTGCGCGCGACGTTTTCCGCGGTAATGCCCATATGGAACGACTCGAACGGATCGTGCAGCGCGCCGAGCATCATGTCGACGAGGCGCGCGTCGCCCATGCGCTGACCAAAGCGCGCAGCAGGCGCGATATAAGGTGCCCGGCTCATACTTTCGGCGCCGCCCGCCACGGCGATGTCGGCATCGCCGAGGAGAATGCTCTGCGCTGCGGAGACGATTGCCTGCAGCCCCGAGCCGCAGAGGCGATTGACGGTCATTGCCGGCACATGCTGCCCCACCCCGGCATTGAGCGCCGCCACCCGCGCGAGGTACATGTCTTTCGGCTCGGTCTGGATGACATTGCCGAATACGACGTGCCCGACCTCGTCGCCGCTCACCTGCGCACGCGCAAGCGCCTCACGCACGACCCGCGTGCCGAGCTCGGTCGGCGCCAGATCCTTCAAACCGCCCCCAAAGGAGCCGATTGCCGTGCGCACACCACTCACCACCACTACTTCTCGTTGCATTGCTGTCTCCCGTATACAAAGTTGTCGATGCATGGTTGGCGCAAGAAACGCGAGCGGCGGCCGTCAGGCGATGGCGGTCAGACTTCTCCCCAAAGATCGTGGCCGTCCGCACCCGTGATACGTACGGAGACGAAATCGCCGACCTTGTAGCGCTTGGACGCCTTCACCGCGGGGGCAACATAGACAACGCCGTCGATCTCCGGCGCATCGGCCGCCGTGCGGCCGATGCCGCCATCGGCATTGACTTCGTCGATCAACACCTTGAGCGTCTTGCCGACCTTGCGGGCAATACGCTTCGCCGAGACCTCCTCGGCCACCTCCATGAAGCGCGCGCGACGTTCCTCGCGCACTTCGTCGGGCAATGCGCCGTCGAGTTCGTTCGCAGTTGCGCCTTCGACAGGAGAGTACGCGAAGCAGCCCACGCGATCGAGTTCCGCAGCCCGAATAAATTCGAGCAGCGTCTCGAATTGGGCTTCGGTCTCGCCGGGAAAGCCCGCGATGAAGGTGCTGCGAATGGTCAGATCGGGACACATGCGACGCCATGCCGCCACGCGCTCGAGCGTGCGCTCGGCGTTGGCCGGGCGCTTCATGCGCCTGAGCACCTCGGGGTCGGCGTGCTGGAACGGCACATCCAGATAGGGCAGCACATGGCCTTTGAGCGCGCCTTCCGCCATCATCGGGATGATTTCGTCGACGTGAGGATACGGGTAGACGTAATGAAGCCGGACCCAGGCGCCGTACTGCGCCGCCAGATCTCCGAGCGCCCCCACGAGCTCGGTCATGCGCGTCTTGAGCGGCCGGCCGTTCCAGAAGCCCGTGCGGAACTTGACGTCGACGCCGTACGCACTCGTGTCCTGCGAAATCACGAGCAGTTCCTTCACGCCGGCTTTAAAGAGATTTTCTGCCTCCAGCATGATCTCGGCCACCGGGCGCGATACCAGATCCCCACGCATCGACGGGATGATGCAGAACGTGCAGCGATGGTTGCAGCCCTCGGATATCTTCAGGTAGGCATAGTGGCGCGGCGTGAGCTTGATGCCGGCGGCGGGGACGAGATCGACGAACGGATCGTGAGGCTTCGGCAAATGGGCGTGCACCGCCTGCATCACCTCGCCCACCGCATGCGGACCCGTAACGGCGAGCACCTTGGGGTGGACTTCCTCGATCAGCCCGGAGCCGCTTGCGCTCTTTTTGGCGCCAAGGCAACCCGTCACGATGACCTTGCCGTTCTCGTTGAGCGCCTCGCCGATGGCGTCGAGGCTCTCCTGAACCGCCTCGTCGATGAACCCGCACGTGTTGACCACAACGAGATCGGCACCGTCATAGGTGCCTGAAATCGCGTAGCCCTCGGCGCGCAGTTGCGTGATGATCTGCTCGGAATCGACGAGCGCTTTGGGGCAGCCCAGGGACACGAATCCGACTTTGGGCACGTTCGGTTCGGGAGCGGCGGGAGATGAGGTCTGCGACATGGGGAACGATCAGGCGATTGGCAAGGCGGGCGGCGCGCGGCATCCACGAGCGGCGTGGCAGCGTGGCCTCGAATAACGACGAAACCGCGTATTGTAGCGCGTCAAGCGTCGAGGGCGGCGCCATCACCCGCCACACGGGTTTGCGCTAAGCTTGCGCTACCAGCCGCAGCCCGCCCCTCAGGAGAATGCGATGCTCGACGCTCCCAGTCTCGTTCGCACTGCGAAACTGGACATCGCGTATGCCGATACGGGCCCGCGCGATGCCCCGGCCGTTTTGCTGCTCCACGGTTGGCCCGATTCGGCCCGAGCATGGCTGCCGGTGGCGGCCCGGCTCAACGCGGCAGGGTTCCGGACAATCGCGCCCGAGCTGCGCGGCTTCGGCTCGACGCGCTTTGTAGCCCCCGACACGGTGCGCGACGGCACCGGCGTGGCGCTGGCGCAGGACGCGATCGATCTGGCCGATGCACTCGGCCTCGAGCAGTTTGCGGTGGCGGGACACGACTGGGGCGCGCGCGCCGCCTATCTTCTCGCGGCGCTCTTTCCGGAACGCATACGCACGATCGCCGCGCTCGCCCTGCCTTTTCAGCCGAACGGGACATTCGCGTTGCCGCAGGCGTTTTCTCAGGCAAGGCAGTTCTGGTACCAGTGGTTCATGGCGCTCGACGATGGGCCGGCAGCCGTGCGGGCAGACCCGAAAGGCTTCGCCCGCATTCAATGGGACACCTGGTCGCCACCCGGCTGGTTCGACGACGCGGAATTCGAGCGCACGGCACGCGCTTTCGAGAATCCGGATTGGGTCGCCGTCACGCTGAATGGGTATCGCACACGCTGGCGTGCGGACGAACAGGTCGACGCCGATTACGACGGCCTGCGCGCACGGTTTGCCTCGATCGACCGGCTATCGGTGCCGACGTTGATGATTCAGGGCGGCGCCGACCAATGCGACGCCCCGGCGTTGTCGGAGCACCAGGCGCACCTTTTCAGCGGCGGCCATACACGCCTGGTATTGGACGGTGTCGGGCATTTCCCGCCGAGAGAGGCGCCCGACATCGTGGCCGATGCGATCATCGTGCATCTGAGTTGACGCGGCGGGTCGCACGCCAGGGCGTGGCGCACCGCCCGCGCGATTTACTTCTTTTCCGGCTCGGAGCCCGTATTCGGTTTGTTGAACTGAAACGAGCTGAACATGCTTTTCGCCTGGTTCTGCATCTGTTCCTGCAGTTGAACGAACATGTTCTTCGACTGCTCGATATAGCTCGTCATCATCCCCTGCATCATCGGGGCCTGCATGTTCATGAACTGCGACCAGACCTCGGGATTCAGCGCATTGCCTTCGTAGAGGTTCTTCGACTGATCCGCCAGCTTGTTCTGGATGTCGATGAACGCCTGAATGTTCTTTTCCAGGTAAGTCCCCATCATCCCCTGCATCGCATGACCGTAGAAGCGGATGATCTGCGAAAGCATCGACGACGAGAACATCGGCACGCCGCCGCTTTCCTCCTCGAGAATGATCTGCAGCAAAATGCTGCGAGTCAGATCCTCGTTCGTCTTGGCATCGATGACCTTGAACTCCTCCTGATCGAGCACGAGTTGCTTCACGTCGCTCAACGTGATGTAGGTGCTCGTCTCCGTGTCATAGAGCCGACGGTTCGGATATTTTTTGATGAATCGCTCGGCTGTTTTCTTTGTAGTCGACATGTAACGCCTTCTCTTATCAACGCAAACGACGCGCAATGACGGCGCCATTGCGCCCGCTCATCGCAACACGGGCAAACCCAGCCCCCCGAAACCCAAACCAAAACCGCTGACGCGCCCGCCGGGCCGGCTGCGCGCGGACCGCCCGTGGCGATCCCGCGCAGCCGGCGCGTGCGAATCAGCCCATGTGCAAACCACCGTTGAGCGAAAAGTCCGCTCCCGTTGCGAAGCCGGATTCCTCGGAGGCAAGCCAGGCCACGATCGACGCGATCTCGTCAGGCGTGCCGAGACGACGCACGGGAATCGTGGCGATGATCTTTTCGAGCACGTCGCTGCGGATCGACTTGACCATGTCCGTGCCGATGTAGCCCGGCGATACCGTATTCACGGTCACGTTCTTCGTCGCCACTTCCTGCGCGAGTGCCATCGTGAAGCCGTGAATGCCGGCCTTCGCCGTCGAGTAGTTGGTCTGGCCGAACTGCCCCTTCTGACCGTTCACGGACGAAATGTTGATGATCCGCCCCCAGCCTCGCTCGACCATGCCGTCGATCACCTGCTTCGTGACGTTGAAAAGGCTCGTGAGGTTCGTGTCGATGACGGCCGTCCAGTCCTCGTGCGTCATCTTGCGAAACACGACGTCGCGCGTGATACCGGCGTTGTTGACCAGCACGTCGATCTCGCCGACTTCCGCTTTGACCTTGTCGAACGCGTTCTTCGTTGACTCCCAGTCGCCCACGTTGCCCTCCGAAGCAACGAAGTCGTAGCCGAGCGCCTTTTGCTGCTCGAGCCACGTCGCGCGGCGCGGCGAGTTGGGGCCGCAGCCTGCGATCACCTTGAAGCCCTGCTTGTGCAGGCGCTGGCAGATACCGGTACCGATCCCGCCCATGCCGCCGGTTACGTATGCAATACGCTGACTCATGAATCACGCTCCATTCTCGTTATATGGAGGCGCAATGACTGCGCCCCAGCTGCCTCTCGCCGCTCACCCTGCGGCGCGAAGCCCCTCTCGCGAAGTCAGACCCGCTCGACCGCGAGCGCGACGCCCATTCCGCCACCGATGCAAAGCGAAGCGAGGCCGCGCCTGGCATCGCGCTTTTGCATTTCGTGCAGCAGCGTAACGAGAATCCGGCAGCCGGAAGCGCCGATCGGATGCCCGATCGCAATGGCGCCGCCGTTGACGTTGATCTTCGAGGTGTCCCAGCCCATCTGCTTGTGGACCGCGAGCGCCTGCGCCGCGAACGCCTCGTTGATCTCCATCAGATCGAGGTCGCCGATCGACCAGCCCGCGCGCTCGAGACAGCGGCGCGACGCCGGCACGGGGCCCATACCCATGACCTTGGGGTCGACGCCCGCGTTGGCGTAGGCCTTGATGCGCGCGAGCGGCGTAAGCCCGAGTGCCTCCGCCTTCTTCAACGACATGACGAGCACCGCCGCCGCGCCGTCGTTGAGACCCGAGGCGTTCGCGGCGGTCACGGTACCTTCTTTCGAGAACGCCGGCTTCAAACCGGCCAGCGATTCCGCCGTCACGCCATGACGCACGAATTCGTCGGAGGCGAAGCGGACCGGTTCGCCCTTTCGCTGCGGGATGTCGATGGGTACGATTTCGTCGTTGAAGCGCCCCGACTTCTGCGCCGCCTCGGCCTTGTTTTGCGACAGCGCGGCGAATCTGTCCTGCTCCTCCCGCGTGATGCCGTATTCCTTGGCGACGTTCTCGGCCGTGACGCCCATGTGGTACTGGTTGTAGACGTCCCACAGGCCGTCGACGATCATCGTGTCCACGAGCTTCGCGTCGCCCATGCGAAAGCCGTCGCGCGAGCCCGGCAGCACGTGCGGGGCGGCGCTCATGTTCTCCTGCCCACCGGCCACCACGATGTCGGCGTCACCCGCGATCACGGCATTGGCGGCCAGCATGACGGCCTTCAGGCCCGAGCCGCACACCTTGTTGATGGTCATGCCGGGCACGGCCGACGGCAACCCCGCCTTGATCAACGACTGGCGCGCCGGGTTCTGTCCGGAGCCCGCGGCCAGCACTTGTCCCATGATCACCTCGCTCACCTGCTCGGGCTTCACGCCGGCGCGCTCGAGCACATTACGGATCACCGCCGCACCGAGCTCGGGCGCCGCGATCTTCGCGAGCGAACCGCCGAATTTGCCGACCGCCGTGCGGGCGGCCGATACGATCACTACGTCAGTCATTTGAAACTCCTCCGAGTAAGGCAGCCGCAAAGCCGCGCCTCGTCCAGTTAAAAATCGATGACACTTGCCCCGGCTCAGTCGCGCTGCTGCACATAGCGCCCCGGCGCCGGCTCGATGACCGGATACTCCGCCGAACCAGGCTGCGCGCGCACCTTCACCTTTTTGCCGCCATACTGATCGAGCCACGCTGTCCATTCGGGCCACCAGCTGCCGGGCTTCTCGACCGCCCCATCCAGCCATGCGTCGGGATCGTCCGGCAGCGTCTTGCCGTCGTCACGCGTCCAGTAGCTGCGCTTACCCTTCGCAGGCGGATTGATCACGCCCGCAATGTGCCCCGACGCGCCCAGAACGAAGCGCTGCGGCCCCGCGAGCAGCGGCGCCGACGCATAGGCGGTACGCCACGGGACGATGTGGTCGTCGCGCGACCCGTAAAGAAACGTCGGCACGTCGATGCGCGACAGGTCGAGCGGCTCGCCGCATACCGTCAACGCACCCGGCTCGCGCATGCGGTTCTCGAGATAAGTGTTGCGCAAATACCAGACATACATCGGCCCCGGCAAGTTCGTGGAATCGCTGTTCCAGTACAGCAGATCGAACGGGGCCGGGGTACGTCCCTTCAGGTAATTGTCGACGACATAGTTCCAGACGAGGTCGTTCGGCCGCAAGAAGGAAAATGCATTAGCGAACTCGACCCCGCGCATGAGCCCCGGGGCGGAGCCACCCGCGCCGCCGATGGCCTGCTCGCGCATGCGCACGTGCGCTTCGTCGACGAAAACATCGAGTACGCCGGTATCGGCAAAGTCGAGCATCGCGGTGACGAGCGTCATCGAGGCGGCCGGATGTTCGCCGCGCGCGGCAAGCACGGCCAGCGCCGCGGCAATCATCGTGCCGCCGATGCAAAAGCCGAACGTGTTGATCTGTTCGCGGCCGCTCACGGCCTTGACCACATCGACGGCGGCAAGCACCCCCTCTTCGATATAGTCATCCCATGTCTTCGCGGCAAGGGCTGCATCGGGATTGCGCCACGAAATCATGAAGACCTGATGCCCACTTTCGAGCAAATGGGCAACGAGCGAACTCTCCGGTTGCAGATCGAGAATGTAGTATTTGTTGATGCAAGGCGGCACCATCAGCAGCGGACGCTCGAATGTGCTAGGCGTGCGCGGCTGGTATTGGATCAGTTGAATCAGCTCGTTCTCGAAGATGACGGCACCCTCGGTCGTGGCGATATTCTTGCCGACGACGAAGCGGGACTCGTCGCTTTGCGAGATCTTGCCGCGCTGCAGGTCCCCCAGCAGGTTCATCACGCCCTGACGCAGGCTTTCGCCATGGCTGTCGAGCAGCGTCTTTTGCGCTTCGGGATTGAGTGCGAGGAAATTGCTCGGCGACGTGGCGGCAGTCCACTGCTGAATGGCGAAGCGGATCCGCTCCCGCGTTTTCGCATCGGCTTCGACGGCGTCGGCCAGTGCCTGCAGATAACGGGCATTGAGCAGATACCACGCAGCCATATAGGCGAAGCCTGGCGATGCTTTCCAGGCATCCGACGAAAAGCGCCTGTCGGGCAACTCCGGAGCGGCCGTACCCGACGCGCCGGCCTGCTTGAGAAGCTCCATGCACTCGCGCGAATAGTCGGCCTGCAACTGCTGCAGCCGCGCGGGCGCCAGCGACACAACCGGCAGCTTGAGCCCGGCAAACGCCTGCGCCGCATGGGGTGCGCCGTCTGGCATGGCGCCCATCGCGGGCATCTGAAACGGAAACCCGAACGGCGCCGCGGAACCGTCCGGCCCCGATGCCCCCATGGGCGGACGCGGCATCTGGTCGGCCAGGGTGCGCCACGCATTCATCCATGCGTCGAACATGCGCTGCGCCTCGGCCATGCCGGCGCCGGGTTGTGGATCGCGGCTCGAAGAGGTATCGGAATGAGAGGAAGTCGATGGACGTTTTGATGCAGTCATACCCGCTTGTGACCGTTAAGCCTCGGAAGACTGATTGAAAGGCGGGTTTGAAGCGCACTCGGGCGAACCCTGGCGACCTTCATGCGCTCACCCTTTGCGAGCGGTCATTCTTGCTCTGCGCCACGAGGCATGTCAATGCTTGGCCCGATTTTGCCGCACTGCGGCAGGTTTTTTATTATCGTTTTCCCGATGTTCGCCGATAGGCCCGCGCAGCAAGCCCCCGGCTACGCATGCTGTGCCGTTGCCGCGCAACATGCGGTTGCGCGGCGTCCCCGCTTCCAGCTCGTGCATCCAGGGATTGCGCGGCGTGCAAATTATGCAGCGCTCAGTCCGCCAACCAGACGAGGGCGGCCATCCTCCCCGTCGTGCCGTCACGCCGATAGGAGTAAAAGCGCTCGCGTTGGGTGACGGTGCATGCATCGCCGCCCGAAATGCTGTAGACACCGCAGCGCGCGAGCCGCACGCGCGCGAGCGCATAAAGATCGGCCAGATACTTGCCCGGCGCACCGGGCCGCGGCTCGAATGCGGCGTCAACCCGTTCCTGTTCGCTCGCGTCGGCCGTTTGCATGAAAGCCTCGCGAACCTCGCCGCCAACTTCGAACGCGCACGGCCCGATAGCCGGCCCGAGCCAGACGCAAAGCTCGCTTGCCGACGTACCGGCCAGCTCCGCAACGCGCTCGACCGTCTTTTCAACGACGCCGGCGGCCAGCCCCCGCCATCCGGCGTGCGCGGCGCCGACGGCCCGTCCATGCCGATCGGCAATCAGCACCGGAAGACAATCCGCCACCATGACGACGCAGGCGACGCCCGGCACGTTCGTGACGCTGGCATCCGCTTCGGGCGGCGCAGCCTGTTCGGGAACCTCGTCGGCGCGCACGACCCTGTCGCCGTGAACCTGCTCGAGCCATACGGGGCGGGCACCGATGAGCGCCGACAGGCGTGCGCGGTTACGCATGACACGATCGCGCTCGTCGCCGGTGTGCAAACCGAGGTTCAGCCCCCCCGCCTCTTCGCGCCCATCCGCGAACACACCGTAGGGGATGCCGCTCACACCGCCCACGCGCATGGTGAAGAGCCCCCGCACACGCGCCGGAACCGGCCACCCCGGCCTCAGACAATCTTCCCAATCGAGCGCTCGTTCGCTCATCGCACCCTCTCCGATGTCCTGTTCTCGCCGCGCTCATCCACGCACAGCCCCGCACCGGCACGATCATACCGGCACGCTCATTCGAGATCGTCGTCCTCTTCCTCTTCATCGAGCGCATCGGTGACGTATTCGTCGTGCTCGTACTCGCGCTCGAGCGCATCCTCCTGCTCGAGCGCGGCCTCGCGGCCGAATCCGAGCGCCTCGACGAGCAACGCCATGTCGTCGGGCAACTCGGCGCGCCACTGCATCGGGCGCCGCGTTCCCGGATGCACTAGCCCGAGCCGCCAGGCATGCAGGGCCTGGCGAGCGAAACCGCCCGGCAACGGCACGGCCGAACGGCGCCCGCGCAACCCACCATACACGGGGTCGCCAAGCAGCGGGTGACCGATATGCGCGCAATGCACGCGGATCTGATGTGTGCGCCCCGTCTCGAGATCGCAGTGGATCGCCGATACGGGCTGGTTCTGCCAGACGGTCTGATCGATCGTGCGAAAGTGCGTCCGGGCGGGTTTGCCCGAGGCCCCGGTGACTACCGCCATCCGCGTGCGTTCGCGCGGATCCCGGCCGATGGGCGCGTCGATCGTTCCTTCGTCCGGCATCGTCCCCCACACGAGCGCCGCATAGCGGCGCTTGACCGTACGCGCCTGAAGCTGGCGTACGAGATCGGTCTGCGCCTCGAGCGTACGCGCGATCACCATGAGGCCCGAGGTCTCCTTGTCGAGCCGATGAACGATGCCGGCGCGCGGCAGCCCCGCCGCCGCCTCGCCATATCGATGAAGCAGCCCGTTGAGCACGGTGCCGCTCCAGTTGCCGGCAGCGGGATGCACGACGAGGCCCGCCGGCTTGTCGATCACGAGGAGCGAAGCATCCTCGTAGACGATGTCGAGTTCGATGGGCTCTGGCGTGAACGCGAGCTGCTCGGGCAATAGATCGGGCACGAGTTCAATCCGCGCATCGAGCGCAACGGGCTGCCGAACCTTGGACGGCAACCCGTTCACGCGCACGCGGCCTGCCTCGACCCAGCTTTGCAACCGGCTCCGGGAAAACTCCGGAAAGATTTTGGCGAGAACCTTGTCGAGCCGCTCGCCCGCCAACGCTGCCGGGACTGCCGCCAGTCTCGGCGCCTGCGCCCGCTCATCCGCCGCGGCACCTTCGCGGGGCATCTTGCCGGGCGCGTCGGCAGGCGTATTGGTTCGGCTATAATCGGCGCTTCGATCTTGGGGGCCGGCATCGGCGCCTGAGAAACTTTTGCGGGTCATTCGAAACTGGGTCACTGAGTGAGACTGATAGCTAGGAAGCACGGAGAAATGCGGCAAGCCACGAACATCATGATGCGATCGGCCTTTCGTGTGGCCGCTGGCGCATTTGCCCGCGCTGCGAAGCACGCAGCCCGGCCCGCTCGCGCAGGTTTCGCGCTGGCAGCGGCGGCGCTCGTCGTCACCGGCTGCCACGGCCTGCCACAAAAGACCGACGAGACGGTGACCTGGTCGAACAACAAATTATACTCGGAGGCGCAAGACGCCCTTTCGGGCAGCGACTGGGGCAAGTGCGCCAAGTACTTCGAAGCGCTGCAGGGGCGCGACCCGTTCGGACATTTCGCGCAGCAGGCCCAGATCAACGTGGCCTACTGCGACTGGAAGGATGGCGAAACAGCCGCGGCCGATCAGGCGGTGGACCGTTTCATCAAGCTGCACCCCGATCATCCGGATGTCGCATACGCGTACTATCTGAAGGGGATGATCCATTTCAACGACGACCTCGGTCTTTTCGGCCGCTTCTCGGGCCAGGACATGAGCGAGCGCGACCCGAAGTCGCTGCGCGAATCGTATGACGCCTTCAAGGTCGTCGTCGACAAATACCCGGACAGCAAGTACGCGCCTGACGCCGCGGCACGCATGCGCTACATCGTCAACGCACTCGCGTCGTACGAGGTGCACGCGGCCGATTACTACTACCGCCGCGGTGCCTACGTTGCGTCGATCAACCGTGCGCAACGTGCGATCGACCAGTACAAGAACGCGCCGGCGATCGAAGACGCGCTGCATCTGATGATGCTTTCCTACACGAAGCTGAACCAGCCGAAGCTCGCTGACGACGCGCGGCGCGTATTGGCTGCGACGTTCCCCGACAGCCCCTACATCACCGGGCACGCTCGTCCGGGCAAGAAGAAGTCCTGGTGGCAGTTCTGACCGATCGGTTCGGCTGGGCGCCTGAAAAAAGCCGGCACATCGTTGCCGGTTTTTTATTGCCGCACTCGCGCGCGCTTCGCTTGCGCCCACGCGCGCCGAAACACAAACCCAACGGCCGCCTGGCCGTTACGCTTGCGGTTCGGCCTCCTTGCGCTCGGCGAAAAACGATCGTACGGCATCGATCTCCCGCGTTCGCTTGAACGGCGGCAGACTTTGCCAGATGCGCCGGCCGTAGGGTTTATCGACAAGGCGCGTGTCGCAAATCATCAGCACCCCGCGATCGGTCTCCGCCCGAATGAGGCGCCCCGCCCCCTGCTTCAAGGTAATGACAGCCTGCGGCAGTTGATGAACTGCGAACGGACTGAGGCCTTTTTTCGCAAGCACGTCGAGGCGGGCCGAAAGAACCGGATCGTCAGGCGGAGCAAACGGCAGCTTGTCGATGACGACGAGCGATAGTGCATCGCCTCGCACATCGACGCCCTCCCAGAAGCTCTGGCTGCCCACGAGAATCGCATTGCCATAGGCACGAAAGCGATCGAGCAACTCGGTCCGGCTCGCATCCCCCTGCACGAGCAACGGCATCGCCCAGCCGCGCGAATCGATGACGTCGCGCAGCTTGGCTGCGATGCGATCGACGGCGCGCAGCGTCGTACAGAGCACGAATGCGCCTCCGCCGGCCGCCTCGATCGCCGGCAAAGCCGCGTCGAATACAGCATCGGTGAACGCGGGTGACGACGGCTGAGGCAAATTGCGCGGCACGTAAAGCAGCCCCTGCGTGCCGTAGTCGAAGGGGCTGGGCAGCGTCATCGAGCGCCGCGCGTCGAGCCCCATCTGCGCGGCGTAGTGCGTGAAGTCTCCTCGCACCGACAGTGTGGCCGACGTGAAAATCCATGCGCGCGGCACGCCGGCACGCTGCTTTGCGAAAATCGGAGCAACCGAGAGCGGCGTTTCATGCAGCTGGACCGAGTGCGAAAACACTTCAATCCAGCGAATACGCTCGTCAGCGCCGGCCGAAGGCTCGCCGCCGTTCTTCGAGTCCTGCGATGCGGCACCGGAGGGCTGAACACTCGCCGGCTCGGCAGGCGTGGTCCAGCGCGCGAGCTGGTCTTGCAGTTCGCGCGCCCGGCGCAGGCACGCGCCGAGCGATTCAGCCCGCTCCGCCTGCGCGGCCAATGCCCCGGCCAGTGCATCGAGTGCGCCTTCGAGGGCGCCGAGCGATACGAAGAGCGGATGGTCGTCGGCCAACTGCGTAGCCGACAGCCGCACGACATCCTCCTTGAATGCCAGCCGGATGTCGCGTGCGGCGCGCTCGAGCGCGGCACCGAGCTTAACCCAGTCCGTAGCGTCGCGTGCATGGCTCAACCCTTCGGCAACCGTATCGCGCGCCAGTTCAAGCAACTGGCTCGTCGAGAGAGTTTCGCCGAAAAAGAGCGTCGCCGTTTCCGGCAGTTGGTGAGCCTCGTCGAAAACGACCGTGTTCGCCGTCGGCAGCAATTCGGCCATGCCCGTATCGCGAAGCATGATGTCCGCGAAGAACAAATGGTGGTTCACGACGACGATGTCGGCCTGCTGCGCTTCGCGGCGTGCCTGCATCACGAAGCATTCCTTGTAGTGCGGGCACTCCTGCCCGAGGCAGTTCTCGCGTGTCGACGTCACCATCGGCCACACCGGCGCCGTTTCGGGGACGCTCGCGAGTTCGGCCTTATCACCTGTACGCGTGAGCTTCGCGAAGCGAACGATTTCCTGCAGATGCACCGTGTCCTGTCGCGACGGCAGGCGGCCATTGTCGGCGGTGCGCTGCAGATAGTAGTGACAGAGATAATTGGCACGCCCCTTCAGCATCGCCACGCTGACCGGCACGGCGAGCGCTTCCCGCACTGTTGGAATGTCGCGCTGGAAGAGCTGATCCTGAAGATGCTTGGTACCCGTGGACACGATGACCTTGCCCCCCCATAGCATCGCAGGGACGAGGTATGCGTAGGTCTTGCCCGTACCGGTGCCGGCTTCGACGATGAGCGTGTTCTCGCCCGCCGCGGCGTCCACCCCGCCCGCCTCGTCCTTCCCGGCCGCGTCGGCCACCGCGGGCTCCTGCGTGGCCTGGAGCCGCCGCGCGGGGCGCCGCTGCGCTTCGAACATCGCGGGTTCGGGCATGGCCCGGCTCGACGCTTCCATCGTCGCCGCCACGGCACGCGCCATTTCGATCTGCGACGCGCGGGGGCGATAGCCGTCGATCGCACGCGCAAGCAAGCCGCCGTCCGCGAAAATCGCGTCCAGCTCGGCGCCGTGCCTGGCGCTCAGCGGAAACGGCGCCCCGGCGGGACGCGCGTTCGGTTTCTCTGCGGGGGAAGCGTCGTGCGGCAGTGAATTCAAGGCAAGCAATCCGTACAGTACCGGCATCACGCCGCTGCGGCCGCGCCTGCCCTGGCGCCGCTCATGCGTGCTTATCCGGTTCGAGCTGCAATTGAAGCAGCATGATGTTGTCTTTGACCTTGAGCTTGCGTTTTTTCAGGCGCCGCAGCTCGAAGTCGCTGATATCCGATGAGACTGCCAGCTTGTCGATCATCCGATCGAGTTCGCTGTGCTCCGACTGCAACTGCACGATGCGATCGCGCAAAGCTTCCGGTTGGATCGCCTGCTGGTCGCGCATGGTCGCCTCCTCGGTTCGATAGGCCTTCGCCGCCCGCGAGGCGGCATCTGCCTGAGGTTGCCGTCCGGCAAAGACGCGTTGCGTCAGTTGCTGTCTTGCTGCTCCTTTTGCAACTGCCTTTGCTGCTCCTGCTGCTGCAACTGTTCCTGCTTCCGCTCCTCGGCCTTTTGCGCGGCCTGTTTCTGGCGCGCTTCGACGTCCGCCTTGTGCTGTGCCGCAGCCGACTGCTTTTCGACATAGCGCTTCGCGCGCTCCGCGCGCTCGGCCGCATCTTGCGCCGCCTGCTTGCGGGCCGCCTCGAGCTTGCGCTGATAATCGGACTGCTTGCGCTGGTACGCTGCCTCGTTGGTCGCGCGCTGCGGCGCCTCGGCATTGCGTCGAGCCTCGTCGAGGGCATGCTGACGCTGCTTCTGGTCGTAGGCTTCGGCATTGCGCGCATCGGTCGTTGCGCGCTGCGGCGCCTCCGCTTTCCTTTGCGCCGCGGCGAGCGCTTCGCGCTCGTCGCGCTCGCGTGCGCGTTCGGCCCGCCGTTCGCCGTCGAGCACGAGCTGCTCGGCGTGGATCCTGGCGTCGACCTCGCGCATCGCATCGCGCGCACGGCCCAGGCACGCGTTCACGAAAAACTTGCTGTAGCAGTTGTGCACCGTGACGCCATAGCGATACTCGTTTTCAGCTCGCCGTCCGTCGAGCGCCTTTTGCCGCGCGTCGAAGCCGTCGGTGCGCGGCAAAAGGTCATCCGCCGCGCTGCCCGACGCCGGCGCATCCGGCAGCGCGGCCTTGGACGGAGCTTGTGCAAGCGCGGCCACCGGCAACGCGAGCGCCGCGCCCATGCCACAGGCAGCGAAAAAACGGGACAAAGAACGGAACCAGGAACAGGAGATAGGCAACGTCGTAAGCCGGCATTGGAACATGGGCGGAATTCTAACATCGGGGGCAACGCACCCGGTCATTTATGGCAAAATGCGCCGCTCCAGCAACCCGGCCGGATCGGTGAGCCTTCGCCTCGCCCTTCGTCTCGTTTCCGCCTCGCAGTGGCGGCGTTGCACGCCCGGCCCCGCAGTCAGACGCTTTCTCTATGACGGAACCCGTAGCACTCAAGATCGTACAGCGCATCGCCGCCGAATTGACCGTTGAGCCGCGGCAGGTCGCGGCCGCCGTGCAACTCCTCGACGAAGGTGCGACTGTCCCCTTTATCGCGCGCTACCGCAAGGAAGTCACGGGCAATCTCGACGACACGCAGCTGCGCCAGCTCGAAGAACGGCTGCTCTATCTGCGCGAAATGGAAGAGCGCCGTGCCGCCATCCTCGCGAGCATCGAAGAGCAGGGCAAGCTGACCGACGAGCTGCGCACGGCCATCGAAGCCGCGGACACCAAGCAGGTGCTCGAAGACCTTTATCTGCCGTACAAGCCGAAGCGCCGCACGCGCGCGCAGATCGCCCGGGAAGCCGGCCTCGAGCCGCTCGCGCACGCCCTGCTTGCCGATCCCACCCTCGATCCGCAAGCCGAAGCCGCGCGCTACGTCGACGCCGAAAAGGGCGTGGCCGACGTTAAAGCGGCGCTCGACGGCGCGCGCGACATCCTCTCCGAGCAGTTCGGCGAAACGGCCGAGCTGCTCGGCAAGCTGCGCGAGTACCTTCATGAGCGCGGCGTGGTGTCATCGACGGTCATGGAAGGCAAGGAAAGCGAGGAAGGCGAAAAATTCCGCGATTACTACGAGTATGCCGAGACGCTCAAGACCGTACCGTCGCATCGCGCGCTGGCCCTCTTCCGCGGGCGCAACGCGGGCGTGCTGACGGTGAAGCTCGGTCTTGGCGCCGAACTTGACGCCGAGGTCCCGCATCCGTGCGAGGCGATGATCGCGCGCCACTCGGGCATCGCGAATCAGGGCCGGCCGGCCGACAAATGGCTCGCGGACGTCTGCCGCTGGTGCTGGCGCGTCAAGGTGCAGCCCCATCTCGAGAACGAACTGCTCACGCAACTGCGCGAGACGGCCGAGCACGAGGCGATCCGGGTCTTCGCGCGCAATCTGAAGGACCTGCTGCTCGCCGCCCCCGCGGGTCCGAAGGCCGTGATCGGCCTCGACCCGGGGCTGCGCACCGGCGTGAAGGTCGCCGTCGTCGATCGTACGGGCAAGGTACTCGCTACGGACACGATCTACCCGCACGAGCCCCGCCGCGACTGGGACGGCTCGATCGCGAAGCTCTCGCGACTCGCGGCGCAGACGCAAGCGGAACTCATCAGTATCGGCAATGGCACGGCATCGCGCGAGACAGACAAGCTCGCGAGCGAATTGATCGCACGGCATCCCGAACTGAAACTGCAGAAGATCGTCGTCTCCGAAGCCGGCGCATCGGTGTATTCGGCGTCGGAACTCGCTGCGAAAGAATTCCCCGACATGGACGTGTCGCTGCGTGGCGCCGTATCGATTGCGCGTCGCCTGCAAGACCCGCTTGCAGAGCTCGTGAAGATCGAACCGAAGGCCATCGGCGTAGGTCAGTATCAGCATGACGTCAATCAGCGCGAGCTCGCGCGCTCGCTCGATGCCGTCGTGGAGGATTGCGTGAACGCTGTCGGTGTGGACGCGAACACAGCTTCGGTCGCGCTGCTCGCGCGCGTGTCGGGCCTCAATGCAACGCTTGCGCGCAACATCGTCGACTATCGCGATGTCAATGGTCCGTTCCCGTCGCGCGAACATTTGCGCAAGGTGCCGCGCCTCGGCGATAAAACGTTCGAACAGGCCGCAGGCTTCTTGCGCATCAACGGCGGCGAAAATCCGCTCGACCGCTCCTCGGTTCACCCCGAGGCGTACCCGGTCGTCGAACGGATCCTGGCAAAGATCCAGACCGATATCGGTCATGTACTCGGCAATCGTGACGCTCTGGCCGGTTTGCGTGCCGACGAATTCGTCGATGAGCGTTTCGGCTTGCCGACCGTGCGCGATATTCTGACCGAGCTCGAAAAACCGGGCCGCGATCCGCGCCCCGAGTTCAAGACGGCCACGTTCCGCGAAGGCGTCGAAAAGATCTCGGATCTCTCGCTGGGCATGGTTCTCGAAGGCGTGGTCACGAACGTCGCCGCATTCGGTGCCTTCGTCGATATCGGCGTCCACCAGGACGGCCTCGTCCACGTTTCGGCAATGTCGACGAAGTTCATCAAGGACCCGCACGAAGTCGTCAAAGCGGGCCAAATCGTCAAGGTTAAAGTGCTCGACGTCGATGTGAAGCGGCAACGCATCGCGCTCACGATGCGTTTGGCCGATGACGCAGCGCCCGCCGCTCGCGGGGCCGCCGGGCAAGCAGAGCGCGCCGGCACCCGCTCGAACGGGATGCGCGGACAACGCTCTTCGCGCGACGAACAGCCGGCGGGCGCCATGGCCGCCGCGTTTGCCAAGCTGAAACAGCGTTGATCGCGCTTTTCCTATTTGTATGAAAAAAGGCCTGTGGTCGATGACCCAGGCCTTTCTTGTTTCGTCGCAGATAACCAAACGGCGACCAAACGGCGCGCGCCGCCGCAGCGGTCAGATTTCGATCTTGGTACCGAGTTCGACTACGCGGTTAGCTGGAATACTGAAAAAGTCGGTGGGCTTGGCGGCATTCTGATGCATCCACGCAAAAACGCGTTCCCGTAGAATCGACATCCCGGGCAGTTGGGTCGGCACCACCGTTTCTCGAGCGAGGAAAAACGAGGTATCCATCAACTCGAAGGTCATTGCGTGCGTACGAGCAATCTCCGATAAGACCGCCTTCACATCGGGCGTTTCATTGAAGCCGTACGCCGCCTTGACGATGAAGAGGCCCCCGCCCACGTCCTTTACCGTCACCCGATCCTCTTCCTCCACATAGGGAATGTCGCGCGTGATGAACGTGAGAAACAGCGTGCGCTCGTGCAGCACTTTGTTGTGCTTCAGATTGTGCAAGAGACTGACCGGCACGAGCGTATCGCTGCCCGTCAGATAGATGGCCGTACCCGATACGCGGTGAGGCGGATGTGCAAGGAGGCCCTGCAAAAATGGCGCGAGCGGAATGCCATCCGCGGCCGTGCGCTCCTTCACGAGCATGCGCCCCTTGTACCAAGTCATCAGCAGGAAGAACAGCAATGCGCCAATGCCGAGCGGCAACCAGCCACCCTCGGCCACCTTCAGCAGATTCGCACCGAAAAATGCCAGATCCACAACAATGAAGGCGGCGGTGATGAGCGCAACCAGCACCTTGTTCCAATTCCAGACCTTCGTCATGACGACGCAAGCGAGAATGGTGGTAATGACCATCGTCGTCGTCACCGCTATCCCGTATGCGGCGGCGAGATTATCGGAGCTCTTGAAGCCGAGCACGACCAGCACGATCACGAAAAGCAGCAGCCAATTGACGACCGGCACATAGATCTGCCCGATCGACAGGTCAGATGTATGCAGGATCTTCATACGCGGCACATAGCCGAGTTGAATCGCCTGGCTCGTAAGCGAATACGCGCCCGAAATCACCGCTTGCGACGCAATGACCGTTGCCACCGTCGAGAGCACGACGAGCGGTAGCGTGGCCCAATCCGGCGCCATCAGGTAGAACGGATTGGCGAGCGCGCTGCGATCGTGCATTAGCAGCGCACCCTGCCCAAAGTAATTGAGCACGAGCGCCGGCATCACGAGGCAATACCAAGCCATGCGGATGGGCTTCGCCCCGAAGTGCCCCATATCGGCGTAAAGCGCTTCCGCCCCGGTCAGCACGAGAAAAACCGAACCGAGCACCACATAGGCCTGCAGCATGTGGCGCATCATGAACGTGACCGCGTAATACGGATTGAGCGCGGCGACGATTCCGGGCTCGTGCGCGATATGCCAAATGCCGAGCGCAGCGAGCGTCGCGAACCATACGAGCATGATCGGCCCGAACAATTTGCCCACGAGCGACGTGCCATGGCGCTGAATCCAGAACAACGCGGCGAGAATGACGATCGTAATGGGAATGACGAGATGCGACAGTTGCGGCGTGGCGACCTCGAGCCCCTCGACGGCCGACATCACCGAAATGGCTGGCGTGATCACTGCGTCGCCATAGAACATGCATGCGCCAAAGATGCCGAGCATCATCAGGATGCCGGGAAAATGCCCCTTGCTTGCAAACGGCCGCAAAGACAAAGCCATGAGCGCGAGCACCCCGCCCTCGCCGTTGTTGTCGGCGCGCATCACGAACAACACATATTTGACCGACACCACCACGATGATCGCCCAGAACAGCAGCGACAACACGCCGAGAATCGACGCGTCCGTAAGCGGAATGCCATGCGACTCGCTGAACGCCTCTTTGAGCGCGTAGAGCGGACTGGTGCCGATATCACCGAAGACGACACCGATGGCGGCGAGTGCCAACGAAGCAGCCGAATGCTGACGTAGATTCCCGTGACCGTTATCTGTCATAGAGTGCGAAACGATTCGTGGCGGATAACCGAGGAGCGAGCGCTATTCTAGCGGTGCTTGCACACCTCGCACATATGAAAACGCGGAGCCGGTCGGCTCCGCTGCATCGAGTTGCGGGCAAGCCGCGCAACGAGCCCGGCGCGCCCTTTAGCAACTTACGTGCCGGACGCGGTTCCCTGGCTGACGCCACGCTTGATCCACGCCGACAGGTTGTGCGGGCGCACGGTGTCCCATTCTTCGAACGGCTGGTGGATCCAGGGGTTGGTCGGCAATTGCTGAACGAAATAATCGGGCTTGACCTTCGAGCATCCCTTATACCAAAGCACCGCCGATCGCACCGTTTCGACGGCCGGATAGCGCTCCTTCAAATGCTGCTGCACGCGTGCGAGCGTCACGCCCGAATCGACGAGGTCATCCACCAGCAGCACGTTGCCCGACAATTCGCCCCGCGTCATGGTGATGTACTGCGCAATATCGAGGTCGCCTTGCTGGGTGCCAGCCGCCTCGCGGTACGAACTTGTGGCAAGAATCGCCAGCGGCAGGTCGTAGATTCGCGAGAGCTGGTCGCCCACGCGCAGGCCGCCACGTGCAAGGCACAGGATCTTGTCGAACTTCCATCCCGAATCGTGCACGGCGAGCGCAAGCAACTCGATCAGGCGATGGTATTCATCCCAGCTGACCCACAGGTGTTTGTCGTCGTTGCGCGGGTCGGTCATGGCGAGCGTCGTCACATTCTGCGTCATCGATCACACCTTGAACGGATGACGCAATAGGATCGTTTCGTCGCGATCGGGCCCCGTCGATACCATGTCGATCGGCACGCCGGCCACTTCCTGCACACGCGTGAGGTAGGCCTGCGCGTTCGCCGGCAACCGGCTCCACTGCGTGATACCGATCGTGCTCTCTTTCCAGCCCCCGAACGTCTCGTAGACGGGTTCGCAGCGAGCAACCTCCGATGCCCCGCGCGGCAGCAGATCGGCGTCCCGCCCATCCACCTTGTAACCGACGCAGAGCTTGACCTCGTCGAGCCCGTCAAGCACGTCGAGCTTCGTGATGCAAAGCCCCGACACGCCGTTGATCTGGATCGAGCGACGCAGTGCCGCGGCGTCGAGCCACCCCGTACGGCGCGGACGTCCCGTTACCGAGCCGAACTCCTTGCCCACATTGGCCAGCGTCACGCCCACCGCGTCCTGCCGCTGCGGGTTGTCTGCGTCATAGAGCTCGCTCGGGAACGGGCCCGCGCCAACGCGCGTGCAATAGGCCTTCGTGATCCCAAGGATGTAATGAAGCTTCTGCGGCCCCACACCGGCCCCGGCCGCCGCGGCGCCCGCCACGCAATTGCTCGACGTGACGAACGGATAGGTGCCGTGATCGATGTCGAGCAGCGTACCCTGCGCACCTTCGAACAACAGATTGCGGCCAGCCGCATTTTCGTCGTACAGGCGTCGGGAAACGTCTGTCACCATCGGTGCGAGACGCTCGGCGTAGCCAAGCATCGTGTCGAGCGTGGCCTGGAAATCGACCGGCGCCGCACCCAAATATTGGGTCAAAACGAAATTATGGAAATCGAGGTTGTCGCGCAGCCGATCCGCGAAAGCCGTGGGCGCGAAAAGGTCCTGGACGCGCATGGCGCGGCGGCCGACTTTGTCTTCGTAAGCGGGGCCGATCCCGCGGCCCGTCGTGCCGATTTTGCCGGCGCCGCGGCGCGCTTCGCGCGCCTGATCGATCGCGATGTGGTACGGCAGAATCAGTGTGGCGGCTTCGGAAATGAAAAGGCGCCGGCGCACGTCGAGGCCGGCCGACTCCAGCTCTTCGATCTCTTTGAAGAGCGCCTCGGGCGAGAGCACCACACCGTTGCCGATATAACAGGCCACGTCCGCGCGCATGATGCCCGACGGAATCAGGCGCAAGATGGTTTTCTTGCCGCCGATGATGAGCGTATGGCCCGCATTGTGACCGCCCTGGAAACGCACGACGCCCTGCGCGTGGTCCGTCAGCCAGTCGACGATCTTGCCTTTGCCTTCATCACCCCACTGAGTCCCGACGACGACGACGTTGCGCCCCTGGGCCGCGTTCACTGCACTCGCAGACATGTTGTTTCTTGAGCTGGTTAAAAACGTATTCTACCCATGTTCGCCGACGCGTCCGAATTTTTCCGTTTCGCTTCAACGGCATGGGACCTTTCACACCGCGCACGCCCGGCGCGCGCCATGCAAATTTCAGGGCTTGCGCGCCTGCACGATCCATTGACCGTCACGCTCCACGAGCACGCGATCGAAGGCGAATTCGTCGAGGTCGTCGTCGTGCCCGGGCAACGCCTGGATAACGACTTCCCCGGCGTCGCGCAGCGCAGCGACGCTTGCGCGCAACAGCTCGTCGTGGCGCCAGGGAGCCAGAATCGCGCTGCTGCGTGCCTCCACGGGCGAAATTCGAGCGATCTCCCGCAGATCGAGCGAGAACCCCGTCGCCGGCCGCGCTCGCCCGTAGGCTTGTCCAACGTGGTCGTAACGGCCACCACGGGCGACCGCATTCGGCACGCCATCGACGTAAGCCGAGAACATGACGCCGCTGTGATAAGCGTAACCGCGCAGATCGGCAAGATCGACCGTTACTTGCGCCCCCTCGACCTGCGCCGCGAGAAACGCGAGATCGTCGAGCGCCCGCGCGATTTCAGGCCACGGCGGCAGGCAGCCGCGCGCCTCGTCGAGCACCGAAGCGTCCCCGTAGAGCGTGGGCAGCTTGCGTAGCGCGTCGCGAGCCGGCGCAACGAGGCCCTCGGTCAGCTCCGCAAGGCGCGCGACATCCTTGCCGGCCAGTGCCTCGTAGAGCGCCTCGCCGATCTGCGCCGCCGCAGGCTCGCGCGCGAGCAGCGCTCCAAGCACCCCCGCATGGCAAAGATCGAGCCGGATCTCCTGGAAGCCCGCCAGATGCAGCACGTCGAGCATCAGCTGTTCAATCTCGACGTCGGCCTCGAGGCCCGCATGGCCGTAGATCTCGGCACCCACCTGAATTTGCTCGCGCGTGGCATGCAGCCCGCGCGGACGCGTATGGAGCACGCTTCCCGCGTAGCACAGGCGCGTGACGCCCTGGCGGTTCAGCAAATGCGCGTCGATGCGGGCAACCTGCGGGGTCGTATCCGCCCGTAGCCCGAGCGTGCGCCCCGAAAGCTGATCCACGAGCTTGAAGGTCCGCAGATCGAGATCGTTGCCACCGCTCGTCAAGAGCGACTCTAGATACTCGAGCAGCGGCGGCATCACCATTTCGTAGCCGTACGTCCGGAAGCGATCGAGCAGCGCGCGCCGCAGCTCCTCGATCTTGCGCGCCTCCGACGGCAGCACGTCGGCGATATTCTCGGGAAGCAGCCAGGTCGACATCGGTTCAGTCCTACGACATTGGTTTGCGGCGCGCATGCGCGCCTGAACGAAAGGAGCACGCCGGCGTCCGGCCGGCACGCGCACAGCTCGGCACGCTCAAGTCGCGACGAGCAGCAATACGAGCCCGAGCGTCATCACGATCAAGCCGCCGATGCGGATGTGATGGGCCGGCCGCGCCGCAATGCGGCGAAACGTCTCGCGCCATGCAGTCGGGAACACGAACGGAAACATGCCCTCGATGATGAGCATCAGCGCAATCGCAAGCAACAACGAGCCGGCCATGTCCATTCAAATATTGCCGCGCCCGAACGGGCGCGGCGTCCCCTCTTGTCAGTGTTTTTTCGGCGCTGCGGCTGTGCGTGCACCGGGATCGGCACCGCCCTGAGGCCCGCGCATGAAGCGGAAAAATGCGTTATCCGCGTCGACGACGATCACGTCGTTCGGTTTGAAAACAGCGCGGTAGGCTTGAAGGCTCTGGTAGAACTGATAGAACCCCGGATCGCGGCTGAATGCGCCCGCCGCGATCTCGGCCGCCTTCGCATCGCCCTCGCCCTTGAGGGCCTGGGCCTTCGCATATGCATCGGCCAGCACGGCCTGGCGCTGGCGATCGGCGGCGTCCCTGATCTCTTGCGCTTGTGCGGAGCCTTGCGCGCGGACTTCGCTCGCGGCCTGCGCAGTTGCGGCTGACATCCGCTTGTATACAGCATCGGCCGCTTCCGCCGGCAGATCGACGCGCGCGAGTTGCAGATCGACCACTTCGATGCCGAGCGCATTCGTGGCCGGCGCCATCGCCTCCCGCGCCGAGGCCGTGATTTCCGCCTGATGTGCGAGCGCGTCGGCCAACGCGCGTTTTTCCAAGGCATTGCCGAGCGCATCTCGAACGACCGCCGACAGGCGATCGCCCGTGCTCTGCAAATCACCGCCGGTTCGATTGAAGAGTTCACGCGCATCGATGATGCGGTACTTCAGAAGGGGCGTGACGAGCAGCGTGGCCTTGTCCGACGTCGTATAGCGCTCGGCGCCGGTACTCTCGAGCGTCTGGACGCGTGTATCGACACGCACTGCGGACTGTAGCGGCGTAGGCAGCTTGAAATGGAGGCCGGGGCCGACCACTGTCGGGTTCGCGCCACCGCGCGAGTAAACGAGCGCCACATGCCGCTGATCGACGACGACAAGCGTCGATGATCCGGCGAACAGCAAGGCAACGGCGGCGACGATAAGCGCAACGATACGATTCATGGGGTGCGCCTCGTTATTGCAGATCGTCTTCGCGCGACCGGCTGCGCAGCGCTTCGCGCGAACGCAAGGCATCCTTGGGCGCCGCCGGCTGGCTCGCCGGTGCGGCCGCGGCGGCCGACGCCGGGGTGCCCGATGCTGCAGGGCCGGATGCCGGCGTGGGTACGGCAGGCCTGCCCGCGTCGGCGGCGGGGCGGCGGTTCGCTTCCAGCAGCTTGTCGACCGACAGATTCACGACGCTGCTGCCGGGATTTCCGCTGACGAATATTTTGGTCGTATTGCTGTAGATATCGCGCATCGTATCGAGATACAGGCGTTCGCGCACCACGGCGGGCGCTTTGGCATATTGGGCATAGACCTCGTTGAAACGGTCGGCGTCGCCGCGTGCCTGCTCGACCACACGCGCCGCATAAGCCTTGGCGTCGTCGAGCGAACGAGCCGCCTCGGTCTGCGCGCGCGGCAGCAAGTCGTCCGCATAGGCCTGCGCCTCGCGCTTCATGCGCATACTGTCGTCCTTTGCCTTTTGCACGTCGGCATACGCAGCCTGCACCTGTTGTGGCGGCTGCACGGCCTGCATGGCAACGCCGACAACGGCGAGCCCGGTGCGATAACGATCGAGCGAGCGCTGAATCGCAGTGCTCAGTTGCTGCGCGAGCGCGTCCTGGTTCTGGTCGAGCACTTCGCGCGCACTGCGCGTGCCGACGATCTCGCGCACGGCCGCCTGCGCGGCCTGGGCCACGCTTCTGTCAGGGTCCGCGGCACGGAACAGGTAATCGGCCACCGACTTGACCTGATAACGGACGATGAAACGCACGTCGACGATGTCGCCATCGCGCGTGAGCATCGACGCATCGACGACGTTCGCATCGCTCAACGCGTTGCTGCGCCCGATCTCGATGGATCGCACTTCGGCCACGTTGACGATTTCATGTGTCTCGAATGGATACGGTGCACGCAGATGCACGCCAGGCCCAACCGTGCGGCGATATTTGCCGAACTGCAGCACCGCCCCCGTTTGTCCTTCCTGCACCACGAAAATACCGCTGCCGACGTAAATGGCAATGAGCACGCCGACGACGATGCCAACGCCCACGCGTGCCGCGCGGCCGTTGTCGGGCCGCCGCTCGCCGGGCCCCGAGCCGGAGCCGCGGCGCCCGAGCAGACGCGACAGTCTGCGGTTGAAATCGCGCCACATCTCGTCGAGATCGGGGGGGCCGTCACCGTCTCCGCGAGGGCGATTCGGTTCGTTGGGCCGCTGCCGGTTGCCATTGCCCTCGCTGCGTCCCCAACGAGGATCGCTGATCGAGAGGACGGCGCGCGCGCGCATCCACAAACTCCGCTCGTTGTATTCGTTCACCTGATTCGTTCGCTCGAGTTGGGAGAGCCGGTCAATGCAAGCCCGAACGCGGCAATGAACCCGCTGCCGCCATTCGCGATGCGTCGAAGTCTTCGCGTTCGCTTTCGCTTTTGCGTTCGCTTTTGCGTTCGCTTTTGCGTTCGTTAACCGCCGGCTGCGACTGCGGCAATGGCCGTCCGTCGTCTGGAATGTGTTCTGAGGTGGCGATCTCTGCGATGGCCGCGCGCAGGCCGTCCAGCCCTTGCCCCGTGCGCGCGCTCAAAAAGACGCGCGAGATATTACCATACTCGTCCCGCTCAACCGGTTCCTTGCGGGCTGCGAGTTCGGGCACCGCGTCGATCTTGTTGAAGACGAGCACCTGCCGCACCGTATCGGCGCCGATTTCGCGCAGCACTTCATTCACCTGATCGATCTGATCGAGCCGTACGGCACTTGAGGCGTCGACGACGTGCAGCAGCAGATCGGCATGAATCGTCTCCTCGAGCGTCGCGCGAAACGCCGCGACGAGTTGGTGCGGCAGTTCGCGAATGAATCCAACCGTATCGGAGACCACCACTTGCCCGGCCTCGTCGCCAAGGAACACGCGCCGCGAGGTCGTGTCGAGCGTGGCGAACAATTGATCGGCCGCGTAGGCCTGAGCCTTCGTCAGCGCGTTGAACAGCGTCGATTTACCTGCGTTCGTATAGCCGACGAGCGAAACCGACATCGTCCGGTTGCGCTGCCGCTGGCGGCGTTGCGTGCCATGCTGGCGCTGCAGCTTTTCGAGCCGGCCCTTGAGCATCTTGATGCGCTCGCCAATGAGACGACGGTCGGTTTCGAGCTGCGTTTCGCCGGGGCCGCGCAAGCCGATACCACCCTTTTGCCGCTCGAGGTGAGTCCAGGCCCGCACGAGCCGCGTCGCCATGTATTGCAGCTGCGCCAGTTCGACCTGCAGCTTGCCTTCGTGGCTGCGGGCGCGCTGCGCGAAGATGTCGAGAATGAGACTCGTACGATCCACGACGCGCCGATTCAGCGTTCGCTCCAGATTGCGCTGCTGCGCCGGTGCGAGCGCGTGATTGAAAATGACGATTTCGACGTCGTTCGCCTCGCAGGCAAGGCGCAATTCCTCGGCCTTGCCGCTGCCGACGAACAGTGCGGCGTCGGGGCTCGTGCGGCGGCCGGTGAGCGTCACGGCGGGATGGGCGCCCGCGCTTTGCGCGAGCAGACTGAGCTCTTCGAGACTGGCTTCGAAGTCGATTTTTCCGAAGTCGATGCCGACAAGTGCTGCGTTGATCAAATTGGTGAGCGTCGAGGTGAGGTGGCCGGCATGACGAGGATCGTTGCGTCGTCGCGCCGGCCTCGGTGAAAGGCTCAGGACGTTTCGGCGTCCGGGTGGAAGTTGACCGGGCGAGCCGGCACGACCGTCGAGATAGCGTGTTTGTAAACCATCTGGGTCACGGTATTCCGGAGCAACACAACGTACTGGTCGAACGATTCGATGTTCCCTTGGAGCTTGATGCCGTTGACGAGATAGATCGAAACGGGCACGTGCTCCTTACGCAGTGCGTTCAAAAACGGGTCTTGTAACAATTGCCCTTTGTTGCTCATAGCAAACTCCGTCGTTTTTTTGCAGGTTGATCCAGACTGACGGCGAAGAAAAAGAAATCCGCCGCCAATCGCTACACTATAGCCGATTTTCGTTTTGGGACGCGCCGCCCGGCCGAACGGCCGGCCATTTGCCGAGCCGGTTCAGCCTTTGTCCGCGTAAGGGTTCGCCGAAGAGCGAAACTCTATGCGCAATGGAGTGCCCGTCAGCGAGAAAGTTTCGCGGAAACGGTTCTCGAGGTAGCGCTTATAGGTCTCGGTGACTGCATCGAGCGCATTGCCATGAATGACGATGATCGGCGGATTCTGCCCCCCTTGGTGTGCGTAGCGCAGCTTCGGCCGAACGGGCCCGCGACGTCTCGGCTGCTGGAACTCCACGGCCGCGATCAGCGCCCGCGTGAGCTTCGGAGTGGGCAGCTTGGCCATCGCGGCGGCGTAGGCGTCGTCGACCGAGCGCATCAGCGCGCCGATTCCTGTTTTCTCCTTCGCGGAGACGAAGCGGAATTTAGCGAAATCGAGAAATTTCAGCTTGCGCATCATGTCGGCTTTGGTGCGCTCGCGCACATGCTCGTCGAGGCCGTCCCATTTATTGACGCCCACGACCAGCGCGCGCCCCTGCTCCACGACGAATCCTGCAATGTGAGCATCCTGTTCCGAGATGTCCTGGCGCGCGTCGAGCAGCAGGATCACGACGTTCGCGTCGGCGATCGACTGCAGCGTCTTCACCACCGAGAACTTCTCGATCGCCTCGAAGACCTTTCCGCGCCGACGTAGGCCAGCCGTGTCGATGAGCGTGTATTTCCTGCCCTGGCGCTCGAAGTCGACGTAAATGGCGTCGCGCGTCGTGCCCGGCATGTCGAACGCGATTACGCGCTCCTCGCCGATGAGCGTGTTGACGAGCGTCGACTTCCCGACATTCGGCCGCCCGACGATCGCGATCTTCACGCCGTGCGGCGTTTTGTCCTCCTCCGCTTCCTCGGGATGCCCGGCGTAGGCAATGCCCAGCGCGTCGCCGATCATCTCGTTGACGCCGTCGCCGTGCGCCGCCGAAATCGCGCGCGGATCGCCCAGGCCCAGCTCGTAGAAGTCCACCGCCACCGCGCTGTACTTCATGCCCTCCGCCTTGTTGACGACGAGCATGATGGGCCGGCCCGTCTTGCGCAGGTAATCGGCAATCGACTTGTCCTGCGGCGCGAGGCCGTTACGCCCATCGACGATGAACACGACGACGTCGGACTCCTCCACGGCCTGACGCGTTTGCCGCGCCATCTCGTGGAGAATGCCGTCTTTCGCGACAGGCTCGAAACCGCCTGTGTCGACGACGAGGTAGGGCCGATCGCCCACACGCCCTTCGCCGTAATGGCGATCGCGCGTAAGGCCCGGCAGATCGGCAACGAGCGCATCGCGTGAGCGCGTGAGCCGGTTGAATAGCGTGGATTTCCCCACATTGGGGCGCCCGACGAGGGCAATTACGGGTTTCATCTGATGTCGTCTATCTCAAGCGCGGATACGGGCGCCGCACCGTCGGGCACATCCGCGCCGTATGAAGCGGGATGGCTGCGGCGACGGACGTCAGCCCGGAAAGGCCACGCCCAGTCGCAAATTATCACGTTCGTACCGCCGGTGGGACATCGGCGGTACGGCAACCGGCGGCTGCCGTTGGTTCACGGCAGGCCGATCGGAGCGCGCGCCCGGGCATCCGGGCACGCGTATGGGGTCGATGGGCAGCAGCCGGGCCGGTCATGCGCCGCAGCGGCGCACAGTGCCGATGCCAGGCGCCGCCGGCAGGGGCTCGGCGCTGCGCCGCTCAGCGCGGCCGAAAACCGAACAGATCGCCGTCTTTCGTTTGCACGACGAGCGTCTCGCCCGCCACGACGGGCGCCGCCGTGATCCGGCTACCGTCCGTCGGCACGCGCGCAACGAAAGTGCCGTCCTCGCGCGAAAGGAAGTGCACGAAGCCCTTGTAGTCTCCGAACACCACGGACGGCCCGAGCACGAGCGGCACGCTCAAGTCGCGGTTCTTGAGCTTGTCGTTACGCCAGAGCTCGCGCCCGTCGGTCGCACCGTACGCCACCGCCACCGACCAGTCGTCGCTCGACGCGACAACGGCGCTGTCCTGCGCGACGCCCGTCGCACTCGAAAACGGCCGCTCCCATACCGGCCGGCCGGAATTGACGTCGAAACAGCCGATTCGGCCCTGAAACGTCACGGCGCACGCCTGCGCCCCAACCAGCGTCGGGGCACCCGTGACGTCGTTGATCCGCTCCACCTCGGTCACGCCCTTCGGAAACGACACCGGCGCCTGCCAGTAATCGTCGCCCGTCTTCAGATTGATCGCCGCGAGACCGCCCCCCGGGAACCCTGCAAGCACGGCCACATCGCCTGCGAATGTCATGCCGGCCGATACCCGCAGATTCAGCGGCACCGCACGGTTGTGATAGACCCACTTCAACTCGCCGGTTTGCGCGTTGAATGCACTGATCTGTCCATCGATCGTTCGGACGATTACGTCTCCGTTGCCCACGAGCGGCGGCGAAATGACTTCGCCCGGCACATTGCCCTTCCAGAGCAGCTTGCCGTTCGCATCGAGCACGTACACGCCGCCCTTCTCGGCACCGACCGCGGTGAGCGTACCATCGCTGCCGACTCCGGCCGTCAGATCCGTATGCAGCTTCGTTCGCCAGATTTCCTTGCCGGTCTTGCCGTCGATTTTCGCTACGGTGCCGCTCTCGCCCGCCGCGTAGACCGCGTCGCCCACGGCAATTGGCGAAAACAGATAACGGCCGGCCTTGCCGACGCTCGTCCGCCAGATCCGCTCGACGTTGAGAACGGACTTGAACTGGGTAAGGGGCGTCGGTTCGCGGCGCTCGTCTTTGGAGGACGAGCAGGCCGCCATCGCGAGGACGGTCATCGCGCAAGCGACGGGCACGGCGAAACGTTTCAGCAAATTCATCGGTGAGCGAAGCATCGTGAAAAGTTGATCAAAAAAGCGAGGCCCGCGGCGCGCGCCGCTTCGCTCAGCTGCCGAGCGCGTCGAGCTTGAACTGAATCAGCTGACGTCCGGCCGCATCGTTTTTCGGCAGCGCTTGCAGTGCAAGCTCGTAGGCCGACCGGGCATCGTCGCGCTTGCCGGCGGCCGAAAGAAGATCGCCTCGGCGATCGGCGACCAGCGCCTTGAATCCTTCCGGAGGCGAGCCGGCGAGCAACGCGAGACCGGAGTCGTACGACTTCTCGTCGAGCAGGACCGCCGCCAGCCGCAGCCTGGCGATCTCCTTGTACTCGTCGTCCTTCGCATGATCGATCGCCCATTGCAACTGGCCCTTCGCGCCGGCCGTATCGCCCGCCTCGTAGAGCACCTTGGCCGCGACCAGCGCCGTCATCTGTGCGTAGGCGGTGCCGCCGAAGCGCGATTCCATGTCGCCGGCATCGCGCGCGACGTTCGCCTTGTTCTTCGACGCAGCGGCCTGCTGCACCTGCTCGTAGAGTACGGCCGCCTGCGCGGCCTGCCGGCGCTGCCAGAAGTTCCAGCCGTTCCATGCCGCGGCGGCGAGGAGCGCCACGAGGACGATCCAGGTGGCCGCATTGCCCCACTGCGCCCACCAGGCCTTGAAGCTCTCAATCGATTCTTGTTCGTCGTGATAACTCATCGCCAGGCGATCCCTTCTCTTCCCACGTCTTCTGATTGTCGAAACGCCACCGCGCCGTAAGCGCGGCACGCAGCAGCCGCGTCAGTCCTCGCCGTCTTCGGCGGTTGCAACCATCGCATTGATTAGAAATTCGGTCAAGTTTTCGACGGGGACGCTGCGTTGTTCGCTTTTCTCGCCAGGTTCGCCGCCCCTGCGCAGCGGCTTGATACCCGCCGTACCGCTCGCGACTTCGTCCTCGCCCAGAATCACGGCAAACGCGGCCCCGCTGGCGTCGGCGCGCTTCATTTGCGACTTGAAGCTCGCCGGCGCGCCGTCGGCGCTGCAATGAAAGATGACGTCGAGCCCGGTATCGCGCAGGCGTTCGCCGATGATGAACGCCTGCTCGCGCGCCGCCTCGCCCTGATGCACGATGTAGACGTCGCAGCCCTCTTGCTCGGGCACGAGCTGCTCTTCCTTCAACAGTTCGAGAATCCGCTCGATACCCATCGCCCAGCCGCAAGCCGCCGTCGGCTTGCCGCCCAACTGCTCGATCAGCGGGTCGTAGCGCCCGCCCGCGGCAACCGTGCCCTGTGCGCCGAGCTTGTCGGTCACCCACTCGAACACAGTCAGATTGTAGTAATCGAGCCCGCGCACGAGACGCGGGTTGATAACGAACGGAATGTTGTTGGCCTTCAGCAACCGCTGCAGCCCCTCGAAATGCGCACGGGAAACGTCGCCGAGAAAATCGATCAGCTTCGGCGCCTGCCGCACGATCTCCTGCAATGCCGGATTCTTCGTATCGAGCACACGCAGCGGATTCGTATAAAGCCGGCGTTTCGCATCTTCGTCGAGCATGTCCACATGCTTTTCGAGATATTCGACGAGTTGCACACGATGTGCCGCCCGCTCCTCGGCCAGCCCGAGCGAATTGATCTCGAGACGGATGCCGGTCAGGCCGAGGTCGTCCCACAGCCGCTGGCACATCAGGATGATTTCGGCATCGGCATCGGGCCCAGCGAAGCCCAGCGCCTCGACGCCGACCTGATGGAACTGCCGATAGCGGCCCCGCTGCGGCCGTTCGTGACGGAACATCGGCCCGATGTACCAGAGCCGCTTCGGGCCGTCGTAGAGCAGATTGTGCTCGATGGCCGACCGCACTACCGCCGCCGTGTTCTCCGGCCTCAACGTCAGGTTCTCGCCGTTGAGCGAATCGACGAAGCTGTACATCTCCTTTTCGACGATATCGGTCACTTCTCCGATGCCGCGCGTGAACAACTGCGTATGCTCGACGATCGGCGTACGGATGTTCTGATAGCCGTAGGCGCGCAGCATCGATTTCACCGTCGCCTCGAAAAACTCCCACAGCGCGGCATCCTGCGGCAGCACATCGTTCATGCCCTTCACACCGGCGAGCTTCTCGAGCTTTCTCTTCTGTTCTGTCATCTGTCTGCGTTTCGACGTTGTCTTCAGTTCGCGGCCACGGCGCGCCCGTAGCGGCGCTCGACGTAGTCGCTCACGATTTGCTGGAATTCCTCGGCGATGCGCTCGCCGCGCAGCGTCTTGACCTTCTCGCCGTCGATGAAAACGGGCGCGGCCGGGTTCTCCCCCGAACCGGGAAGGCTGATGCCGATATTCGCCTGTTTCGACTCACCGGGCCCGTTGACGATGCAGCCCATGACCGCCACGTGCATCGTCTCGACACCGGGATACTGGTCACGCCATACGGGCATCTGTGCCCGCAGGTACGACTGGATCTGCGACGCGAGCTCCTGAAACAGCGTACTCGTCGTACGGCCGCAGCCCGGGCACGCGATCACCATTGGCGTAAACGAGCGCAGCCCCATCGTTTGCAGGATCTCTTGCGCGACGATGACTTCGCCCGTCCGCGATGCGCCGGGCTCCGGGGTCAGCGAAATGCGGATCGTATCGCCGATACCCTGCTGCAACAGCATCCCCAGCGCGGCCGTGGACGCAACGATGCCCTTCGATCCCATGCCGGCCTCGGTAAGACCCAGATGCAGCGCGAAGCGGCAGCGCCGGGCGAGCTCGCGATAAACGGCAATGAGATCCTGCACGCCGCTCACCTTGCACGACAGCACGATCCGATCGCGCCCGAGCCCCAACTCGACCGCCCGCTCGGCCGAACCGATCGCCGACTGAATCAGGGCTTCGTACATCACGCTCTGCGCTTCCCACGGTTCGGCGCGCGCAGCGTTCTCGTCCATCATCCGCGCGAGCAGGTCCTGGTCGAGGCTGCCCCAATTCACACCGATGCGTACCGGCTTGTCGTAGCGGATTGCGGCTTCGATCATCTGCGCGAACTGCGTATCGCGCTTCGCGCCCTGCCCGACGTTGCCGGGATTGATGCGGTATTTGGAGAGCGCTTCCGCACAGGCGGGATAATCGCGCAGCAACAGATGCCCGTTGTAGTGAAAGTCGCCGACGAGCGGCACGAACACGCCCATGCGGTCGAGCTGCTCACGGATGGCGGGCACGGCCGCCGCGGCCTCGGGCGTATTCACGGTAATGCGCACCATTTCGGAGCCTGCCTGCGCGAGCTCCTTTACCTGAATGGCCGTGCCGATTGCGTCGGCCGTATCGGTATTCGTCATCGACTGAATGCGCACGGGCGCATCCCCGCCGATCGTCACGAGCTGACCGCCCCACCGCACCTCGACTGCGTGCGACGCGCGCCGTGCGGCCGGCCCGCCGAAAATAGGCTGCGAGGAACAAATCTGGCTGTTGCTGTCGGATTGCATCGAAAGACCCATTCGTCCTGTTAGTGCTTTGTGCCCCGCGGTTGCGCGGCACCCATCGTTCGAAGCGCGCCGCGGCCGCTGGCCTTGGCGCGGCGCATCAAGGCAAGGAGAAACGCGAGACGTTGCCCTTGCCTGCATCGTATCGGGCGGGATCGACGGACTGCCCGTCGAGCGTCACGGAGTCGAGTCCGGCGCGATTGCCTGCCACCACCTTGAACGGCTGCTCACCCCTCACTTCCTTCATTTCGCCGGCGCGGACAATACCCGAGAACAACTCTTTGCCGTTCTTGTCGCGCACGCTGAACCAACTGTCCTGGGAAACTTTCAGCGCCACCGTCGAACCCGCGCCGCCCCCAGCCGGTGCCGATGCGGCCGATGCCGTGGCCACGGCCGGCGCCGCGCTTACCGACGCCGGCGGCACCTGCTCGGCCCGGGCGGCCGCGGGCATCGTGGCCGACGCGGTTGTCAAAGCCGGCGCCGACGCCGGTTCCGCCTGCGCCGCGCCGGTGTCGGCGGAACCCTGCTCCGCCGGGGGACTGACCGCCTGCGGTTCGTTGCCCGGCCCGGCCGTCGCACCCGAGGCGACGGTTTGAGCGACCGTGGACGGACCGCTCGAATTCGCCGCCGCGCCGTTCGCGCTTGCTTTGAGCCGCGCGAGCCACGCGGGAGGCTCGCCACCGCCGTGCCACATCACGAGCGCGGCCAGCGCGACCACGACTGCCGCCACGCCCCACCACCACGACCGGTGCCGCGGCGTGCCGCCAAGCGACACGGACACGCGCCCGCGCGGCAGATCGGTGCCGGTCGAAGCGGGCATCGACAGATCCGGCTCGGGCTCGCCCTTCTCCCGGCGCAACGCGTTCGTGAACGGCGTTGCGTCGACACCGAGCAGCTTGGCATAGCTGCGCACGACGCCCAGGGCGAAGGTCGTGCCCGGCAGGTGACTGATATCGCCGGCCTCGAGCGCGCGCAACTTCGGAGCGGGCACCTTCAGGCGAGACGAGACATCGTCGACCGACCAGCCCTTCGCCTCGCGCAGTTGCGCAAGGCGGGCACCGGCTGCCGCGAGCGAATCGAACGGCCCCGGCACACCATTGCGTCCGGCGGCAGCGGCCCCCGGCTGCCCCGTGCTCGTCTGAGTGCCCTCTGTTTGCGGATGCTGCGGCTCACTCATCCCTGATCCTCGCGTCGATTCTTTTTCACCTGCGCGCCTGGGCCGGGCTTGTCGCCCCGCGCCCCGATGCGCAGACCGTTTATAACAAAATGCACGGCACCCCGTACCGCCACGTTCGCACACTCGGCGAATAGCACCCGCCGGGTGCCCCCGTCGCGCCGGCTCAGAGTATTTGCCGCACGTCGATGACACGCTCCGCACGCGCCATGCGCTCGGCCACACCCGTGCGATCCTTTACCGCGCCCGCCAATTGCCCGCAAGCCGCATCGATGTCGTCCCCGCGCGTCTTGCGCACGGTCGTGACGACGCCCGCATCGATCAGAATCTGGGCGAATCGCTTGATACGCTCGGACTTGGATCGCGTGAGCCCCGATTCGGGAAACGGATTGAACGGGATCAGATTGAACTTGCAAGGCACGTCGGCCGTCAACGCGAGCAATTCGCGCGCATGCGTATCGGTATCGTTGACACCATCGAGCATGCAGTACTCGAAGGTGATGAAATCGCGCGGCGCCACTCGCAGATAACGCTGGCAGGCCGCCATCAGTTCGGCAAGCGGATATTTTCGGTTCAGCGGCACGAGTTCGTCGCGAAGCGCGTCGTTCGGCGCATGCAGCGAGACGGCCAGTGCCACCGGCAAATCGGCGCCGAGCCGGTCCATCATCGGCACCACACCGGAAGTCGATACCGTCACGCGACGCCGCGACAGGCCATAGGCGTTGTCATCCAGCATGAGGCGCAGCGCCGGAACGAGCGCGTCGTAATTGAGCAGCGGCTCGCCCATCCCCATCATGACGACGTTCGTGATGACCCGCTCGCCTTTCGCGTCAGCCGGCTGAACGCGGCCGAGCGCCGCGCGCAAGGCGAACTCGGCCATGCGCAGTTGACCGACAATTTCGCCCGTAGTGAGATTGCGCGAGAACCCCTGCTTGCCCGTGGAGCAGAAGCGGCAGTTCACGGCGCAGCCGGCCTGCGACGAGACGCAAAGCGTGCCGCGCGTTTCCTCGGGGATGAACACCGTCTCGACGGCATTGCCGTTGCCCACATCCACCAGCCACTTGCGCGTGCCGTCGGCCGATATGTGGTCGCTGATCACGGGCGGCATGCTGATGGTCGCCCGGCCCTTGAGCTTCTCGCGCAGCGATTTCGCGAGATCGGTCATGCCGTCGAAATCCGCGGCGTTGTACTGGTGTATCCAGCGTTGCAACTGTTTGGCGCGAAACGGCTTCTCGCCAAGGCTCTCGCAATAGGCGAGAAGACCTGCGGCGTCGAAATCGAGAAGATTGACGGTTGAACTGCTCGTCATGTCGGATCCTGCTGGGTTGCTGCGTCAGCACCGTCCGTGCCCGCTGCCGCGCTCGCGGCGGGCGCTCGGCCTGCCACAAGCACGGCCACAAGCCGCACGCGCCCAGCCGGGCTTTCGGCCCGGCCGCACTATCAACGCGAGTAGACGTTGATTTCCGGGAAGAAGAAAGCGATTTCCACGCGCGCCGTTTCGACCGCGTCCGAACCGTGCACCGCGTTTGCGTCGATGCTGTCGGCGAAATCGGCACGGATCGTGCCCTTGTCCGCCTTCTTCGGATCGGTCGCGCCCATCAACTCGCGGTTCTTCAGAATCGCGCTCTCGCCTTCCAGCACCTGCACCATCACGGGGCCCGAAATCATGAACTCGACGAGATCCTTGAAGAACGGACGCGCGGCGTGGACAGCGTAAAACTTCTCCGCGTCGGCACGCGAAAGGTGCGCCATGCGGGCCGCGACGATCTTCAGGCCCGCGTTTTCGAACCGGCTGTAGATCTGGCCAATCACGTTCTTCGCCACCGCATCGGGCTTGATAATCGACAGGGTACGCTCGATCGCCATAAAAACTCCAAGAAATTAAAGGGTTACGAATTTCAACGAATCTGCAATTGTAGCATGATCCGGTGTATGATTGCGATCGAACCCTTACTGGGCTGAAAGGTTCGGTAAAAATACCGGAGGTATGCATTGAAACTCTGGTTGCCGATACTTATCTTAGTGTCGGGAGTGCTCGAAGCCGCGGCATGCGGCCCGATGCGCAGCCCGTATCACTGCGTCTTACGCAAGGAGAAAGCATGAACGACTACCCGTACAACTTCGGCCGCGGCGGCACGATCGCCACGGCG